>NZ_CP043506.1:1460000-1760000 GCF_008365315.1 Acetobacter vaccinii | reverse complement strand
GCCTGTCCCGGTTGATTGTTGATCTGGTTGATACCGGCTCCACCCTGCGCGCCAATGGCCTGAAGGAAGTGGAAACCATTTCCCATGTCACCAGCCGCCTGATTGTGAACAGAACCGCGCTGAAAACCCAGCCGGAACGCATTGGCAGCATTTTGTCGCGCTTTCGCGCGGCGTTGACGGCACTCTCCCCCGCGACGGAAAATGTGTAAGGCAAACAATACCCCATGAAACGGCTTGATACACGCGACGCAGATTTCGAAACCGCCTTTACCGCCCTGCTGGACAGCCGGGAAGAACAGGGCCAGGAAGTCAACAAGCCCGTGGCCGACATTCTGTCCGCCGTCCGCCGCGAGGGCGATGCCGCCCTGTGCGCCCTGACAGAGCGTTTTGACAACCTTGCCGTCACACCCCAGACCCTTGCCTTTACCCCGGATGAGGTCGCTCAGGCCCGCGCCCAGGTCAGCCAGGACCTGCTGGATGCGCTGGACGTTGCCGCCCGCAGGATAGAAGACTTCCACCGTAAGCAGCTCCCTGCCGACATCCGCTATACGGACGACGTCGGGATGACACTGGGCATGCGCTGGATTCCGCTCGACGCTGCCGGGCTTTACGTGCCTGGTGGCAAGGCCGCCTATCCGTCGTCAGTGTTGATGAACGCCATCCCCGCCAAGGTAGCGGGTGTGCAGCGCCTTGCCATGTGCGTGCCCACACCCTCTGGCGTGATCAACCCGCTGGTGCTGGCCGCCGCCGACCGGGCTGGCATAACGGAAATCTATCGTGTCGGGGGCGCTCAGGCCGTTGGGGCCATGGCCTATGGCACCCAGACCATCCGCCCGGTGGACCGCATTGTCGGCCCTGGCAACGCCTATGTGGCCGAAGCCAAGCGACAGGTGTTTGGTCATGTCGGGATCGACAGCATTGCAGGCCCGTCAGACGTGGTTGTGATTGCCGATTCGGGGTCAGACCCGCGGGTCATCGCCCTGGACCTGCTGGCTCAGGCTGAGCATGACGAACTGGCACAATCCACCCTGATTACGCCCGACGCTGCCTTTGCCGACACTGTTATCGAGGCCGTGGAAAAAGAACTGGGTGTGCTGTCACGCGCAGCCATTGCCGGTGCAAGCTGGGCACGCAACGGAGCGGTGCTGATTACCCGCGACATGCGTGAAGCCGTGGAACTGGCCAACCGCCTTGCCCCAGAACATCTGGAACTGATGGTGGATGATCCGGAGGCCCTTTTTGCCCATGTCCGCCACGCCGGAGCGGCTTTTCTCGGCCGTTTCTGCCCTGAAGCCGTTGGTGATTACGTAGGTGGCCCCAACCACGTTCTGCCCACCTCCCGCACAGCCCGCTTTGCCTCGGGCCTGTCGGTGCATGACTTTATGAAGCGCACGACTTTCCTGTCCGGCGGGCCTGATGCCCTGCGCCGGATTGGCCCGTCCGCAGTGGCTCTGGCCCATGCCGAAGGGCTTGAAGCCCATGCGCTGAGTGTTTCCGCCCGGCTCGATGCCCTAGCGGCAAAAACAGCTAACGCTTGACCCGCAAGCGCCCCTCCACCATACCTGCGGGCCACAGACCCGCAATTTCAGCATACACAAAGGATGCTAATGTCTAAAGAAGACATGATTGAATTCAGCGGCACAGTTACCGAACTGCTGCCCAATGCCATGTTCCGCGTCAAGCTGGACAATGAACACGTCATTCTTGCCCATACCAGCGGCAAGATGCGCAAGAACCGTATCCGTGTTCTGGCTGGCGACCGGGTCAACGTGGAAATGACCCCGTACGACCTGACAAAAGGCCGCATTACCTTCCGTTTCAAGTAAGCTACCGGTGTCCACCCCCACCCAGGAAGCGCCCGGCACTTTGGAGCAGGCGCCCCTTCTGGTCCTGGCCTCTGCTTCTGCACGCCGGATCGACCTGCTGCGCCAGATCGGGCTCACGCCCGACCGCATCCTGCCAGCCGATATAGACGAAACGCCAAAGCGCAACGAAACACCACGCCTTTACGCGCAGCGCATGGCGGCCACCAAAGCCAATACTGTTGCCCTCAACACGGTAGAGCCCGCCCTGATTGTGGCGGCGGATACTGTGGTGGCCCTTGGCCGCCGTATTCTGCCCAAAGCGGAAGACCGCGAGACTGCCCGGACTTGCCTGACAGCCTTATCCGGCAGACGGCATACAGTCCTGACCGCGGTAGCGGTTGCCCCCTCCCCCGCCTGGACAAAAGGGCGGCCTGCTGCACGGCTGGTTGAAACTGCCGTTGCTTTTTCCCGCCTGACCGAACAGCAGATAACCGCCCTGCTGGACGCAGGAGACTGGGACGGCAAAGCAGGTGGATACGCCCTGCAAGGCCATGCTGCGGCTTTTATCCGCTTTCTGTCGGGCAGTGCCTCGGCCGTTATTGGCCTACCGTTGTTTGAAACCGCACAGTTGCTCCGCGGGCAACCCGGACGATGGCTGGCGTGACCACGCTGCTGCATATCGCCTCCTCCCCCGGCGAAATGCGTCTGGCTGTCAGCGACCACTCTGTTCTTGTTGACTTCGCCCTCTGGCGCCCCGGAGCGCCCGATGGTGTGGGAGACCTGTATAGCGGGCGTATCACAACCCTTGTGCCGTCCATGGGCGGTGCTTTTGTCCAGATCGGGCTGGAGGCGGAAGGCTTTATGCCCCTGCCCCAGGGCAGCCCGGCCCTGACAGAAGGCCAGTCCATTACCACACGCATCACCCGGGCAGCACAGGGTGGCAAAGGTGTGCGACTCGCGCTGGTCGACACAACCCCCGCTGCTGCACCTGGTACACGCCTTGCCCCCGGCCCCACACCTTTGGACAGGCTGGCAGCACAATGGCCTCAGGCAAACATCTGTGTGGACACACCCGCAGCGGCGGCCCGCATCCCGCACAGCTTACGTGCACGCCGCCTGCCCGGCTTTGCTCCGCCGCCTGAAGACATTATCAGCGCCTGTGAGGCACTGGAGGAGGACGATGTCTCCCTCCCCGGTGGCATGCGGGCGACCATCACCCCCACACCGGCCCTGACGGCCATTGATATGGATGCCCCACCCACACCGGGGCGGGCACCCAAACAGACTGCGCAGTATGCCGCCAACAGGGACGCCCTGCCCGCCTTGATGCGCCAGATCCGCCTACGCAATATCTCCGGTGCGATCCTTGTTGACCCAGCCGGGCTGGCAGCCCGCAAGAGGCAGGCCCTGCTGGAGCCCACCCGCGCCGCGTTGGAAGAAGACCCATTGCGCCCACGCTGCCTTGGCGTCACCGCCTTGGGCCTGATTGAAATCGTGCGTGCCAGGATACACCCTTCGCTGGCAGAACTCCGCAATAGCCCCCACGGCCGTGCCCTCAAAGCCTTGCAGCATATTGTAACCTCTGCACCAGCCAGCACCGTCCTGCGGGGGGGCAGCCGCATTATTCAGGCGCTGGAACAGGATAGTGAAGCACTGGCCGACTGTCGCAGCCAGCTTGGCCACCCCCTTGCCCTGCACCTTGACCCCACCCTGCCCGACCTGCACTGGACATTGCACACACCATGACCCGCGCCGCTCCGTCATGCCCTATCTGCGGGCAGCCCGTTAACCAGACCTTTCGCCCCTTCTGCTCACGCCGCTGTGCCGACGTTGACCTTGGACGCTGGTTTTCGGAAGACTATCGGGTGCCCACAGCAGAGCCTGCACCGCCCACCGAGCAAGAAAACTGAAATAAATCAGCAAACACCGCTTGATCTCTCCGACTGGCTGGGATAAACCCTCTCTCACGCCGCAAGGCTGCGGTGCCCAAGTAGCTCAGTTGGTAGAGCATGCGACTGAAAATCGCAGTGTCACTGGTTCGATCCCGGTCTTGGGCACCACTTTATATCCCCCTAAAAATTAGCTCGTTTTTGGCGTCACACCTTGTTCCAGTTAGCAGATTTGCGTCTATCTGGATGGCAGGTGGCATACACAACAAGACTGCGCCCGCAGGGTTGCCCTGTATGCCGCACTGTCTCTTGGCCAAAAACACATGGCTCTCAGCCCGTGTGGCGCAGAAAGCCGGGGGTTTTTTGCCCCTTTCAACTCTGTTACATATCAGGATGACTGCAACCGCAGGACCCTTGGCGGCTTATCCTCCATTCTGTTCGCCTTGAATATTAAGAGTGTAAACCATTTTATTGTCAGAGGTGGCGCGTGTTCAAAATCAAGAAGTCTGCCGGGGTCAGAGTTACGTTTGGCGTGCATCGCAGAATCAAAAAGGGGAACACCGCCCGCGCCCAGAAAAACTGGCAGGAAGCTGAGCAGCATTACCTCTCCGCGCTGGATAAGGACAAAAGCCTGACCCATATCTGGGTACAAGTCGGCCACATGCGGCGTGAAATGGGCGACAGGCACGGTGCCGCCAACGCCTATGTGACCGCGTTTTTGAACAACACCCAGCATGAAGAAGCACACACCTTTACCGCTGAGTATTTTGACAGCGCCGATCAGGATTTGCAGGACCGCGCCAAAAAGATACTCAAATGGCGCTCCTCTGACGAAAATCTTTCAAAAACCGTTTTCTTTGATGTTACCGATCTGCTGCTCCATTTCTGGCGCCGCCGCATCCCCACGGGAATCCAGCGCATTCAAAGTGAAGTTGTTTTTGCAGCACTGGAAGAATCTCCGACGACTGTTGGCACCTGTGTGTTTCTATCCGGGCCAAAAGCCTGGGTACAGTTACCGAATGAGCTGTTTAAAAGCCTGATTACAACCTCCAAACACAGTGCGGACCCCAAAGACCCCATCTGGCAGGCGGAAATTGAACAGTTAAGAACATTCCTTGCAATTTCAGGCGACATGCCTTTCCGGCGTGGCACCTGCATTGTCTCGCTTGGTTCCAACTGGTCTGTGAAAAATTACTTCCAGAGCCTTGAACATCTCAAACAGGCTTATGGTATAAAGTATATTCCTTTTATTCATGATCTGATCCCGACCATCCACCCGGAATTCTGCGTGGATAAGCTGGTTTCGGATTACAATATCTGGATCGAAAAAATCATTGACCATGCAGCGACTTTTCTTGCCAATTCAGAATCGACCAAAAGAGACCTGCAAAACTTCATCTCCGCATCATCCCGTTCCACACAGGACAAGGGGATTGAGGTTGTACCACTCGATGCCAGGCTTGGGGCGGACACTCCTCTGCCTCCGACTGGGCAGGCAAACAGCATAACCCTGCCAGAAAAATTTGTTCTGCTGGTTTCCACCATCGAGCCCCGCAAAGGCCACCTGCTGACGGCACAAGCCTGGAAGCTACTCCAGGAAAAGCATGGGGCCGATACCCCCTACCTAGTCTGCATTGGCGGCAAAGGCTGGAAAGCCGACCTTTTTTATGACTACCTGAAACGTCATAAAATTGTCTCAAAGAAAATCATCATCATCCACGACGTGTCTGATAGCCTGCTTTTTGACGCCTATCGCAAATGTTTGTGCACGGTTTATCCAAGCCTTTACGAAGGATGGGGGCTGCCTGTGACTGAATCCCTCTGCTTTGGCAAGGTGCCTGTTGTTGCGGATAACTCTGCACTACTGGAATCCGGAGGTGATTTTGCAGTCTATTTCAAAACCAATGATGCGGCTGACCTGTGCCGGGCCATAGAAAAAGTGACGTTTGACAATACCTTGCGCCACACTCTGGAGGCCAGGATTGCCAGTGACTTCAAACCCCGCGAATGGCATGAACTGGCGCGCCAGATCCTTGCTACTGTCGCCCGCGTCAGCCACCCGGACTAACGCCCTGCCCTGTACACAGGCCCCCATCCGGGGGCTGACACCGCAAACGCAAGACGCCTTACCCACCCACAGCAAGGCGCACCCCGACCACTCCTGCTTGTAAGAAACCGCAGCACACCTGTATCGTGGTAAGGTATCTCCAGCGTCGAGGTCATTGTGATAGGTTCAGCGCCGTTTATTTTACCCCTGCATGATCTCAGACCTCTTGAAATCACAGCACTCGTTTGCTCTGTGGGCGCATGCGCCATTACTTACCACCTGCGGCGTAGAGACGTCCGCCGTACCATACCCACCAATTGGCTGTGCCTGACATCACTCTTCTTTGGTGTCACAATATGGTCCGGGCATTTTATTGCCATGTGCCGCTTTCTGGGAACAGATGCGGTCGCCATTAACCTGCCTGCTGAAATTATTTCTTTCCTGATTACTATTTGCGGGTTTTTTCTGGCTTTCAGAATCATCGACCGCAAAATTGGCGGCAGGATTTCCAGCTACCTGGTTGGTCTTGTCATCGGGCTTGATATTGTTACCATCCATTGCCTGGGCAAAATATTCATCATCCCGCCCAATGCCACCGTCTATGCCCTGAATACCCCGCTGCCAGACACCCTGATCACTGGCCTGTCCTTTATCATCACATGGATGGGTATTTCGGCATATATGATTGATTACTATGGGCGCAAGGATGCGTTGCAACATTTCAAGCATCTTGCCTCTACCGACTCTCTGACCGGGTTACCCAACCGCGCAAGCTTTGAGGATTTTCTGGCCGAAGCCATTACGCAGTGCCGCAAAAACAGACACAAAGCCGCTGTTCTGATTATTGACCTGAACCGGTTTAAGGAAATCAATGACGAACATGGCCACCACGCGGGAGACGAGGTGCTGCGTGTCATGGGGGATCGGCTGAAACAGCTTGTGAATGAAACACAGGCCTTTATAGCCCGGCTGGGTGGTGACGAGTTTGTGGCCATCCTGACCAAAGCGGACATTCATGATGTTCGGAGTTTTGCCAAATCACTCCAACGGCTGGCATCCCACCCGATCATGCTGAATACGCACCCTTTAAAAATAAGCTGTAGTATTGGTATTTCCATGTTCCCTGAAGATGGGGAGAGCCAGGAAACACTCATGCGGCAGGCCGATCTTGCCATGTATTCCTGCAAGCGCAGCAACAGCAATGATCTGTTTTTTTCCTCCGCCCCGCCTCCGGACCATGACAAGGTTCTGGCTTAGCCTGCCTGCCAGATAATCGGCCTAAGCAGCGGGTGTTCCATAAAGGCACACCCGCAAACCCTCTTAGGACAGATGGGTAAAGACAACCTGATCCTGCAAGCGGGATTTAGGCAGCTTGGCGTTAAAGTCATCTTCCGAATGATAGCCAAGGGCTACAATAACCGCAGGGATCAACCCCTGTTCTTTCAGCTTCAGCTCTTCTGCAAGGGTGGCGGCATCAAACCCTTCCATCGGGGTGGCATCAACCCCCAGCAGCCCGGCTGACAGCAGCAAAAAGCCTTGGGCAATATACGTCTGCTTCTGGGTCCAGGTGGGGACATCACCTGCCTGCTCGTGCAGACCGACAAAACCGGCACGGGCTTTCTCTGCGGTTGTACGGGCCTCTGCATTGGCAAAACGCCCGTCAGCCTGCTCCTGATCTGCCAGGGAGCGCAGGTAATCCGGGTTCAGGTTATCACGTGCGCACAGCACGACCACATGAGAAGCATTGAGGACACGCGGTGCATTGAAGGCAAACACACCGCTGGTAGCTTTTGCAATCCGCGCCTTGCCTGCATCTGTATCCGCGACAAAAAAGTGCCACGGCTGGGAATTGACCGAGGACGGGCTGTAGCGCAGGGCCGCAAGCAGTTGCGTTACAATATCTGATGGGATTGTGCGGCTTTTGTCATAAGCCTTGGCCGTGTAGCGTTTGGTCAGAGTGTCAACAACAGTCACGACATATCTCCTTGCGCGGGCAGGATGCCTTTAATACGGCCCTCAGGTTCGCAATTTCTGACCATGAAGTCAAAAACCACAGACTGAGTCGCACCTCTGACATTATCAACGCCCTGAATGCGGCCAATAGACAGAGCATGCAGCCATGCTGTGGGCTATGCCCCTGCCAACGCTACGGATATGCCGCCACCCCCACCGGCCAGCCCGGCCCCATCACTGGGGGCCGCGCCGACCTAGAAGCACGGTGGGTGTCTTATTTCTTCAGCAGTTCAAACGTCAGGCCACCTGCACCAGCAGACAGACGTGCCCCTTTGGCGCTGCTTTCAATTTTCAGGCGTACGCCGTTCTTGTTCTCATACACGCTGCCACCAAGGCCCCGACCCAGCGTGGCCTCACCATTGGCCTGGGCAAAGGTGCCTGCCATGTCCTCTGCCCGGTGCAGGTTATAAACCTCACCCCGGCTGACCACTTCCGAGAAACCAACAGCCGCAATCTGCCCGCCACTGACCTTGTAATGATAGTTATGGCCCTGAAAATGCAGTGTTGCCTGCCCCCAGGTGTAACCCACGCCCACATCGGCTGATTTGGTGCGGATAACCACACTGCCGCTGGGCTTGCCCATTGCACTCTCTTCCGCCATCGCGGCGGGGGCCAGAGTGGCAAACGACAGTGCGGCGGCGGCAACAATCGGAGTAAAACGCATGTTGGAAACTCCTGTCTTATTTATTATCGACCCGGAACCCGATTGGATCGGATCATGTCCCTAACGCCACACAGCATTGTGGGTTCATTGGGCAATATTAGGGCACGCAAGACAGGAGAGGTGCAAAAACACCACAGCGTCCACCAGTATGCTGTGACATTTCTGTTATCAGCCCCATGGACAGCCGACCAAGTGGGCTTTTTATAAAAACAAAAACCTGCGCTCCCCCACCCTGCTCTGAAAAAGAGCAGGGTAAAGGCAGTGCAGGCAACCGGTTACTATCGGGTTGCTATTACCAGGCATATCCAATGCTTGCCTGGGCATTGCGACGTTCACCGTAGTAGCAGAACGCCTGTCCGTAAGACGCATAAGCCATGCAGTTGGACACATAATGCTTGTCAAACAGGTTGCGAACGCTGGCCGAAGCTGTCCACCCATGCAGCGAGGGGGAAAGATGCGACAGGTCGTAACGGAGCGAGCCATCAAACAGCGCATACTGCGGCACCCAGACGCTGCCGTCATCACCCTCGCCACCATAGGCTTTGGATGTGTAGCGCATGCCACCCCCAAAACCGAGCCCCTTCAGCGGGCCAGACGGCATGGTATAGAAGGCGAACAGTGACGCATTGCCTTTACCGGACTGAATAAGCGGCTTGCCGGTGGAATCGTCATGCACCTTCTGAACACTGACAGCAGCGGTCAGCAGCAGGCCCTTGTAAACATCGGCGTGGGCCTCAAACTCAAACCCATCTGAATGCACCTTGCCACTTTGAACACTGTAGGGAAGGCTCCCAACAGACACGAGCACATTGGTCTGTTCAATATGGAACCCCGCAGCCGTCAGCAGGACCTGCGTGCCGGGGATCTGATACTTCACACCACCTTCAAGCTGTTTGCCAACGGACGGGTCAGCCTGATGCATGGTGCGGCCACCATCGCTGGACACAAGGCCAGACTGCGGCTGAAAGGATGTGGAATAGCTGATGTAGGGCGAAAGACCGAACTTGAAATGGTACAGCCCCGATGCCCGCCAGGTAATCTGGCTGGTGTTCTGCCGTGTATCGGAACCCGAGAGATGCTCCATCTGGTGCGACTGATACCAGTCATTACGCAGGCTGCCGTTAAGCACCAGTCCACGCCAGCGGATTTCGTCCTGACCATACACACCAATCTGGTGGGAATCAGCCGAATAGCGACCCAGCACATCCTGCGGGGCAAAGAACATATGGTAATTCGGGTGCAGCACATTCAGGTCGGGGGCATCACCCTGCGTATAAATCTCGTTCGCCTGCTGCCACATGTAATCGTAACCGAACATAAGGCCATGGGTGAGCGGGCCAGTATGAACACGCCCTTTGAACTGGCTGTCAAACGCCAGGTTATGCACGTGTTCTTTCGTGCCGTAAGCATAGCGCGGCACGGTATCTACACTGCTATAGTAGCCTGCGTCATAGGTGCTGCGCTGGTCAACCTTGATATCATCATACCGACCGCGTGAGCTAAAGCTCCAGTCGTCGTTAAAGCGATGGTTGAAGATATAGGTAAACGCGCCATGTTTGCGGTTAAATTTTTCAACCTCAACATCACCATCATAGAAATTCCTTGGCAGATAGCCAAAGGATGCAGGCTTGAGCGAGCCGACAAGCGGCACACCACCATAGGTGCCACTTTCTGGGTCATACTGGTAATTACCCAGCAGAGTCAGCGTTGTCGGGCCATCTCCCCCCACTGAAATAACCGGGCTGATAGAAAAGCGCCTGCTGCCTGTTTTGGACAACTGCGTATGCTGGCCATTGGCCGTGCCATAAACACGATAGCGGACAAAGCCGTTATCCGTTGCAAACCCACCGACATCGGCATCCACACGGTAAAGATCAAACATACCGCCGGTGGTATTCACGCTGCCATAAAAACGCTGTGCTGTTGTCAGCTTGCTGGACAGCGCCGCAAGCCCGCCCGGGCTGGACTGACCATACAGGGCAGATGCCGGGCCTTTGAGGATTTCAATCCGGCTCAGGCGTGAGGTGTCGGTCTGTGCTTCGGCATAACCTGTGGGGCTACCTTGTAGTTTCAGACCATCCAGAAAAGTAGGAACGCTGAAACCACGCAGAAGAAACTGGTCGTACCGTGTGCCAATGCCACCACGCAGGTCGGGGGTAATACCCGCCGCGTAACGCACCGCCTGGTTAAGGCTGAGCACACCGCGCACATCCATTTCATTTCGGGAAACAACAGTGACAGACTGGGCAGTTTCAACAAGCGGGGTATCGCTTTTGGTTGCGGATGACGCAACGGTGGAGCCTTTGCGGCCGCGCACCTCGACCTGTTCGATCAGCGATTTATTACCCTTGGACTTGCCAGTCGCAGCCCGTGCCGGGGCTGTCGCCCCATGTTGCCCTGGCTTGTCGGTTTTTTTCGGCTGATCAGCGGCGAAAGCCACATCGCTCAGAATGAACGAAAAAAGAACCGAGTAAATAATCCTACTACGCTGCATACCTAACCTATTTTCTACGCTGGCTCTGGCACCCCGGGTATTAGCGACCGGTTCAGATATTAATAATAATTCTCAGTTGCAGGGATAATCGCACTCAGCCGATGGATGCAAGAGGCCAGGCCGCTCTTGGCCCAAACGCGAATAAATTACGCCTGAACACCAATGCAACCATCGTTCACGACGGCTTACCCCGCCCTCAAATATGGCAAAAAACCCATGGTATATGGCTGCGAAGGAGCGTCCGATCCCGCACAAAACCATTTTTTTACAATTGGTTAGATATGTTTTTTAGGATCTTGGATGCACAGGTCAGCTATCATGACGCTGCTGTTGCAGGCCACACAGCATCTGCCATCTTTGCAAGTGCGACTGCTTTGCAACAACAGCAGATTTATTGTTATCGCTGCCTATGGCTGCACACAACCACCATACGCACGGTCAGCGGTGTTGGAGCTATTTGAGGGTTCCGGGTGCCACCCCAAATATACGGCGGAACATTGTGCTAAAGCTGCCCGCGTTATCATACCCCAGATCAAATGCGACTTCCGCAATGGATTTACCCGCTGCAATGCGCGAGGCAGCCTCCACCACCCTGACCCGCCGCCGCCATGCGGCAAAACCCATGCCCATTTCCACCTGAAACAGGCGGGTGAACGTACGTCTGGCCATACCAGCCTCACGCGCCCAGTAATCAATATCATGCCGGTCGCCTGGCTCGGCGGTTATGGCCTCGCACACGCGCCGCAGGCGGGGGTCGGCAGGCAGTAACAGGCGCTCAGCAAGCCGTGGGGCACGTTCAATCTCATCCAGCAGCAGCGCGGCTATGGCTGACATGCGGGCGTCCATCGCAAACTCGTACCGCATGGCTATGATTTCATCCACAAGCCCCCGCATGAGGGTGGAAACATCAAACACCTTGCATGAGGGATGGGCACCACCCAGACTGGGGTCAATATAGACAACCTGAAACATCAGGTCTGTGCGGCACAAGCTCTGGTGCAATGTGTCAGCCGGGATCCACATGCCCTGCCCGACACCCATGACAAAACTGCGGTCAGGCGTGTTGACCGTGACACTCCCCGACAAAAGCAATGACAACTGGCCCCGATCATGAGTGTGAAACCCATCAACAAACCCGCCAGTGTAGCTATCCGCAAAGCCTACAACGGGCGGTGCCGGGCGCGGAATGTCGGCACTGCGTTTCATGACACCCCACTTTCATTGAGTGTTATATGGAAAAAACACGTCGTGAAAAAATATCTTCATTGCCCCATAACAGGCAGCGCCGTGAATTATCGTTCGGTTTGGTTCTTCTGCCAATATAACATCGGGTAATGTTAGGCCACTCTGGCTTTATGAATATTTCTGCGGCCTCTCTGTTTCTGGCATAATCGCAGCACAGCCAACCTCTACGGCTCAGGCGGACAAGGTACAGCACGGCAAATAAGGATCGGGTTTGAACAACCATACCGATGCTGACGACCCGCAGCCTTGAGCACGGAACAGACCGTACTACGAGCACTTATGCCAGATCATCCCCAGCATCTGTCATTTTCTCTAGGCTGCTCTGGCCCAGTATTTGGCCTTCTTGCAATGCAAGGACATATCATTCTGGGTGAGCGGACTGGCTTCTTCCAACATAGCGAGACAGCACAAATGGACCAGCAAAGTTCGTGCTATCAGCACGAGGCAACATGCTGGTTATGGTCGCGCCGGCCACCTGTACCGTCAGTCAACGAATAGACCGGCACCCACCATGGTTTTATCTTTCAAGAAACCAGAAGTTTTTTACGGGTTATTTTCCCCGAGACCGTCGTCGGCAACTGTGCCACAAAACGGATTTCCCGCAACCCAACCCACCGCCCAAGCGCTTGGGCAACCTGGCTAATAAGATCATCCGCGCAGGGCGGGCTGTCCAACCCGGCTTCTGGCACCACATACGCCACGGGACGCTGCCCCCTCAAACCATCGGGGCTGGCTGCGACGGCACAGGCATGAACGGCGGGGTGGGCTGCGATGATTTTTTCAATCTGCACACCAGAAATACGCCGCCCGGCTACCTTGATCACATCATCAGAGCGCCCAAGCATGTGAATGACGTGGTCGCCATCAATCATGCCAATATCAAAAGTCCGATAATGTGTTTTATCCTCGTCAAGATACAGATCCGGGGCATGGACTGCCTTGTCCCGCCATAGTCCTGACAGGCACCCCGGCGGCAGCGGAAGGGACAGAACAATCTCGCCCCCCTGCCCACCGGCCTCCGACGGCACAATGGACGGGCAGAACCCTGGTGCGGGCCGCCCAATATCATTCATGGACACAGCCGCATCAGCCTCATCCAGACCAAAGAAGTGGGCGGCAATGCTCCACCCTGTCTCGGTCTGCCACCAGTGGTTGGCTACCGGTCGCTGAAAATAGGCACGTGCCCAGTCCAGCAGCGTGGGGTCTGCATATTCCCCCGCCACACACACACGGGCCAGATCTGGCCATGTCACATCGGGCAGGTTACGGCTTTCCTGTCGCATCAGCCGCATCTGGGTCGGGGTCGTGAACAGGCATGTCACGGCATGTTCCTGACAAAGCACCCGTATGGCAGATGCTGAAGCCCCGCCTTCCACAATCAGGCTTGTGCATCCGCTGATCAAGGGTGCGTAAACGCCATAAGAATGGCCAACCACCCACCCAAGGTCGGACGTGGTCAAGAATGTATCACCCGCCTTGCAACCGTAAATCAGCTCCATAGACAGTGCGAGGGCCACAGCATGCCCCCCGTTATCCCGCACAATCCCCTTGGCTCTGCCAGTAGTGCCGGACGTATGGAGGATATACAGCGGGTCTTGCGCGCGCACTTCCACCGGCTCTGCCGGGGGAGACTGCTCCAGCGCATGGAAATCATAGTCCCGGCCGGGCACAAGCTGTGCCGGGCAGGCGTTCCGCTGCATGATAATACAAGCCTGAGGCACGTGCTCAGCCTCGGCCAGGGCCTCATTCAACGCTGGGACTGATGGCACCGCTGTCTGACCCTGAAAGCTGCAACTGGCGACAATCACAACCCTGGGGGCAACATCATCAATCCGCCGGGCAAGTTCTGGCCCCGCATAACCGGCAAACACCACCACATGCACGGCCCCCAGACGGGCACAGGCCAGCATGGCAATGGCTGTTTCAATCATAGTCGGCATGGCAACCAGCACACGGTCGCCCTTTTGCACACCAAGAGCCCGCAGCCCCCCGGCAAACCCGGCAACCCTGCGCTGGAGTGCTCGGTAGCTTACAACCTGCCGCTCCTTGGTGGCGCAGGAATGCCAGATCAGGGCTGCCTGATGGCCACGCCCACCCTCAACATGCCTATCCACCGCATTGTAACAGGTATTAAGCGTAGCTGTGGGAAACCAGTCATACCAACCATCTGACCGCCTCCCACATGCCTGAACAGGCGCCTGCTGCCATGTAATCCGCCGTGCTGCGTCCAGCCAGAAACTCTCTGGCTCGGCCGTTACGGCCGCGTGCATGGCGTCATATGTTTTCCACGGCAGCATAGCAGGGTCTTTCACTCAGGCGACAGGAACATCTTTACCGGTAATCTGGCCTGCCAGCCACGCAGCATCCTGCGAAACGCCGGAAAAGCGACCAGACCCCCAAGTGTGCAGCCACGGCAGCCCCAAGAAGTAAAAGCCCGGAGCATCCGTCACACCCCGATGCCAGACGGGCTTGTTGGCACCATTAAACACCGGCACATCAATCCAGTGGTAGTCTGGGCGGAAACCGATGCACCATACAATTGAGGTAATACCGGCCGCTTTCAGATCCAACGGAGCATTCTGGGCCTCGGGCTGCCATACTGGCACATAAGGAGCCTCGGTTGGGGCGCTGATACCTTCGCGCGCAATATACTCATCAATCGACTGTTTGATGTCGGCATTTGTTTTGTCAGCATCATCCAGATTTTCAGCCAGATCAGGCAGAAAATGCGCGATTTCGTCACGGATTGTATCCAGTGTGCCGTGCAGACCAACACCTTTGTTGGCAAACAGACGCAGATCCAGATCATGACCGCCGTTGCGGCCTGTAACGTAATGGTTGGTCTTGTCGCGTGCGCCATCCCGCAGGGGGTGGTTATCCACTGTCAGCTCATAAAAATGCATGTCCGCAAGCCAGTCTACGACATCGCGCCCACGGTAAAAGCGCGATACACGGGGGGCAGAACCGACACACAGATGCACCTTGCGGTTTTCAAGAAACAGATCTTCAACAATCTGCGCCCCGGACTGACCGCTGCCTACAACCAGCACCGCGCCATCAGGCAACTGGCCTGCGTTGCGGTAATCCTGTGAATGTACCTGCACAATCGCAGGGTCAATCGCGCTGGCGTAACCAGGGATGACAGCATCCTGATACGCGCCAGAGGCCACCACCACGTGCTGAGCATGCCAGACCGCCCCACCAGCAACAACGCGGTAGCCCCCGTTTTCATGCCGTGTAATGGAGGTCACTGCCGTGTTTTCATGCAACGGTGCGGAAAATGAATTCACGAACCCTTTGACATACTCAAGGATTTCCTCCTTCACCATAAACCCGTGCGGGTCTTTACCCTGATAGGGGTGGCCGGGCAGCGCACACTGCCAGTTGGGTGTGACGAGGCAGAAGTTATCCCACCGTTCATCCTCCCACGCATGGCAGGCCGTTTTGGCTTCGAACACGACATGCTCGACACCTTCACGGCACAGGTACCAGCTCATGGACAAACCTGCCTGTCCACCACCAACAATAACAACAGGAATTGTTTTTTCATTCTGTGTCATAATAATTTTCCACATCAGGACTTAAAGGACAGGACACGTACCAGCGCGTCAGGTCGATGGAGAAACGGCGCGCAAACCCGTTTGATGGTCTGCAACTGGCCAAGTGCCCGGCTACAGGCAAAGCCATAACGGGCCTGCACGCGGTCGCTGGCTTCTGTCAGGGCTGTTTCTGCTTTTTCAAGAAATTCCGGGGCTGGATAATCCTGGCCGGGCGTAAAATACTCCTGCACCACCAACGAGGGTGAATAGCAGTCGCTTTCCGTACCATCTGGCCAGCGCACACGAAATATCATTTCAGGCATTGTTCTCAATCCCTTACAGCGGGGCATGAGCGCGCGACAGTTCTGCCAGGCGCCCATACGCGGGAAGATGACGGCTGGCGACACTGCGCCAGTCAAAACGACGGGCCGTGACAGGGCCTCTCGCCAAAAAGCGGTCTTGGCTCTTGTCCTGCACCGCATCCCTCAGGGCCATGCCCAGCGTATGGGCACAGTCAGGGCGGCACCACAGCACATCCATATCTAAAAAATGCTCGTTAAACGGGGCCATGTTAGGCACAACAACCGGGGTGCCACAGGCCAGTGCCTCCAGCGGGCACAGGCCAAACCCCTCCGTGATGGAAGGATACGCCAGCACGGCCGCCTGCCGGTAAAGGGCTGGCATATCTGCATCGGCCACCGGGCCGATCACGCTCACATGCTCGGCCATGCTGCTGTCCTTAAGCCGCGCCTCAAACTGGCTCCGATAGGCGGAATGGTCCAGCAGGGACACTCCACCCGCAATAACCAGATGCAGGCTTGGGTTTTCCTGACAGAACGCCAGAAAAGCATCCAGCAACAGCAGGGTATTTTTACGACGCTCCACCCCACCAACAGCCAGAACCAGTTGCCTGTCAGCAGGCAGGCCGTAGCGGGCGCGCAAGGTGCCATCCTGCTTGGCCGGTGCTGGTGTAAAGTGCTGCGTGTCAACACCATTCCCGACATTGGGCGCCTTGCGGCCATGGGTGTTGTGCACAATGCCTTCCCACACCGCGCTGACGGTAAACAGCTCACGCGCAGCCGTAAGCCCGCGTAACTGCCGCCCGGCAAGTCCGGGGTGGGTAAAACTGTCCATATGGTGGACTGTACGGGCAAACCCCCGTACCTCCCCTGCCTGCACAAGGTCCGCCAGTGCATTGGCACTTATGGGGTCCTGCGCGTGCAGCACATCAAAACGCGCTGGGTTTATGGCGTTACGGATCTCGCCAATGCGGCATTCCACCAAAGCGGGCAGGTCCTGCACAGCCTGCGCCGGAATACAGTGCACAGGGCAACGCGGTGCCCGAAAAAAACCTGCACCCGTGACATCCGGGGCAATCAGCGTGGCCTCATGCCCGGCCTCACACAAGGCCTCGGCCAGCGCCATGCCATGCACAACCCCACCCCGCGGGTTGGTGGAATGGGTGAGGATACCGATCGACAGGCTCATGGCGCACACCCCATCAGCGGCATCTGAGCCAGGTCCCAGAAGGTTTCTGCCTTCCCGGCCCATGTCACGTCCAGCCGCTGTGTTGTGTTACACTGGCCAATAACCGCCGCTGCAATCCCACGGGCCTGAAAACGCGCCAGAACTGCCGCAGCATGCTCCGGCCGGGCAGTCAGCAGGTAGCCATAGCTGGGAAAAGACGATAGCCAGCGCTCCATAGGCGCACCCGCAGGGCGGGGAATATTATCCAGCGCAATGGTCATACCCACGGCTGAACATTCTGCCAGCATAAGGGCCGTGCCCAGCAGGCCCGCCATGCTGATATCTTTGGCCGCGCGGCTCAACCCGTCCTCGGCAATGGCGGGCAGGAGTTGAATATCCCCCCGCAGGCGAGCAGCATCATCCGTATGGCAAAGGGCGGAGCTTGAATCCCAGAAAGGATGGGGGTCATGCCAGCGACCGCGCAGGTCAATGGCAGCAATCAGCACCTCACCGGGGCGGGCGTCAAAACTGCTTAACAGGCGATTGGCACGACCCAGAATGGCGACAGAAAGCGAATTATGGGTGCTACGCATGTTGGTATGCCCACCTACAACAGGCACACCATATGTCTGCGCACCGTCATGCAGGCCTGTCAGGATGGCAGTAGCTGCGTCTGATGTATCGCTCCACAACGCGTCCACCACTGCCAGCGGTCGCCCACCCATGGCAGCAATGTCGCTGACATTGACCATGACCCCACAATACCCGGCAAACCAGGGCATGGCGCGCACAAAACTGTCCTGAAATCCCTCGCTGGCAAGCAGAAGGTAGCCGTCTCCATCCGGTATGGCCGCACAGTCATCCCCAAGGCGGATATCACCTCTGGCTTTGGTCCCCAATATGGAAACCGCCTGGGTAATGTCCTGCTTGGCCGCAATGGCACGGCTATTCCGCAAGCGCCGCAGCATGGTGGACAGCACCTGTACCATTATGCCACCTGCCTGCTACGGGACTGCGGCCGCAGTAGCCATGTCTGGTCCTGCCCATGGGGTGGGTAGCGCGACAGGTCGGCCTCCATATCATGGTGCGGCAGACCGTGCAGTGTGATTTCCCCAAGGCTTTTCCAATGCAGGCGACGAAAGAACAATACATTCTGTTCCTGCACCTGTGCCAAAAATCGGGTGGCCCCCAGACCATGCGCCGTGCTGACCGCCATACGGATCAGTTCCGCCCCGATGCGCCCGAGTTTGCGATGTTCAGCATGCACCGCAAGGCGGGAACCACGCCACAGGCCCGGTTCCACCTCATGAATACGCACAGCACCAACAACGCGGTCAGGCATGCCCGCCATGCAGCAGGCTGCAATAATAGGCATGGCAACCTGGTCGATGATATCGCGGTCATCATCGCGGAACACACCCTGCTCCGTGCAGAACACAGTGCGCCGCAGGGCGTAATAACCCGCGAGCTCCCACGGAGTACGGGCCAGCCGCACCACATATTCTGTTGGAACGAACGGGCGGTTTTCCACCCCTTCCAGCCACACCGTCATTGCTCATACGCCGAAAGGGAAGAACACGCCCCACAGCGGCCACACCCGGCCCGAATGTCGGTCGACTTCATGTTAGCCTCCCGCAGCATACGGCCAAGCGGTGCCAGAACGGATTTCATGAAATCAGCACTCGGTGGCGCATGATTTTCCAGTGGTGTGCCCGAGATAGGCACAAACGGCACAACAAAAGGATAAACCCCAAGTGCTATCAGCCGCTCGGCCAAAGCCAGAATATCCGCCGCACTGTCACCCAGGCCTGCCAGAATGTAAGTATTGACCTGCCCACGCCCAAAAACAGGCACAGCACTGGCAAACGCATCCATATAACGCTCAACACTGACAGTCGCCTTGCCGGGCATGATTTTTTCACGCACAGCCTGTGTTGCAGCCTCAAGGTGCATGCCAAGGCTGTCTGCCCCGGCCTCCCGCAGGCGTTGGAACCACGTGTGATCACGCGGGGGTTCGCACTGCACCTGCAAGGGCAGGTCCACTGCGGCACGGATGGCACGGGCTGAATCTGCCAGCACGGCAGCCCCCCGGTCCACGACATTGGGGGTGCCTGTTGTCAGCACCATGTCGCGCACACCATCCAGCTCTACAGCGGCTTTTGCAACTTCAGCCAGTTGGGCAGGCGTTTTATAGGCAATGGTTCGATCAGCTTCCAGCGACTGGCCTATGGCGCAAAACTGGCAGGATGTCCGACGATCCGCATAGCGGATACAGGTCTGATGCACAGTGGTTGCCAGAGTATCGCGCCCATGCAGCAGGGCAATCTTCCAATACGGAACACCCTCTGCCGTCGTCAGACCATAAAAACGTGGGGCTGCTGGAAAATGGATGGTGCCCAAGGGCTGCCCATCACGCACAAGGATACTCGCCCCCTTCCCATCAGGTGGACTGGCCTGAAAAGGTGAACGCCGCGCCCCGGATGTATAGACCGGCACCATGACAGTCTGACCCGCAATGGTGATTGTCTTATGGTCCGAAGGGCCAGCCCCGCCCTTGCGGGTCATGCCCCCCGTCTGCCCCCCAATCTGCAAACCAAAGGATTGCAGATCCGTCACAAGCTGACGGCCTGAAAGCGTGCCAAGAGTGGGTACGGTCATGCCCCAGTCCCCCCCAGAGTGTCTGGTGTGTCCTCGCCCACATAATGGACCGGACTGGCTGGGCGGCGGTCGTGCAGCAGGCTGAGCAGTTCTGGCCGGGCATAATGCCCAACGCTGTCCATCATGCGCTTACGCTTGGTAATAAGGCCGAAATCAAGGTCGGCAATGACCATCCCTTCCCCCTCGGTCAGGGGGGCACCAAGCAGCTTGCCTTCGGGGGACACAATGGCGGTAAAGCACCCACCCCGTAGCGGCCCTTCCAACGCCGGATTACCGGCGATGCTCTGCACCTGCTCTTCTGTCAGCCAGCCTGTGGCATTCACAACAAAGCACCCGGATTCCAGCGCATGGTGCCGAATTGTGACTTCCATCTGGTCTGCAAAAATCTGCCCCACCAAAGAACCGGGGAACTGGGCACAATGGATTTCTTCATGCTGTGTCATCAGCGCGTAGCGGGCCAGTGGGTTATAATGTTCCCAGCAGGCCAGCGCACCGATACGGCCCACAGCACTGTCCACCACCTTCAGGCCTGCACCATCACCCTGCCCCCAGACCATGCGCTCATGGTAGGTTGGCGTTATCTTGCGGCGTTTGAGCAGGATTTCACCGGTCGCATCAAAAATGACCTGTGTGTTATATAGCGTGCCAAAATCACGCTCGTTCACGCCCAGCACCACAACCACACCCGTCTGACGGGCGGTTTCAGCCACCATATCCGTAACCGGGCCGGGAATGACAACTGCCCGTTCGTACAGTTCCAGATGTTCTGAACCAAAACGGAAAGCAGGCTGAATAAACGAAAAATATGGATAGTAAGGTACAAAAGTTTCAGGAAAAACTGCCAGATTCACGCCTTTTTCGGCGGCATCGCGGATAGCCTGGCAGACTTTTCGTGCAGTGCCCAGACCATCATCACCCAGCACAGGGCTGATCTGGATTGCTGCAGCGCGAACAATACGTGACATACTGGCAGTCCTTCCCGACAGTTTTTAGACAGTCCAGGTATCAAGGATAAATGCATTATCCCGACGGGCGATCAGGATCAGGTCCAGTACATCCTGCGGGTTAATTGGCGTAATGCCGGGGATAAGCGACTTTTCACCATGGCCATACAGCGCCTGGAGAGCAAAGCGACAGGCGTAAACTTTACCGCCTTCCTCAAGAATTTTCGTAATCTGCTTGTTGCAGTTCATATGACCGGGGAAGGCCTCGTCCCCCAGACGGGGAAAGCCGCGCTGCACGCCAAGGGTGACACCCGGCCCATACAGAAGGACTGATGTTTCAAACCCCTTGCGGATAAGCCGTGTTGCCTGCAACAGATTAACGAAACCAATCGAACCTTCAAACGCAACCGTGTGGAAGGTGATCAGTGCTTTTTCACCCGGTTTAGCTTTAACGTCTTCAAAAACCTTGTTTTCGTAATCAACAAAGCAATCACCATCCTGGTGGGGGGCATGTTCGATTTTCGGCATAATGTCTCTCCCGTATGGCGCGGTAACCGACGAGGTGCCGGGGCAGCCGCTGCTCTGGAAGAAAACGTGGCATGGAATATATCGGGCGTAAAATTTTGTATGGCATTTAATATGATGACAATCAGAGCAATCTGAAAAACAGATCACCCCCACGGGGGCACACAAGCATACAATACTTCAGACAGCTACAGACAATCCCAATGCAACCACATAACCCATTGTTTTTATGTGCTTTTAATATCACGTTTTTGTGATACCAAGCGGCAGCTTATCTCGAACCGAACGCCCCCACTATGCTGACAGCCTATAGCCAACCGAGTCCATATGCCCTCAGCAGGTCAGACAATATCCGTAAACCCAGGGGAGCGTTTATGCTCCAAAACCGACATGACCCCATGCAGGGATTCCTCAAGGCTGGCGGCATCTGGAGCACTGCCCAAGGCAATCCGTGCCCGCTGTGGCGGTTCCCCACTGATGGTAAACACTGTGCTGGGCACAAGCGCCAACCCCCGCCTGCGCGCATAGGCCACAAAATCGGAACTGCCCCACCAGTCAGGCAATTTCAGCCAGACATGTGGCCCATCAGGGTTCATACAATGCTTTTCACCCAGTATCCTGCGTGCAATTGACTGACGCAGCCGCAGTTCCTTCTGGATAGCGTGCAGGATCGTATAGGCTTGGCCTGTCTGCATCCACCGGGTTGTCAGGGCACTCAGCAAACCCGCGTTCGTCAACGCAATAGCCCGAATGGCCGCCGTCACCCGCCGGGTCATATCGGCACTGGGCAAGGCAACATAGGCTGTACGCAAGCCTGGGCTGAGCACCTTGGCCAACGTCGCTACGTAGCTGACACGACTATGATCAAGGGCCGCCAGTGCGGGCAGCGGATCATCCATCAACAGGCTGTAGGGGTCATCCTCCGCAATATGCAGGTGGTGGCACTGCGCCACGGACAGAATATCCTTGCGCCTTTGCAGGGACATTGTTGCCGTCGTGGGGTTGTGAATGGTTGGGATACAATACAGCAAACGCGGGTGATGTTCCGCACAGGCTCGATCAAGCTGATCAGGCATAATCCCTTCCCTGTCACTATCAACCCCAACCAGAATAAGGCCAAACTGCGCCGCTATTGTCCGAATACCGGGGTAGGCAATGCGGTCTGTAACAATGACATCACCCGGCTGGGTATGCGTGCTGACAATGGCTGCCAGAGCACTCTGTGCGCCAGGAGACACCAGAATTTCATCCGTCCTGCGGGGGCCAACAACAGGGGCAATCCACTTCGCGCCTAACTGACGGTCCTCGATTGTCCCCCCCGTCACACGGTAGGACATCAGACTGTTCAGATCCTGCTGCTTCAAAAGAGCCGTGATATCGCTTTGAATAATATGCTGGAGCGAGGGTTCCTGCGGAATAGGCGGCAGGTTCATGGTCAGATCCACCACTGCTGGCCCGGTATGCCGCCAATGGCTTTCCCCCGCGCCAACACGCACAAAAGTGCCCCGACCGACTGTTGCATCAATCAGGCCGCGCCGCCGCGCTTCTGCAAAGGCACGGGTTACTGTTGTCAGATTTGTGCCGATATAGCTGGCAATAGTCCGCTGGGGCGGCAGTTTGTGCCCTTCCTGCAAGTCACCTTTGCGGATGGAAAGAGCCAGAGCATCCACCAGTGTCAGATAAATGGCTTTGGGGCTCTGGCTGATCTCTTCTTTCCAGCGCGCGAGATACGGATACTCGGACATGACACAAGGCTTCCATATATATGACCGGGAATCAGTCGATCACACTCCATACAATCAATGCAATAACTGACCATACATTTATTTCCATAACACCAAAGCAGGTGGCGGCGTCTAAAAACATCTTGGTATTGAGGTCTGCGCTGTAAGTCCATTTTTCCGGCCCTGACTGGAGAAATGGCGATATGAAACAGCCCGGTTTCTTTGATGTTGAGCAGCGGCTTGCGCAGTTAAGCAGGCTTTGTGACCCACTCGAAGCGCTTTCCCGGACTGTGGATTTTAACGCGTTCCGCCCTGATCTGGAAAAATCTCTGTCCTATCCTTGGCCTGGAACAGTCTGACCGCGTGCCAGATGCCAAAACCATCAGGCTGTTCCGGGAACGTCTGACACAGGCGAAAGCAATTGATATTTTGTTCAACCACTTTGATGCGACTTGGAGAGTTCGAAAAACTCTTGATTGAGTGCTCTGGCACCTAATTTCGGTCAACGGCTTCTACAATAATTTTTCAGGATGGAGCCAACAGGCGGGACTTCCCAAAGAATGCAACAATCACCAGCCATAAAACGTTTGCAGAAGTCGAGCGCTACACCCGGGTGGTAGAATAGAAACGCCTCGCCCAAGAAGCAATCAGCACGATTTCATAATGGCACACATTTAGTTTAACTGATTGATTTTGCTGTGGGGAATAACAATATGGCGGAGAGGGAGAGATAAAAAAATGCTATGAACGTAACATATTGATTTTATAATGGATTTTTACAAAAAATTTTGATTTTTTTACTGTTTTAGGCCAGTGTGTATCACATATATCTGCCTAACATGACAAGGGCATAAAATTTTTAAGGTGTGCCGTAATGCCGTATATTGATGATACATCCGTTTGCTCAAATGACGAAATCCACAAAATAATGGATGAAATCTCAAGTGAAATACAAAATGCAAAACTGGGATGGAGACTAACAAATAATGCCATTAATCGTTTTGTTCTGAGTGATATTTCCATAATATGGAGATATGTTTATAATAAAAATGATATCGTATTAGCAAAAAATTTCTATCACGCATCATGGTTATTTTTTCACAAAAAAGATTCATTTTCAGCGCAAATAATATTGAATATAATAAAGGGAGATCTTAATTTAAATGCAGAGTATTATGCAACAAATATAGATAATTCTTATTATTCATATTTATGCGAGTTTTTTTATATTTCATATATTATTTGTTTTTTATCATTTTTTTTGCATTTATATTCTCAAATGGCACCAACGTCATATCAAGGCTTTCAGGGATATATTGGTTTTTTTATGTTGAATTCGCAACAATTAAGAGATTTAAGCATTACACTATTTATGTCTTGTCTTGGCTCTTTATTCGCATGGAATAGAAAAAATGTTTTTGCATATATAGATTCAAAAGACCAAAAAACATCTATGAGAAACGTACATTGGAATATAAAAAAATCTCAAACTCTCGCATTCCAAAGTGCTGCTTTAGGAGTTTTGGTATTTTTATTAAAAAACGTCTCAAACTTTTTCTTTAAGTTTGATGTTTCAAATATGTTTATAATTTCAATTTTTTCATTTTCTGTTGGGATGGGAGGAGTTCTTTCTGAAAAATTTATAAAACGCATTACAGATATCGAGATTTATTAAAACCACTCGAAAATTTTATGAATACTATATCAAAACCCCACGTTTCCGGGACATGGCAAAAAAGCTCTGGTTTTCATGTCTTGGTTTCATATCAGAACTGCGGTTTATGATACAACCTGAGTGAGGTTCAAGGCTTTCCACGCTGTCATTCGTGAAGTGTTCAAGATACAGGCTACTTGGAGGGATCAAAAAACCCACTGCTTTTGAGCGTTTCTGTGTGATTCCATTTCCCGTTCGTTGATTAGCACTACAGTTGCATATTGTGTTGAGTTCTGACTCTATGAATAACCATGATTCAGGATATGATGACTGGTGGTGCGTCTGTTGAAGAGACGCTGGAATTATGGGTGCGTTCGCTTCGATCAGCCAAGGAGCGGATTGCTCCACTGTTTACGCAAAAGCGTGTCGCGGATTCAGCGTGTTCTTTCCTTGATGTTTTAATTGGCAATGATCCACGCAAGACAGGTTGGATGCGGGCAGAAGCCGCAGGAGATCCCGGTCCCTGGCGGCAGCAGGCACTTTTGGGGCGCGGGCGCTGGGATGCCGATGCTCTTCGTGATGTCGTGAGGGAATATGTGATCGAGCATCTGGGCACTGAAGATGGTGTACTGGTGATTGATGAGACCGGTTTTCTGAAGAAAGGTCAGGCGTCATGCGGTGTCGGGCGGCAGTATACGGGATCTGCCGGCAAGATCACGAACTGCCAGATTGGGGTATTTGCCACCTATGTCTCAGCGCGTGGCCATGCCTTTATTGACCGCGCCCTGTATCTCCCGCAAGACTGGACATCGAACCGTGAGCGCCTCCAGCAGACCCACGTTCCCGATGACGTGGTGTTTGCAACCAAACCGGCGTTGGCCTCGATGATGATCGAGCGCAGGCGTGCCCTTCCGCTGGGTCGCAGCAGACAGCGTGTATGGCGTCGGCGATATGGAACGCACACTTCGTCGGGCAGGAATAGGATATGTCCTTGGCGTCAAAGGCAATCACTGGTTCGGGTCATGGGCAACAGACCCGCTGATTGCAGGAGAAGCAAGAGATATTGCTGCGGCTCTGTCAGAGAATGACTGGCACCGCCTGTCTGCGGGGCACGGCACAAAGGGTGAGCGACTGTATGACTGGGCATATCTTGCGCTTGCCGATCTGGATGCTGAAGAATTTGACTGCCCTATTGCCGGATCATGGACACGTGGCCTGTTGATCCGTCGGACCATCGTCGATGGAGACCTCGCCTATTTTACGACTTGGTGTCCGAAAGGGATGACCATACAGGAACTCGTGAACGTTGAAGGAACGCGCTGGAGGATCGAAGAATGTTTCGAAGCAGCCAAAAACGAATTCGGTCTCGATCATAACGAAACCCGTTCCTGGCATGGTTGGCATCGGCATGTCTCTTTGGTCATGCTTGCCTATGCCGTCATGGCAAGTGTGCGGTATCAGGCAAACTCACTGAAACCGAAAAAAACACAACGCAGAACACGATCATCCTTATCCGATGGTCCATACAGGAAATCAGGCGCATCGTTGTAAAGCTTGCACAACGCCGCCTACCCGTCGCCCATATCCTCAGATGGTCCGTCTTTCGACGAACACATCAGGCCAACGCTATGCGCTTTCACTCACGACACAAAATGCAACTGTAGTGCTAGGCACCATACGCACGCCGGAGATTTTACAAATCTCCTGTTCCTCTGCTTTGTGCGTGACAAGTCAGAAACAGAGTTTCTTCCTTGCAAGAGAGTGCCAAAAATTAAAAACACAATTACTGGAAATAAATCAATTTTATTTAAAATAATTAATTAAATAAATACTGTTCTAAAAACTTGCCTTTAGGAACACAGAACCCTTACACTGTAAACATAAGGGTTAAATTGTATTCAATACTATGTATTCAAAATTAATCACCTGATTAACAATTTAAGGAGAGATTTCAAAATGGCAATTTATGGTTATGCACGTGTCAGCACCAGAGACCAGTCCACTGATATGCAGGTCACTCATTTACTGGAATCCGGGATTCCTAAAGAAAGAATTTTTACAGAAAATATTTCCGGTGCAACAGAAGACAGACCAGAGTTAAACAGATTGTTAAATCTGTTGCACAAGGGCGATGTTGTGACTGTCTGGAAGGTGGACAGGCTTGGGAGAAGAACAGCCCATCTTGCACGTTTACTGGAAGAGTTTAACGAAAAAGGAATAACAGTCAGAAGTCTGACAGAAGGTGTGGATACGTCAGACAGGTCAAGCCGAGTCAGTTATCTGTTGATGTCTGTTATTGCTCAGAATGAACGTGAGACCATTAATGAGCGCATTCGGTGTGGCATAGACCATGCTCAGAAATATGGAACAAAGTCAGGTCGTCCCATAGGCAGACCCAAAGTCAGTTCCGTTAAAGTACAACATGCTCTGGAGCTTTTAGCATCAGGAAAAAGCTACAGACATGCGTCTTCCATTTCTGGTGTGTCTTTAGCCACATTGGTCAGACGTGTTCAGGCTATGCAACAGGATAACCAGTTTACACGCCAGACCAGTATTTTTGAGGCATGAAGAAGTAACCTGCTACCAGAGGAATGTCCCATTCCGGTCAGCCAGATGGTCAAGGAATACAGGGTATTTCACCTTGTCCATGAACAGTCTGGCTTCTTCATATGAGAGGTTGGAACCGTAGCCAGACCCTACCTCACCCGTCTCATGTCCAAAAATGCGATTTACAATTTCTGGATGCAAGCCGGACGTGCGGAGAACCTGCCGGAAGGTATGTCTGAAGGAATACAAGACCAATGCTTTATCGGTATATCCTACCTGTCGGAGATAACGATTCCCACGTTTGGACCATGCATCCACTGAAATGACACCAGTGGGGCTTTCCACAAGACTCCGGCCTTTGGTTTTCTGTCTTTTAGCCCATTCCAGAAACCCGACCTGTTGCAGTTGGGGAAGGACAGGAATCAGACGGGGGCTGTTCTGGGTCTTGGTGCCAGACTTCCGCAAATCGATGCAGGGAATATCTTTTAGATAATAAAGGTCTGATGATGCATAAGCAATTTCAGCATCTCGCGCACCTGTCAGGGCCATAATCATCATAAACCAGAAATCATGGTCCCTGTGTCGGTAATTCCCTGGTGAAGCTCGCATGGTTGAAGACTTACTTCCAAGGAACAGAGGCGTGTTGAAGAATCGCTTCAATTCATCAGAGGTGAAAGCCCTGCGAATATCTTCCTGACGTAGCTGTTTTTCCTCCAGGGTTCTTCCGCGACCTTTGACATCAGCAAAGCCCCTGTCCGCAACATACCCACAGGACACAGCCCAGGCCATAAAGGTGCGGATTTCTGACATCTGACGTTCAATGGTTTTCGTCTTGCGAACCTGTCCATCCCGGCCTGGAGTGTCACGCAGATGGTCAGCATAACGTTTCACGTCATCCTTGGTCATATCCCGCATGGGTTTGCGACCAATGACAGCAAGCACCTGCTTCATCGTGGTTTTATAGGCTGAGATGGTTTTTCTGCTGTAGCCGGGATGGTCCCGAAAAAATTCTTCAACAAGGTCCGGCCATGATGTCATGGAATAGGTGTCTGATTCTGCTGTTTCCTCAGTCACAGAAGCAACAGGAGCAGGACTTGCCACACCACCAAGTTTGATGGCTCTTTCCAGCCCTTCGGTAACACCTTTGCTGTGTGCTTCCTGCCATGCGTCAGTCAGGATTGTCAGGTGTTCCAGATGTTCCCTGTCTTTACGAACGTCATGTTCCAGCAGGCCAATGCGGGCTTTCATCCACTCAGCAACAGCTTTGATGTCATTTTCCGGTAGCTGGCTGATTTCTTCCTGATGACGTTGCAGGAAGTCTTTCAGGTCAGAAGCCGTAATCTGTTCATCTCTGTAGGCTGTAATGGCTTGAGCGAGCTTCTGACGCATGTCGTTCCAGATATTTGACAGTGTAGCGACCAGAGCCACAGCCCTGTTTCTGGCTGTCATTCTATCATGGGTTTTCAGGCTTTTAACAACATAACATCCCATAAGGGGACGCAGGTCAGCAGGGTTCCTGACACGCAGATACCAGCAGTTTCTACGTTGGGTCATGTAAGGTGTGGCCATGTCCATTCCGTGTGTCACAAGCGTGTATCACACAGCGGGAAGCCAAAAATTTTGTGCTGTAAAATCAACCACTTAGGTGGCATGGCGGAGAGAGAGGGATTCGAACCCTCGGTACGCTATTAACGTACACACGCTTTCCAAGCGTGCGCCTTAAGCCGCTCGGCCATCTCTCCAGCGCGAGAGACGTAATAGCAAGATTACGGATTGAGGCAAGAGGGAAAGCGACCATTCCGACATTTTTTTATATCAAACAGTTATCGCAGCCTGTGCATTGCGGATAAAGCGCGCGATTGCCGCAGGGCTCTTGATACCTGGAGCCTCCTCAACGCCTGATGAAACATCAACCGCCGGAGCGCCTGTCCTTGCTATGGCCGCCGCCACATTGTCCGGTGTCAGACCGCCAGCCAGCATCCATGGGAAAGCAGGTTGCCAGTCCGCCATCATGCTCCAGTCCATCTGCTGGCCATTGCCGCCCGGCCGGGTCGCATCTGCTGGGGGCTTGGGTTCTATCAGAACCCTGTCGGCCACACGGGTAGCGGGGAGTTCCGCCCGGCGGCTAACCGGCAGCGACAGCCACACTGGCAAGTCAAAGTGCTTTGAAAACCACTCTGCCTCATCAACACTCGTATAGAGTTGCAACACATCCAGCCGGACATGCTTGAGAACATCAGCAATAACGGCAGCATCTGGCCGCACAAACAGGCCAACCCGTGCTGGCCCCCCTATGGTGCGGGCTGAGAGCTGACGTGCCTGCTCAGGCGTTACAAAGCGCGGGGAACGCTGAAAAAAAACAAAGCCGACCCAGTCGGCCCCATGCTCAACACAGGCATCAAACCCTACAGCCTCTGTCAGGCCGCAGATTTTAACACCAACGCTTTGCGCTCCCGTATGCGCCATCCCTCAGCCCGCCAGTTCAGCCGCAATTGCCGCCGCAGCCGCAGCAGGGTCTGCCGCCTGGGTAATGGGCCGCCCAACCACAATCCAGTCTGCCCCGGCATCCCGCGCTTGAGCGGGGGTCATGGTCCTTTTCTGGTCGCCACTGGCGGCACCCGCAGGGCGGATACCGGGTGTCACAAGCACGGGGTTGTCACCCAGTTCAGCACGCAGCATGCTCAGTTCCTGAGCCGAGCAGACCAGACCATCAATCCCGGACTGCACGGCCAGCTTGCCAAGCCGCAGCACTTGGGCTCGGGCACCATCTTCCACACCGGTTTCTGCAAGCCCCTGATCATCCAGACTGGTCAGCACCGTGACTGCCAGCAGCAAGGGCCGTTCACCTTGGGGAAAGGCCTCATCACATGCTTTGCGGGCTGCTTCCATCATGGCGCGTCCACCTCCTGCATGCAGGGTCAGCATCCGTGGCCGCAGGTATGACAAAGCACGCACGGCAGACCCAACTGTATTGGGGATGTCATGCAGCTTCAGATCCAGAAACAGGGGACGACCACCGGCCACATCCGCCACAGCCTGAAACCCTGCCGCGTAGGCAAATTCCATACCCAGCTTGAGCATTCCTGCAGCAGGCCCAACGTCCTGCGCCCACTGGCTGGCCTGCGCCGGAGACTGGGTATCGAGGGCAACAATCAGACCTGTTGTGCGTGTCTGGTCAGACATTGGGTATCGTTCCGTTTTCAGCAAGAGAATGTGTTTGGGTCACAACCCCAGCAGGCGGTGCTGCAAGCTGGGCATTGGCAGCCTGAAGCTGGGCGAGTTGAGCCTCAAGCTCGCGCACCTGCTGTTCCGCCCGGCGGGCGCGGCGGCTCTGGCGCAGTTCCACCACCCACAGGCAGAAAGCCCCCAGCAAAAAGGCCGTAGCAGCCACCAGCAGCGCCAGTACTCCAGCAGAGCACTTCCAGCTATAGGTAAGCAGCCACATATCCAGCGGGTCCTGGTTACTGGCGCTGAAAACAACAAGCGCCAACAGGAAGGGAACAATAATTATCAGTCTGACCATGGCCTAGTGGTAGCGCCATCATGCACACGGAATCAAGCAGGCTGTGCGGTGGTTGTTCCGGCAGCCCACTGGCTGACCCGACACCTCTGTCCGTGTATAGAATTTATTAGCCTCCGACCCGTAACATCATGCCTCTCCATCATGACGAGGCTGCGCCCACACCCATGTCATCTGCCCCCTCCTCGGCCCTTTGGTATGCCTTTGACCCCACGTGGTACAGGCAGACATATGCCCCCCTGCACGAGGATATAGTCCCCCTCTCCGACCCGGAACTGGAAGACTGGTACGCAGCCCATGGAGCGCCCTCCGGCCATTCCCCCAACCGCTATTTCAACGAGGAATGGTACCGGCTGACCTGTACAAGCGCCATGGCCGGGTTGGCGGATGGAACCTACCGATCTGGCTTTCACCACTACTGCACGGAGGGCCTGCATGATTGCTCCCCCCATATGCTGTTTAATGAACGTTTCTATCGCAGCCACCATGCTGACCTGACAGAGGCCAACCTGGCCACCGGTGGCTACGTCAACGGCTACGACCATTACCTGCGCGCCGGCGATAGCGAACACCGCACCGGCCATCCCTTTTTCAGCCCGACCCTCTATCTATCCAACAGGCCGGAGGAAGACCCGGCTCTCAGCCATCTGCCGCCCTTCCACCACCTACTGCATATGCCTGCCGACCTGCCCGACCGTATCCGCCTATCCCGCCATTTTGACCCGATATGGTACCAAGCCATGCGCCCGGACATGACCCATATGGTACAGTGCGGACTGGCCCCCAACGTGCTGCAACAGTTCCTGACCACCTTTACGGCGGGGCGTTTCTGAGTTTTTCTTGCGCCTTTCCGGTGGTATCCGCCAGATTATGGAAAGGCTCGGCATGCTGGTTCTGACACAAGGTGATCCCTCGGGCATTGGGCCGGAAATTACCATCAAAGCCTGGCATAGCCTGAAGCAGGATGGTCCAGCCTTTGTATGGCTGGGAGACCCCACCCTTCTGGCCCCCCATGTGCCAACACAGGTCGTGCAGGATATTACCCAAGGGGGCGAGGTCTTTCCCCACGCTATCCCTGTACTGCCGCTGCCATTGGCCGCCCCGGCCTGCCCCGGCAAACCCGACACCCGGAATGCCACCAGTGTTATCGACAGCATCCGCCTTGCAACAGAACTGGCCTTGCAGGGCAAAGCCAGTGGGATTGTCACCAACCCCATCAGCAAGGATGTGGTACAGGGGGCTGGCTTTACCCACCCCGGCCACACCAGCTACCTTGCCGAACTCTGCGGTGTCGCAGGGCAGGAAGTCATGATGCTGGCCAGTCCGCTTCTGCGGGTTGTGCCTGTGACAGTCCATGTAGCCCTCCGCACCGCCATTACACAGTTGACCACCGACCTGATTGTCCGCACCGCACGCACCGTGGCGCATGGGCTCCAGCGGGACTTCGGCCTGCCCCACGCCCCCCGTATTGCCGTGGCGGGGCTTAACCCCCATGCCGGAGAAAACGGCCTGATGGGGCTGGAGGAGCGCGAGGTTATTATCCCCGCCATCACTCTTCTGCGCTCGGAAGGATTCGATGTAAGCGGCCCCCTCCCCTCCGACACCATGTTTACCCCCCAGGCCCGCAGCCGTTACGATGTGGCCTTGTGCATGTACCATGATCAGGGGCTGATCCCGCTGAAAACGCTGGACATGGCTGGCGGGGTCAATGTCACGCTTGGCCTGCCTATTATCCGCACATCCCCCGACCACGGCACGGCCTTTGACATTGCCGGGCAGGACAGGGCAGACCCACACAGTCTGGAAGCCGCCATAAGGCTGGCCGCCCAGTTAAGCGCCAACAGAAGGACACCCGCATGACACTGCCCATCAGGCTTGGCGTCAACATCGACCACGTTGCCACCATTCGCAACGCGCGCGGGGGGGCGCACCCCGACCCCGTAGCCATGGCCCTGCTGGCCGTGCAGGCCGGTGCCGATGGCATTACCGCCCACCTGCGTGAAGACCGCCGCCACATCCGCGATGCCGACCTGCAACGCCTGCGGACCGAAATTGCTGCCCCCCTGAACATGGAAATGGCGGCCACGGCAGAAATGCAGGCACTGGCGCTGGAGTTATCCCCCCACGCCTGCTGCCTTGTCCCAGAACGGCGGGAAGAACTGACAACTGAAGGCGGCCTGAATGTTGCTGGCCAACTGGAGCAGTTAACCCCTTATGTGCAGCGCCTTGTGGCACGGGGCATCCGGGTCTCGCTCTTCATCGACCCAGCCTCGGAGCAGATTGCAGCCGCCGCGCAAACGGGTGCGCAGGTTGTTGAACTGCATACCGGTGCTTACGCGACAGGACAGGCTGGAGAAATTGAACGCCTGCAACAGGCGGCAACACAGGCCGCCGCACTAGGACTGGAAGTGCATGCAGGCCACGGGCTGACATTCGACAATGTCGGCCCCGTTGCCAGTATCCCACAGATACGCGAACTCAATATCGGTCATTTCCTGATCGGTCAGGCCATAGCCGATGGGTTGCCTGCCGTTATCCGTGAAATGAAGCACCGTATTGCCCAGGGCATGGTGTCCTGACATGACAGAGCAGGACTACAAACCCTCCAAAGCCCTGATGAGCGCCGTAATCGGTATGGGCTTTCTGATTGTGGTTGGTGTAGCGGGCCTTGTCGGGGTTATCCTGCACAGGATGAATGCCCCCACCCCGCACACCCTGCCCTCCGTCCCGCTGACCGACACCCCGACACCCCCGACCTCTACCCTGCCCGTGCAGTTGAACCTGCAACCCGGTGAGCATGTCGCCGGGCTGGCTGGTGTGGGGGCAGGCCAGTTGGCACTCCACATTGCCGGGCAGACTGGTGACAGGGTTGTCCTGTGGGACGCGACAAGCGGGCAGTTCCATACGGCCATAACCATCCCGCCCGCCGCAGCACCGCGCTGACCGACGCCCCACCGCCCCCAGACAGGAGACACACACTGTTATGAAACGTCTTTTCGCCCTTGGCGCATGCCTGGCCATTCCCCTGCTTGCCGTTGCCCCCTGCGGGCATCAGGCCGTTGCCCAGAGCGTGCTTGATGGCAGCGACAAAAAAGCGGCAACACCTTTTACCCGCTCTACGCTGAAAACGCTTGAAACACGCTTTGCTGGCGGGCACCCGCGCTTTCGTAAACTGGCGCTGCACAGCACAGCCGAGAAAAAACAGGTGCTGTGCGGGGAGTTCAGCCTAAGCACAGTCAAGGCCCCTGCTGACGACAGCTTTGTGCTTTTTGGCGCGACCGAAGGCGGAGATGCCCCGGTTGTTTACGAACCCAAGGACATCCCGACCGAACTGGACTTTCGTGAAGTCAACCAGTGGATCAACCATGGTGCCGACCTGGAAGACCTGGAAGAAATGGGCTGTGTGCCAGAGGGCAGCTACCGCCAGTATAGCGACAAGCTGAATCTGGTCTTGCAGCACCGCAAAACCAACACGACGCGCTGATCCGGCTGCCCGGCCCCATACCATCAGGGCCGGGCTGACCTGCGACAAAAACATAACAGCCATGCCGATCACAAAAGCAGCAGCTTTTACCCCAAGGCCCCAGAATCGCGCTATATAATTGACAACAGGGCAATTTCATTGTCATTGTCGGGCCGACTACGCACAAAAAAACAAAAACAACCGGCTTCAGGCAATGAAATATCTAAACCTGCTTTTGCTGCTACCGTTTATCGGCCTGCTCTGGATGCCGTTCTATGACCGGGCGGACCCCGTCATACTCGGCTTTCCCTTTTTCTACTGGTACCAGTTCGCCTGGGTGCCGGTAACATCCGTGATTATCTGGGTTGTCTGGAAAAAGGGACACGACGCATGAGCCACATTGATCCGTGGGCACTTGGTGTCTTCGTTTTCTTTTTTGCCGCGACAATCATCATCGGCTCTTCCATCCAGTGGATCCGCAGCCTTCTGAGCAAGAAGGAAAAAAGCGGCAACTCCCATGAAGAATGGGGGCTGGGTGGCCGTGAGTTCGGCCCCTGGGTAACGTGGTTCCTTGTTGGGGGTGACTTCTACACCGCTTACACGGTCATTGCGGTGCCTGCCCTTGTGTACGCCGTGGGGGCTTATGGCTTCTTTGCGCTGCCATACACCATTATTGTGTACCCCTTCATCTTCCTTGTCATGCCCAAGCTGTGGAAGATCGCGCATGCGGGTGGCCATTCAACGGCGGCGGATATTGTCCGTGCCCGCTTTGGCAGTCGTTCGCTCGAAATTATCGTGGCGCTGACAGGGCTTGTCGCTGTCATGCCCTATATTGCCCTTCAGCTTATCGGTATTCGCACTGTTGTGCAGTCACTTGGTCTGCCCGGTGACCTGCCGCTGGTCATCGCCTTTGTCTCCCTTGCCGCCTATACGTGGCTGGGTGGGCTGCATGCCCCGGCACTGACTGCCTTTATCAAGGACATCATGATCTATATCGCCGTTCTGGTGGCGGTTACGGTCATTCCCATGCATACGGGTGGCTACGCGGCGCTGTTTACCAACACAGCCGACCACGCCACGGTGCTGGCACCCGGCCAGGGGCTGCCTTATGCAACGCTTGCGCTGTCCTCCGCCTTTGCAGCCTTCCTGTACCCGCATACGTTGACAGGTATTCTGGCTTCACGCTCGGCTGACACCATCCGCCAGAACGCAGTCTACCTGCCGGTTTACACCATCGTGCTGGGGCTGATTGCCATGCTGGGCTTCATGGCGCATGCGGCTGGCATTGTCACCACCAACAACTCGCTTGTGGTGCCCATGCTGTTCCAGAAGGTCTTTCCCTCCTGGTTTGCTGGCTTCTGCCTGGCCGCTATTGCTGTGGGTGCGCTGGTGCCTGCCGCTGTCATGGCCATTGGCGCTGCCAACCTGGTGACCAAGAACCTGCTGCCTGCTCAGGCAAACCCGGTGCGGGCAAGCCGGATCACGGCTCTGCTGGTCAAGCTGGGGGCGCTGCTGTGCGTGCTGTTCCTGAACGCCAAGTTCGCCATCGACCTTCAGCTTCTGGGGGGTGTTATCATCCTGCAGACCTTCCCGGCCCTCATCATGGGGCTGCTGCGCCTGCGTCTGTCCACTGCCGCCATCCTGACCGGCTGGGTTGTTGGTAGCGTGGTCGGCCTTGGCCTGTGCTGGATGGATGGACTTAAGCCTATCCACCCGATCAACCTGGGGCTGTTTTCGGGCAATGTTTCCACCGGGCTTATCTCCATGTGCCTCAACATCGTTATTGTTCTGGCCATTTCGATGCTCCGCCCTGGTCCGGCCCACAACGCCCAGACAGCAAGCTGATTACTGTTCCAACAGGAACCCAAAACAGAAAAGGGGAGGCCATATGGCCTCCCCTTTTTTATGTCTGCCCTGCCTCAGGACAAACTACGATCACGGGCCTTATAAGGCCAGATAGACAATCTCACCCGCAGTATCTGTACTATCCTGATGGAAGCACTGAGTCTGTTCCCTCAGCACACGGTACAAATCTATCCCCTTGTTACGGGCTGGCTCTTCCAGGCAGGCATACAGGTCTTCCACTACGTAACCCTGCTGACCTGCGGCGCGCAGCAACAAGGGGGAGCGCCCCTGCCTGCGGCAGAGCCTGAAAAACCCACGCAGGACAGAAACCCCCTGCTGTTCCAGTTCCGCAAGCGTTGGGGCGTAGAAGTCCACCTCCCCCCCAAGGCCAAGGAACACGCCACGGAGAAGAGTACCTGTTGTGTTGGCACTCAGAACAGCAGGAATCCCACCGATCAGCATGACATCCTGGGCTGAGCTGAACATGAGTGTGCAGAAATCCTCTACAGGCTGGAACAATCTTTCCCTGACCTGATACACTGCCCTTCTTCCCCACACCAGAGGGACGCCCGGCGGGGCAAGGGCCGTGCAGACAAACCTCTCCCGCATGTTGTTGAAAGAACCACCCAATGCCTCCTTCTGCCCTGTCAAAGCGCCGCACGCTTCTTCTTTCCGGGCTGGCATTCGTAGCTGGGGTTCCAGCCATTAGGCCCACGATCGCGCAAGCGACGACCCCAGACACAGGCACACAGGGCTTTCAGGCGGTTGAGGCACTGTTCCAAACCGCTGTGAAGACTGGCCTGACACCCGGCGCAGTCGCTGCGGTCGGCCACCAAGGCAAAGTGGTGTGGACAGGGGTGTTCGGCCAGCGCGCAATCGTGCCAGCACCCGAGACCATGACCTGGGATACCCGGTTTGACATGGCCTCCCTCACCAAAGCCCTTGTGACTGCCCCAGCCCTGATGCAACTGCGCGCGCAAGGGCTGGTCGCACTGGACACGCCGGTATGGCACTACCTGCCCGCCTTTGCCGCCAACGGCAAACAGGACATTACCATCCGCCATTTGCTCACCCACTACTCCGGCCTGCCCCCTGACCTGCCACTGGATACCCCTTGGCAAGGGCGCGACACCGCAATAGCCCTGACCATGGCCTGCCGCCCGGTCACGCCACCCGGCACGCATTTTCTGTATAGTGACATCAACTTCATCACCCTTGGATTGGTGATTGAAAAACTCTCTGGCCAACGCCTGGCGGACTACGCAACCACCCATATTCTGGCCCCGTTGGCCATGCAGCATTCCGGCTTTACCCCGAGCCCCCACGGCGCAGGCCCCATAGCCCCGACGCAGTTTGATGAAACCGGTATGATGCTGCGCGGTGTCGTGCATGATCCAACTGCTCGCCGCATGGGGGGTGTTGCCGGGCATGCGGGGCTTTTTTCCTGCGCGGATGACCTCATCCTCTACGCGCAGGCTCTTCTGAACAGGCGGGCAGGCCTGCCCTCTCCTTTTCCACTCAGCACGCAGGATGTGGTGTTAATGTCCACCCCCCAACAGCCTGCGAGTATGCACGACCTGCGCGGCTTGGGGTGGGATATTGCCACCCATTATTCTACCCCGCGGGGGGATTATTTTCCGTCCAACTCTTTCGGGCATACAGGGTTTACAGGCACATCCCTCTGGCTTGCCCCTAATACCCGCAGCTTTGTGCTGATCCTGACCAACCGCGTCCACCCGAATGGAAAAGGGCGCGTTGTGCAACTACGGCATGATGTCGCCTCGGCCGCAGCTCTGGCGTTACAAAGCATGCCCTGACAGTCCGGGCTATATCTGGGCTGTCAGCCGTGTCAGGTCAGAGACATTGGAAAAGAGAATCTGGCAGATATCGTTCGTCTTGTTCACAGTTTCCGTATTAGTGCGTGTGGAATCCCGCACATCGCTCATCAATTTGTAAAGGTCCAGAATTTCTGCTTTCTGGGTTTGTGCAAAAATACCAAACTCATTGAACAGCTTACTGATATTATCAACTTTCTTGGTAATTTCAGTCAGGGAGCTTGAATTAGTACTCATCAGTTCCACACAGTTTTGAATGGTCGTGCGGGAATAATTGACAAGAGACTTTATTTTCTCAAGCGAGTTCGATGTTACAGCGGCAAGTTTACGCACTTCATCCGCAACAACGGAAAAACCTTTGCCGTAATCTCCAGCCTGGGCCGCCTCGATAGAGGCATTGACGCCCAGAATATGGATCTGGAAGGAAATATCCCCCATAATTTCGAGAACACTACCAATGTCGGAAGAAATATTCGACATTTCGTAAAATTTTTCTATCGTATCATTGATCTGACCACAGGATGCTTCAATATCCTGCGTTGCATTTTTGATAAAAACGCGTGAACTTTCAATCTGCTCGGCTTTTTCTTCCGTGCTCTCCATAAGAATTTTTATTTTATCGTCTGATTTTACAAGGTTCATATTCTGCATGTCATTACGCACAAAAAGCGTATCCGATTCATGCTTCAGAGTTTCCGCACCCTGATTGATGGACTGGGTCGTTGTTGTTATTTCAGAAAAAATATCATTCAGGATCTGCGTTTTTTCATGCAGCATCTTGGACATGTTTGTGCTGTGCATATAGGACGCACGAATAAGATCAAACGGTGTGGCTGTACCAAGGTAAATGCCATTTTCTACAATAATGAACCCCTTGTGCATGCTGTTTTCATCCCGGCTCAGAACCTTGTGGGTAAAAACAGGGATTGGGGTATTGGCCTCCACAATCAGGGGTTGGGCGTCCATCATCAATGTCAGGGGGCGCTTGTGGTACAGCGCGTAAGCATATGGGCTGGACATAAGCGACAGATAATGCTGCCGCTCTATCAACCCTAAAGGCCTGTTCCAGTCATCCGCCACGCAGATCAGGTTAATATCCGCGTAATCACGGAAAAGTTCCATAACCCGACCGCCAGTTTCGGTCGGTCGCAAGGTCATTCCATCATTGGCGATAGAATGCATACACGCCATGGAAGTGTTACTGGTGATGGAATTCATATCATCCGTACGCATGCCATGGAAATATCCCGGCACAAATAGGCATATTTTGCACTGCTTTCCAAATGACAGATTTGTTGAGGTTTCACGACTTATTGACGGACATTAAACATCCCGCCCTCCGTGCCTTCCACATCGTGGCAAACACCAAACGCGCGCCTGTAACACTCTGAAAGGCAATAGTTTTTTCAATACAGCTTTTTGCACTTCAAACAGGAGACTCTCGTTTCCACCGCTATTTGCCGCCGTTTTTCACCTCTGTCGGACTGGTTGAAAAACCCTGAATATGCCAGCGTCACGGCTCGACACTCTCACCGCCCAACCGGAACATCCTGTGCAGCCACTGTCATTTCTGAAAACCGCCTCCCAGGAGCATGCAGGAGCAGCCATGCCAATGTCGGATATCATCATTGCGTTAAACGCAGGCTCATCCAGCATCAAGCTGTCCGTCTGTCACATTCAGCCAGATGATACGGTAGATACCCTGCTAGCCGGACATACGGATATGACCGGCCCAGCCCCCCATTTCACGCTACGGGACAACAAGGGCATTTTACGGGCCGAACAGCGCTGGAACCATGCGGATGTGCCCTACGCCACTGTTCTGGGGGAAATACTCAAACAGGTGGACAGCACTCTGGGCGTGCGTGACATCACAGCCATTGGCCACCGTATTGTGCATGGTGGCCCCGCACACAGCCAGCCCGAATACATTACCCCAGCACTTGTTCAGGCCCTGGCTGCGCTGACACCGCTTGCCCCCCTGCATATGCCCCACAACCTCGAACCCATAGAGGCTTTACATACGCTACGCCCCGACCTGCCCCAGGTCGCCTGTTTTGACACGGCATTCCACCACAACATGCCCTTCTGCGCCCGCAGTTTTGCTCTACCACACAGCTATATGGAGGCTGGTATCCGCCGATATGGTTTCCATGGTCTGTCATACGAATACATTGTCCAGCGTTTACGCCAGACAGCCCCGCATCTGGCAACAGGTCGGGTCATTGCAGCCCATCTGGGCAGTGGTGCCAGCCTGTGTGCGATAGACAATGGAAAGAGCATTGACACCACCATGGGCTTTTCGCCCCTTGATGGGCTTGTCATGAGTACCCGCTGTGGAGCGCTCGACCCGGCCGTGGTGCTCTATCTGCAAAACAACTGTCAGATGGATACGGAAGCTGTGCGGAACCTGCTGTATCAGCACTCTGGCCTACTGGCTCTTTCCAACGGTTTATCAGGAGATATCCGCACCCTTCTGGCCAGCAGCACACCGGAGGCCGCCAGAGCGGTAGAGGTTTTCATCTACCATATCACGCGCGAGGCTGCCGCCATGGCCTGTGCCCTGGGGGGGGTGGATGCTCTGATTTTTAGCGGTGGCATTGGGGAGAACCAGCCCGACATCCGAGCCAGCGTGGTGCAGAAACTGGGATGGCTTGGCCTCAGGCTGGATGCAGAAGCCAATACAAAAGGCACAGGGTGTATCAGCACAGCCGATAGCCCTGTTGAAATCCACATCATCCCCACGGATGAAGATGCGATGATTGCCCTGCACACGCGCGATGTTTTACGCAGCAAAGGGATGTGGCCTAGGTCTGGACCGGAGTTGTAAGGTGGGAGCTACCAGCAGCCCCCACCCACAGGACCTTAGTGTGCCAGAGCCTTGATGATAGCCGGGTCGATATAGCTATCGACATTCTGCGGGGTTTTATAAACACCGTATTTGACGTTAAACAGGTTCGCGTTTTCGGTCGAACCGTAAATAGATTGCAGGGTGTCGTTCTTTTCATACACCTTGGTATTATCATCCAGTGTCAGCAGGTGGGTACCTGCCAGCAGCTTCTTGTAGGCCACAGGTTTAAGCCCGACCTTGCGCGCCATGATCTCCAGCGCCTCGTCCTGTGTCTTGGGGTCGTTCACAAATGCGACGACCCTTTTCCACACACTCACAACCCGCTTCCACTCATCCGGATGGGCCTTAAGGCTGACAGGGTCAACGGCCAGCACATCATAAATCAGGCCCGGCACCTGGGCAGAGGTAAACACCGGCCGTGCCCCCGGCACCTGCCGCAGCGCCTGCCCGGAATTGGGCTGCCAGGCTGCAATGGCCGCCACTTCGCCCGATGCCAGAACCTGCGGTGTCTCGTTGGTTCTGGTATCCACCAGCGTAATATCGTCTTCCTTCAGGCCTGCCTTCTGCAAGGCTACTAGCAGCAGCAGGTGCTCCACCAGCCCACGCTCGACCCCGACCTTCTTGCCTTTCAGTTCTGCCACGCTGGTAATACCCGGCGCAGCCACAATCATATCATTCCCGTCGGAATAATCGCCCACCAGCACCATGACACCCTTGCGGCCATTGGCACCCGTAACCAGCACATCACCATTGGTGGCAAGAATACCATCCAGCTTGCCAGAAGCATACGCATCCAGCGAGGCGCTATAATCGAACCACTGGAACGAGACATCAACCCCTGCGTCCTTGAACCAGTGCTTGTCGATCGCCACCTGCCAGGCCACCCAGCCCGGCCAGTCGCTGTAACCGACCTGGAGCGGTGCCGCATGGGCCTGTGCAACACCACCGGCGGCAACAAGGCAGCAGGTCAGCAGGAAATTCTTTAGTTTCGACACCATGTGCTTTCTACTCTTCCCATTGGCGAATCCTGATACATCATTCCGCAAAAGGAATGTTTCTGGCAAGAGTTTTCCCAAGAATATAGAAATTTTCTGCACACGAACAAACAGACGCAAAAACCCTATGCCGCAGAATGCCCGCAGCATAGGGTCTATTCACCGCACACAATATGGTCGTGTCAGGCCTTATCGGCCTTCAACCAGGCCTTCCAACCACCAAAATCGGTAATATCCTGCCCTTTGCGGGCCTGTGCCTCTGCACACAGAAAGCCGCTGACTTCCTGCCCGTCTTCCAATGTAATGCGGCCAATGGCCATAGGCTGGGGCACCTGCGCCACAAACCGGCCAAACCCGGCGGCAGACAGTTCATAAACCTCCACCTCCAGACCTTGCCCGTCAAAACCGGGCTGGCGGAACATCCCAGGCTTGGGGGGCACAGCACCGGGCAGAGCAAACAGGCGGTAGTCTCCTGCTGTGCGTGTTGTGCGCCACAGCACGGCCCGCTCCTGCTCCAGCTGGTAATGCAACGGCAAACCTTTGAGGTGAGCACCCACCACAGCCAGCAGCACCTTGCCTTTGCCAACACCCTCCGCAGGGGCAGACACGGCCACTTTGGCCAGACCACTGCCAACCCCAGCCAGCGCATGGTAACGGCCTGCCAGCACCCCAAGGTCATGGTCAGCAAAGGCCGGGGCAATAAATGTCACACCAAACGGCAGACCATCGGCGCGGAAGCCGGATGGCACAGCGCAGGCTGACATATCCAGCAGATTGACAAAATTGGTGTAAACACCATGCAGGCTATTGGCCCCTACCGGGTCTGCCCGCACCTCCTCCTTGCTGACAAGCCGGGGCATGGTAGGTAGCAGCATGACATCAAACTGCTCCCACATCTGGGCCGCGACCTGTCGCAGACTATGCTGGCGATAAACGGCGCGGAATACATCCGACGCACTATACCGGCGGGCACCCCCTATAATACCGGCAACGGCGGGATCCATGGCATCATGGTGGGCATCGTAAAATGGTTCGATGGCGGCCAGGCGTTCGGCAACAAACGGACCATTGTAAAGCAGTTCCGCCGTCTCCCTCAGGGGAGCGTAATCCAGTTCCACAGCCGTACCGCCCATGGCCTGACACCGCTGGATGGCCTGGGCATACAGGGCTGCGTTCTCGCTATCCCCATCAAAAAAGCGGTCTGCCTCTGCCAGCACACCAAAACGGAATGCGCCTTTTGGCAGCGCATAAGGCTGCATGACGCGGGAATAGGGCACCTGCGGGTCAAGCGCCATGGCGGCGGCCTCAACCTGCAAAGCCTCGTCCACCGTTGTGGCAAACACGGACACGCAGTCCAGCGACAGGCAGGCAGGAACGACGCCCTGTGTGCTCAATACCCCGCGTGATGGCTTAAGCCCGACAATATTGTTGGCCGACGCCGGAACCCGGCCAGAACCTGCTGTGTCCGTACCCAACGAGAAAGACACCAGCCCCGCCGCAACCGCAACCGCCGAACCAGAGCTGGAACCACCCGAGACATAACGGCTGTCAAACACGCAATGCGGCTGCCCATAAGGCGAGCGCATGCCCACAAGCCCGGTGGCAAACTGGTCCAGATTGGTCTTGCCAATCATGATGGCCCCTGCCTCCTCCAGCCGGGCAACCACTGTGGCGCTGGTCTGGGGTGTATAGGCAAAATCCGGGCAGCCAGCCGTGGTCGGCAGGCCCGCGACATCAATATTGTCCTTAACCGCAAAGGGAATGCCGTAAAGCGGCAGGTGTTTCTGGTCGCGACTTTCCAGTTCCGCCGCACGAGCCAGCAATTCTGCACGGGCAGGCAGGCAGATCCATACTGCCGGGTCTTTGCTGGCGTATGCCTCAATCCGCTCCAGCACTGCCTCCACCACGGTCGTGGGGCGCAGGCTGCCCGCACGATAAGCCGCAAGGAGGGTATCTATCGTCAACATGTCCGGTAGGGTCATGGTCTGTATCCTTCCTGTCTGTGCGGCCTGTCAGCCCTGTTCCACCGTGCTGATGACCAGTATGCGCTCTCCCCCACGGACTTCACGGCCTGTACGGCACAGGATTTCCGCCACTTTACCGGCAACGGGGGAGATAACCTTCATTTCCGTTTTCATGGACTCGATCACCGCCACCGTGTCACCCACGGCCACGCTGTCACCCACAGCAACAGGGATCTGCCACACGCTCCCCGGTACGGGGCTGTCCACCGCCATCTGGCCTTCGGGCAGGATTGTATCTTCCACTTGCGGGGGGGCGACTTCTTCCTCAAACGTATCAAGGCCACGGGCAATCCAGTCCTGCCGCTCGGCCTCAAACGCGTCCTGCTGGCGGGCCTTGGCCTGGCCAATTTCCTCGGCATGTTCTGCAAGGAAGGCCTTGTACTCCTTCAGGCTGAAGGTGGTTTCCTCAATTCTGACCGGGAAGCGCCCATAGGGGAAAGCCGCCCGGGCTTCCATCAGTTCCTCGTGCGAGACCGGGTAGAAGCGGATCTGGTCAAAAAAGCGGAGTAGCCAGGGCTTGTCCTGCTCAAACACATCCGTGCCACGCCATGTGTTCCAGACCTGGATGGTACGGCCAAAAAGCTGGTACCCACCCGGCCCTTCCATGCCGTAAATGCACATATAGCTGCCACCAATGCCCACCACGTTATCGGGCGTCCATGTCCGTGCCGGGTTGTATTTGGTGGTGACCAGCCTGTGGCGCGGGTCCACCGGGGTGGCAACAGGCGCGCCCAGATACACATCCCCCAGCCCCATGACCAGATAAGAGGCATTGAAGATAATATCCCGCACGGACTCAATGGACGACAGACCATTGATCCGGCGAATGAACTCAATGTTGGACGGGCACCACGGCGCGTTGGGGCGCACCAGCTCCTGATAACGCCGCATGGCAAGCTGGGCCTGCTCGTCATCCCACGACAGGGGCATGTAGACGATACGGCTGGGCACCGTGATATCGTCTTCATTATCCGGCAGTTCCTGCTCGATGTCGTGCAGGATGGTCATCAACTCAGCCAGAGGCAGAATATCGGGGTTGTAATGCACCTGAAGCGAGCGAATACCCGGTGTCAGGTCCACAATACCGTCCACATTGCGACTGCTCAGGCGCTCAAGCATTAACTGAACGCGCAGCCGCAGAGGAATATCCAGCACGGGTTCACCAAATTCCAGCAGCAGATACTGCTCGCCTGCGCGGCGGTAAACCACCGGCACCACACCCTCCGAACGGTGCAGCACGGGGCTGTCCCCCGTAGCCGGAGCCGCCATGAACGGCAGCGACAGAGGCTGCGGCGTCACCCGGTGGAAACGCACCTTATCGCCAGGATGCAACTGGCCGAGCTTCCACAACTCATCACGCGTCACCACGGCGGGGCAGACAAAGCCGCCAAGGCTCGGACCATCCGGCCCCAGCAGGATGGGCATGTCCCCCGTAAAGTCGATCGCACCAATGGCGTAGGCATTGTCATGGATGTTGGATGGGTGCAGCCCGGCCTCGCCCCCATCGGTGCGGGCCCAGCGTGGCTTGGGGCCAATCAGGCGGACCCCTGTGCGGGCACTGTTAAAATGCACTTCATACGTGCTGGAAAACAGGTCCTGCATATCGTCTGGCTGGAAGAAGTCCGGTGCGCCATGCGGGCCATACAGCACCCCGATTTCCCACGTATCGGTCAGCACCGGGCGGTCTGCTTCAGCCAGGGGCTGTGTCGGGGCTGCTTCTTGCGCGGATGTTGCGTGAAAGCGCAGGACATCCCCCGTGCGAAGCTGCCCCGTGGCATGGCCACCAAACTGCCCCAGCATAAAGGTGGCGCCAGACCCCAGATAGTCCGGCACGTCCAGCCCACCCTGAATGGCCAGATAGGTCCTATGCCCTGCCCCTTTGATCTGCCCCAGCGCCAGCACCTGCCCGCGCGCAACAGCAACCGGCTGCCAGTATGGTACGGCCTCACCATCCAGCGTGGCAGGCATGAACGCCCCGGTCAGAGCAATAACTGCGGGGGCGTTAAAGCGCAGCACCGGGCCGGATACTGTCAGCTCCAGCGCAGGCACACCCGGCGCATTACCAACAATCTGGTTGGCCAGACGGAAGCTGCGGTCATCCATCGGCCCGTTGGGCGGTACGCCAACAGCCCAGTACCCTACACGACCCGGCCAGTCCTGCACGGTGGACTGCAAGCCCGGTGCCAGAACCTCCATAGTATGTGGCGTATAGGCAAAGCTGTTGAGGAACGCGGTCGTAACTGTTCCCTCATGCACAGCCTCGGCTGCGGTAACGGCGCGCAGGTAGTCCAGATTGCTTTCCAGCCCATCCAGCCTGGTCCGCACCAGTGCTTGATGCAGATTGGCCAGTGCCTCGGCCCGGTCGGCCCCGGTTGCAATCAGCTTGGCCAGCATGGGGTCGTAATGGGGGGTAACTTCCGTGCCGGTTTCCACCCAGCCATCCACGCGCACACCTTCGGGAAAGCGGACCTGCGTCAGGCGGCCTGTGGAGGGACGGAAGTTTTCTGCCGGGTTTTCGGCGTAAATACGCACTTCCACTGCGGCCCCGGTCTGCACAAGACTGTCCTGAGCGGGCAGAACGAAGGAGCCATCTGCCTGACGCACCATCCATTCCACCAGATCCACGCCAAAGGTTTCTTCCGTCACGCAGTGTTCGACCTGCAGGCGGGTGTTAACCTCCAGAAAATAGAACTCCCCTGTCTGGGCGTCGTAAATAAACTCCACAGTGCCTGCGGATTCATACTGTACAGCAGCACAGAGCGCTCGTGCGGCCTCGCGCAGTTTGTGTCGGGTGGCCTCGGGCAGGTTGGGGCCGGGGGTTTCTTCCACCACTTTCTGGTTACGCCGCTGGAGCGAGCAGTCGCGCTCGCCCAGTGTCAGCACACCGCCGCGACCATCACCAAAGACCTGGACCTCGATATGCCGTGCGCTGGCAATGAATTTTTCCAAAAAGACGCGGGCATCGCCAAAGTTATTGCCACCCAGACGGGACACGGCCTCAAAACAGGTGCGCAGGGCGTCTTCATCCTGGCAGACCTGCATGCCAATACCGCCGCCACCTGCCGTGCTTTTAAGCATGACCGGGTAGCCAATCCGTGCGGCCTCACGCGCTGCATCGTCCGCTGTGGCCAGAATGTCGGTGCCGGGCAGCAGGGGCACACCATTGGCCCGCGCAAGGTCACGTGCGGTGTGCTTGAGACCAAAGGCCCGCATGTGCTCGGGCCGGGGGCCAATAAAACGAATACCCTCGGCAGCAAGGCGTTCGGCAAACTCCGCACGCTCACTTAAAAAACCATATCCTGGGTGCACAGCCTGCGCGCCAGTCTTCCGGCAGGCCTCCAGAATGGCGTCCATGTTCAGGTAACTTTCCGCCACCGCAGCCGGGCCGATCAGGATAGCCTCATCAGCTTCCAGCACCGGGGGGGCAAAACGGTCCGCTTCCGAGCAGACAGCGACAGAGGCAATTTCCATCCTGTGCAGGGTACGCGTGATGCGACGGACTGTTTCACCACGGTTGGCGATAAGAACTTTTGTGAACATGGCGCTTTTTCCGATCGTCTTGGCTCAGGCAGGCACGGCTTCGCTGATGATGACGCGAATGGGCGTGGGAACAAAACCGTTGCACGGGTTGTTCACCTGCGGGCAGTTGGACAGCACAACCAGCGTGTCCATTTCGGCCAGCAGGTCAACGTAACCGCCGGGATCGGACAGGCCGTCGTCAATCACCAGTTCACCGTTTTCCAGCACGGGAACATTCATGAAAAAATTGACGTTGCTGACAATATCCCGCTTTCCCATACCGTATTTTCCCACTTCAAGCAGGAAGTTCTCGCGGCAGGCGTGCATGTAGCGTGTTTCGTGCCCAAAACGCACAGTGTTGGATTCACAGCTACACGCCCCGGCCAGCGTGTCGTGGCGACCGCAGGTATCTTCCACAACCTGCATCAGCACGTTGCCTTCGTTGGAATACAGCTTGGCCCCTTTGCCAATATAGGCACTGCCCTGGCTGATCAGGGTTTCCTGCACGCTATAGCGTTCCTGGTAGGCATGGGCGTTATAAAACAGCGCATCCACAGCCTGCTGGCTTTCCAGGTCGATAATCCGCAGGGTCTGGCCCTTTTTAACCACGGCTGACCAGGGCACACGCGCGGGCACAACCTGATCCAGAACAGTTCGGATGGTGGCAGTCGTCATTGGTCGTGTCTCCGATCAGATCGTGAAAAGAGGGTCTGTGTTCTCGAAGCCACGCTGTGCTTCCTCACAGAAGGTGCGGCTCAGATCGTCCGCTGTGGGGGACGGTGCCTGCCAGCGGATAACCTCGATCGGAGACGGGTCAAAAGTGCTATCGGGGCTGAGCGGGTGGTAGCAGTTGGAAACCGCAACCAGCAGGTTCATCTCCGCGCGCAGGTCAACATGGGCACCGGGGCGCACACTGCCATCCACCCAGCTTAAAGCGCCATCGCTGCCAACACTGACATGCGAGAAGAAGGAAATGCAGGCCGGAACATCCCTTACAGCCAAACCATGTTTTCCGGCTGCCAGACGCAGGTTGTCACGGCTGTTACGCAGGTGTGCATCACCAAAGTTGCGCTGGTTGCTGCCCGGCGTGCTGCACGCGGCCAGTGTGTCGCTATGCCCGCAGGTGTCGTCAATGATCGAGGCCAGAACACGCCCCATATCCGAAAACAGCACACGCCCGGTGCTCAGCTGTGTTGTCCACTGCAACTTGACCGTATCGCCCGCATTATAGCGTTCGCTCGTATCATCCGCATTCCACAGCATAACGGACACACCGTTGTTGCCTGCGGTGTTGATCAGCCGCAAAGCCTGACCACGCGGGAGCAGTGTGGTCCAGTACCACCCGCCGGGTACGACCTCACGGTGCAGCACGGTGCTGGCGTCCATCCCGGTCGAGGCATGGACGGCACGGGTGGCGCGCTCTTCCTTAAGGGCACGATCACGAAGCTGGTTGTAACGCGCCCTGTACCATTCCGGGCTCTGCTGGTCGATCTGCATGGGTTTTTCCTTCTGTCCGACAAAGGAGTTGCCTTGTGCGCCACCGGGCGGCTTATGGTCAGGCACTTTCCATGTTCAAGGGTGGTTCCCGCCCTACCTCGTGCACAGGGGGGATGAGGGAGGCAATAAGGTGCATCTTGCCAGAAACAACGCCCGGCATTGTTGAAAACATGTTTTCAATATCACGCAGCTTTCCAACACGCCCCTGCACGAGCATGACTTCCAGCGTCTGCCGCCTGATCAGGTTGACATGCAGAGAGCTTATGACCTCGGCCAGGTTTTCATACTGCATGTCCGCCAGCCGCTGTTGCAGGCCGGGTGTACCGCTATTGTAAAAAAGAACGATCACACCGGCCATGATCTCGTCATCATTATCACGGCGGCAATCTGTCAGGGCGTCATGCAGGATATGCTGGATCGCCTGGGAACGGCTGACATAGCCTTTTTCCACCACCATGCTGTCCAGTTCACGCAGGACATGAGGGGGCAGGGAAACACTGATCCGGCTGACCTGTTCTTCTGCTTTTTTGCGGGCCAACGGGCTGCTCCTTTCCTGCTTATTCGACCACGTCGGTCACAAGGGTCAGCAGGGGGATGGTGTCATCACCAAACTCCTCGGCCGCGGCTTCGTCCTCGGGTTCAGCGTGGATCAGGGCTTCCAGTCGGGCGCGTGTGGCCAGAAACTCTGGGCTGGTCATAATGTCCGGCCCACGCTTACGGGGCAAAGGCACCTCGATCACCTCTTCCACCCGCCCCGGATGCGCCTTGAGGACAAGGATACGGTCAGCCAGATAAATGGCTTCATCCAGATCATGCGTGATGAACACGATGGTGATGTCGGTCTTGCGCCAGATGTCGAGCAGGTGTGACTGCATGCGCACCCGGGTGCGGGCGTCCAGCGCGCTGAAGGGTTCGTCCATCAGCAGGACACGGGGCTGGGCGGCCAGAGCACGGGCAATGGCCACACGCTGCTGCATCCCGCCCGAAAGCTGGTGCGGCAGGGCATCGGCAAAGCGCTCAAGCCCGATGGCCTGCAACCACTGCATGGCCTGTCGGCGGCTTTCGTCCTTGCTCAGCCCCGACATTTCCAGCCCGAACATGACGTTGCGGCACACGCTCCGCCACGGAAAGAGCGTGTATTTCTGGAACACCATCCCCCGATCGGGGCCGGGGCCATTCACCGGTGTGCCATCGACCAGAATCCGCCCGGACGAGGCGTCCTCCAGCCCTGCCAGAATACGCACCAAGGTAGACTTGCCGCAGCCCGACGGGCCAACGACACAGACGAACTCGCGCCGGTGGACCCCCATGGAAATATCTTCCAGCGCCACGGTTGTCTGCCCATGGCGGGAGAAGGTCTTGCCCAGGTTTTCCACCTGGAGAACAACCTCACGCGCCTTGATGCGGGCCATACGCTCGGCCACTTCGGGCGGCAAAACGCGATAGTCGGCGGGGGGTGTCTGGTCGTGCGTGGCCATCTCAGACGATCTCCTGCTTCCAGCGGAAAAGAAAGCGTGCGGCAAAGCCCAGCAGCATGTCCGTGCCCATGCCGACAATCCCGATCAGGGCCATGGCGGCAAACACATTGTCAAAATGCTGGTAGCGGGCCTGCTGGGTAATAAACCATGTGATACCGGAGGATGTGCCGATCAGTTCCGCCACGATCAGATATGTCCAGGCCCAGCCGAGCAGAATGCGCTGGTCCCGGTACAGGTCGGGCAGAATGCCGGGAATAACCACATGCAGCAAAAGCCCCCGGCCTTTGGCCCCGAGTGTGCGGGCGGCCTCCACCACTGCAAAGTCCAGCTTGCGGGTGGTGTTGCCAATCACCAGGATCTGCTGGAACAAGGTCCCGATCACGATAATCGCAATCTTGGGGGCATCATAAATCCCAAGAATGGCCACCATCAGTGCCCCAAAGGCCGGGGCAGGCAGGTAGCGCAGGAAATCCACCGGGGGTTCGACCAGCCGTGCAATCGCAGGCACCGTGCCACACAGAATACCCAGCGGCACACCAATGGCCGAGGAAATGACAAAGCCCCAGAAGATAATCTGAATACTGTGCCAGAACGCCTGCAGAATGGATTTTTCAGGCCCATTCCCCTCTGTCATGACAAAAGCATGAGCAAAGGACGACAGTACGCTGCCGGGTGACGGCAGGTAGACAGGATTGGCGGGCACACCTTCTGGCACTTTCTGGCCTGCCGCGCGCATTTCGTGCACGGCACGCTCAAAGTCGGCACGCTGCATACGCATGCCTTCTTCCAGATACTCCTCCCCACCCGGATTGGTGATCAGCACCTGCGGGTGCCACAGGAAAGGCACGTAGCTGACAGCACTCCACGCCAGAAGGGGCAGAAGGATGGAGAACACCCCAAGGACAACACGCGCCCTGCGGCCAACCTTGCCATACAGCATCCACCCAGACATGCGCGCCATGACCTGTCTCCTCCCTCAGCACCACTCACCGGCAGGGGCGGCATTATGGACAAGGCCACCAACCCGACATGCCGGGGCACAGACAGTGTTCAGACCTGTATTCCGTGCCGCTGCGTCAAACCGGGCCATGGCTCATTCCAGTAATACTAAAACCCATAACGGTATTACTCATTTAACCCAGTTCCCCCCACCATGCCACAAAAAAATATTCCACATGGGAAATAATGAGGGACCACCCTGCCCCACGGGCCCGGCACACGGCGTTTTCCTGCACACAGAGCCGCCAGATCGTGCTTTACTGCGCCATGCGCCCCGGTTCCTATCGTGGCACCCGCATGCGCGGCTGTTTTCCGCCCATACGGCACAGCATGACAGGACAGATTCGGAGGCCAGACTTATGCCGGTCGGATATTCAGTGCGCGCACCCTACCCCGCTTGCCGGCGGCACCCTGCGCCTTATGGTGCCAGCACCCTGGCCGAACTGCCCACGCACTCATGAGCTTTTGCAAGGACCGCAAGGGGGTTGTGGCCATACTGCTGGCCATTACCTTGCCCGCTCTGCTCCTGATCATGGCCATCGGCATTGACCTCAGCCGCGTTTATGTTGTGAAGCAACGCCTGCAAACCGCCGTGGACGCCGCAACAACAGCCGTCGGGCTTGAAGGGTCACTGGACGACCCAACGGCTGGTGCCGCCGATGCCGACAAGCTGTTCTGGACCAATTTTACGCCATCCAGCGGGCAGAGCGGCAGCGGTGTGCTGGACTCCACCTCCACCGGTATCACCATTGGTGGTGTGGACGAGCAACGCAAACGCGTGCCGGTCAGCGCATCGGCTATTGTTCCGCTTGTTTTTGGCAGTCTGCTCCACCGCGACAGTATAACGGTTGGGGCTACCGGATATGCCACCTTCGCAGGCACAACAACGCAGTCCTCCCTATGGACAGGACTGTTTAAAGACCAGAACAGCAACTGCCAGTATAATTCCTACCTTAACACTCTGACAGTCGCGGCCGCCGCCGGGCAGGCCCTGACCATGAGCGGCCCGGTGCAGAACAACTGTGGCACCTCGGAGTGGCAAAAAACGGACACTGTGGCCAGTTCCAACTCAAATACCGTCACATCCCTGGCCTTTAGTGGCACACTGGTTCTGAACGGCACACCGGGAGCACAGCTCTGTTATACGTCGTACTATCTCTGCGCCAACAACCTGATCACTATTGATGGCAATGTGACCATCAACATTCCCATTCATGTGCAGTCCGGAGTGTCCATTGCCACGGGCTCTGTCATTTCCTCTTCCAACCCGTCGCAGATCCTCGACAGCATTGGCGGGCAGATTACCGGCAGCACCGGCTCTGTCACCTTCAGCTCCATTACCTACAATGGGGAAAACAGCCCCTTTAAAATCGGCAGTAACGTGCTGAATGTAGAAAACGGTGCAACTGTCAAAGGGGCCTTTACCACCTCTGCCGGGTCGCAGATCAACATTACAGGGGGGTCTGTTTTCAGCGTTTACAATGCTGGCAGCACGCTGGACTCTGTTGCGATCACGGTTGATGCCTCAACCTGGACCAATACAGATTCCTGCACATGGTGCAAAATCAGTAACGCCACCATAACCCTGCGGAACAAAGCAACAATGGTCACAGGGACTGAAAGCAATGCGACCGCAACTTTGGACACACAATCGTCTCTGGCCTTTTTGTCCGGAGCGCAGGTCATAGGCACCTATACGCTGCGTGGTGGCAGTTCCATTAATATCAGCACACTTGCCTCGTACAACACCAATCTGGCCATTACGCTGTATGACACAAGCACCATCAAAACGGCGTCCACCGTTATCAGTGGTCCAGGTGTTTCAAACCAGAGTTATGTCTTTACCTGCACCACTGCCTCCACCTGCACCCGGCACTAGCCTTGCAAGCACCGGGCGTAGTGAACGGAAGATTTTAGAACGTCGCGTTGATCCGCCCGTAGTAATAAGCGCCTTCAAACCCGATATTGGCGCCATGGGCATCATAAATCGAGGCACCAAGATAGTTATTGATCGGGTTTACTTTCCGCGGCCGCATGTTGAAGATGTTATTGGCACCAATAGCAAAATGCCAATGCTGATTGGCACGATAGCCAACCTCCAGATCCGTTAACCAGACTGGCGTGTTTACAAATGGGGCAAACTGGGTTGTCGAATACCGAAGGTTTGCAGGAGCAAGATCATAATAGCTGAGCATGGAGGATGTCTGCCCGTAGCGCGTTTCACGGATGTTCACATCCCATTTATCCTTGGTCCAGTAGGCATTCAGGATGATCTTGCTGCGGGGGGAGGCTGTCGTCAGATAAGCAATGGTCTGGGCGCTGGCCAAGGACTGCCCAAACGCATTGCTGTTGATATGCTGCATGCGGGTACGGTTGAGGTTGAGCATGAGCGAAAGATCAAGATTGCCATAACGGCGCAAGCGCCAGCGATAGTCAGCCTGAATATCCAGCCCCTGTGTGCGGGTGCTGCCAATATTGGCCAGGTAGTTGGCCTGCACATTGCTGAGGTCTAACCCCGAAGGCAGGGTAATACCAGTCTGGGAAATGGCGTCATACGCTGTCTGCCCACTCGTATAATTGGACCCGTTGATACGGTTGCGGATATTGATCTGGTAGACATCGACCGAGACATGAAAATCATCAATCGGCTCAAGAATAAAGCCACCCTCAACATTGGTTGAGCGTTCAGCCTTGAGTTTTGTGGCCCCAATCTGGGACGCCGCAGCGCCAGTCGCACCCAGTAACCCCGTAGCGCCTGTCGGGCTGACGTTCAGCGAGCTAAAATAGTATTCAGGCAGGCTTGGCGCACGAAAGCCGTTGCTAATGGTCGCACGCACGGCAATACGTTTGGTAAAGTCATACCGTGTCGAGACCTTACCTGTTTCGGCATTTCCTGCATCCGTGTAATGCTCAAAACGACCTGCAAAATCGAGGCTCCAGTGCTCAAGCGGATGGAAGTCAGCATCCAGATAGCCAGCCCAGACATTCCGCTGCCATGACCCTGCACTCTGTTCGGTCAGACCTGCCCATGCCGCGGTGCCGCCATTCAGGTAAGATGCAGGGTCACCCGCCTTGATATGGTACATTTCCAGACGATGTTCAGCACCGAACGAAACAGTGACAGGAACAGTGTTGGCAATTTTGAAACCACGATGGGCATCAAAATTGCTCGTCCATTGTGAAAGCCGATAACTGGAAGTCCGCACACGGGTTGGGCTCGCCCCCTGATTAAGCAACATGTTTGAATTGATCGTGTTCTTTACGCCGAGGTCTTCATCATCCTCACCATAAAGCGTGCTGAGGTCCCAGTTGAAACCAAACAGATCATGCCCTTTCACGCCCAGATTGGCCTGAAAGTCATTTTCTTCAATGGTTTCAATCGGGGCAAACCCCATCGGGTACACAGACGGAGCCGCACTGGGCAGGCGATAGTGCTGGTTGGTCTCGGCATGACGATGGGCATAGGTAATAAGACCATAGGTCTCGATTTTATCGGTAATACCCTTGCCCCATTCGATGGAAAGATTTTCCCGCGTTTCTTCTGGGGTGCTGACACTATGATCCGAATAAGGATCCCAGGTATCACCCTCCGACCACCTGTGATCCCGCGTTGCGCGAGATTTTGAGATGAAAAAATCCTTATGGTAGACTTCACCGTTCAGATGGATAAAGCCATCATCCCCCCATTTCAGGCCACCATCTGCACCAATTCTGTACCGCCATCCATCACCATTATAAGCATCTGCCCCTGTATCCGTGACCACGTTCAGGCCATGTGCTGTCTTCTTGGTGATAATATTGATCACACCAGCAACAGCATCTGCCCCGTAACGGGTCCCCGCCCCATCGCGCAGCACCTCGATATGATCAATCGCGTTGGTGGGGATCATATTCAGGTCAACCGGGGTTGAGCCTTGCAAAGGCCCTGAATCCGTAACGATATTGCCTGTTGTATGCCGTCGCTTTCCATCCACCAGAATAAGCACTTCGTTAGGGTTAAGGCCCCGCATACGGATGGACGATGTCAGAGCCGCAGAATCCCACCCCTGAGCCTGTGTGGTAATTGCAGGATCAATCCGGGCGATGGCATCAGCCAGATTAATCTGGCCAGAACGCCGCAGTTCAGCAGAAGTGATAACAGTGACTGGTATAGAACTGTCGCGCGCAATGCGAAGATAGGAATGCCCGCCCGAGACATGGATTTCTTCTGCTTTATCCTTTGCCGCATCACGCGATTTCGGCGGTGAATGGATATGACGGGTGGATGATTTTGCTGAAATAGTCTGAGCCGTCTGTCTGTCGCTGGCAGGCTGGGAATGTCTTGCCCCGTGAAGAGATACTTTAGACGTTGTCGTGGCAGCCAGGGTAGGTGTTACTATAATAATAAGAGAGACCGTGCCCATAAGAAGAACAGTGCGGTGCATTTTTTATATCCAGATGCTATAGATTTTTCCATAAATGTTATCAAAAGTTTTATATTTTCAATTAAATATACAACGTGTTCCACATTGCAAAAATTAAAGGTGATTATGGGATTTATATCGGTTATTTAATGATAATATATTATCTATACACTTCTGCACTTTGATTATATCAATATTTTTTAATGAATGGGCTTTCCATCGCTTGATGAAATAATGGCCTGTATCAGGCCGACACTGACCTACACGCAAAACCACACAGATCACTGATCTGTGTTGTAACCTTCCCCCCGAAAAGGAAGGGTTTTTAATTTCTCATTATATGGAAGAACATTTTTATGTTTGCTTAGGTCAGACTGTAATCAGAGACAGAAATATGACCGATTCAATAAATTCCGACCCCGCAAAAGCCACTGTCTCCCGTGATTTTTCACGTCGGCAATTTACACGACTGGCAGGCCTGCTCGGAGCGGGGATCTCTTTTTCCCAGATTTTACCTGCGGCTCAGGCGCGTACGCCAGTCAGTGATGAAAAGTCTACCAATGTCATCGCTTACATCGATAAAAATGAATACTGGACCGGCCCCCTGCCACAGGCCGCCCGCGTTGCCCAGAAAACAATCCTGTCGGGCAACAGATATGACCCTGACCATCTACATAACGACTTCCTGCACACAGTCTCCACTGTAGAACATGTGCCCGTTGAGCAGATTCTGGTCTGGCAGGGGTCAATGGACCCTCTTATTCGCAGTATTGCAGCTTTTGCGTCCCCTGAGAGAGGGCTTGTAACGGTTGATCCCACCTTTGAGGTGCCGTGGAAAGTTGCAAAATATCTCAATATTCCTGTCCAGCGCGTTCCTCTGACCGCTGCAGAGAATTACGCGACCAGTACCAAAGCCTTGCTCAAAGCAAACCCAAAGGCTGGTCTTTACTATGTGTGCTCACCAAACAATCCGACAGGGACATCAACACCCCTGCAGGAGATCAAATGGCTGCTGGACAACAAACCTGCCGACGCAGTCGTTCTGGTTGACGAGGCTTATATCCATTTTACAACCAACCCCAGCGCCCTGGCACTTTTGCAGAACCGCAAAGACCTTATTGTTCTCAGAACCTTTTCAAAACTCTTTGGCATGGCAGGCCTCCGGGTTGGCCTAAGCTTTGCCCACCCTGAACTACACCAGAGGATGATGCGGTATGATGGTGAGGCCGCAACAAGGCTGATCAACGTTTCTGCACTGGCTGGTGCCAAAGAAAGCCTCCTCCTGCCCGATCAGATCAAAAAACGGCGTGATAACATGACAGCGGTCAGGGAGGCTGTGGAACAGCACCTTCAAAAACGGGGCATAGCATTCCTGCCTGGCAGTCAGGCCAACATGATCATGGTGGACTGGGGCCGCCCGGCTGCTGATGTTGCCGCAGCCTTTGAAAAAAGAGGAGTTGTTATCGGTCGAAACTGGCCGATATGGCCCAATATCTCTCGCGTTACGATAGGGTCGGCAGAGGAGATGGCGCTGTTCAATCAACAGGTGGATCGTATTTTCAAAAGCTAGGCCGTATCATCCATCCACACGCTGCCTGACAAAAACGTCCATCACCCGTTCTGCTGCCTTGGCATAAGCAGGACAGGTGACGGGCACTGGCAGCATCTGGCTGCCGGTCACGCCAATCACTACACATGACACAACACTATCAATATCTCTATGTGCTGCACCACTCATTCGGACAGGGTTGCGCTGGAGGCCAGCACCGCGCTGCCATGCAGGGCGGGGCTTTCCTTGCCACCAAAAAGCAGGCTGAAATTAACGGGCCATGGCTGGGCCGGGGTGCATGTATCCACTGCCACAATGGCGGTCGCCCCCCCTGCCCCCAGACTGGTAAATTGCGTGGCTGACACCGTGGCCGAGCTATAGGCGGACGCACACCCATTACCCGTCTGCTGGCGTATGCTGCCCCCACTTGCGCCTGACTTGGACAAGCCTATGACCGTTACCGTCACACCAGCATTGGCCAGCAGCGTACCCTCCGCTGCCAGCCCCGATGTCATGACGGCCAGAACCGAGCTGTCGCTCAGCGTATCGGACTGGGCAACAACCTGCCCGATATGGCTGGCCAGGGCATTAACCCGCAACCACAGCCGCAGTTCCAGCACCAGGTCTGTCGTGCCAATCAGCAGCAGGATTGCCGTCATCAGGCACAATGCGGCCTCGATAGCCACACTGCCTTTATTATGACGAGCACTCCTGCGATGTTTTTTCGGTATCATTCCTGACCTGCACCCTGACCGTATGTGTCATCGCGTTGCCCAGCATACTCCGCGCCCAGGAGGTCAGATACGGCTGGGAATAGGTAAAAATATACTGCACGGTATTGGCAGCGTCGCCCCCACCTGCGCTGGCGATCGTCACCTGTTTGCTCAGGATTGTCGGGGCTTCCTCCTGCACCAGTTGCTGCATGGCGTCCGCCCGGTTGGACCAGCACTGTGCGGCTATGCTGCTGTCACTTGTATTGCCGGTTTCTACAAAACGGGCAGCATCTTCCGCCCCGTTCTGCAGGGTCATCTCTGTCAGTAGCTGCCAGCCTGTTTCAATAATCGCCAGGATAAGAAACAGGAATAGCGGCAGCACCAGTGCTGTTTCAATGGCTGCAACGCCACGCCTGTTAATGCCGCGCCGCATCACGCTGAATACCAAATACACGGTAGCTTTGCAGCACCTTGTTCGCCCGTGCACGCGGCATATCGTGCATCAGGGTTCTACGCGCGGCGTCCTCATCGCCTGCCATCAACTGGGCATAAGCCAGATTAGCGCGGATTTTAGGCGTTGCATCGGCCGAGGCCGCAAGGGGCTGCAACATAAAGCGGGCAGAATCATAACGCCCGCTGATGGCATAGGACAGGCCAAGGTTGCTCTGCGCCGAGATCAGCAACGGGTCGAGCTTCATGGCCTGAAAATACGCATCCCGCGCGGCCTTGTGGCGGCCAGCAAAGTCACGCGCAATGCCAAGGTCGGTCCAGATCTGGGCATCATGCGGGAAACGGCGGGACATATCCTCCAGTCGTTCCAGTGCTTTTGCGGGGTTAAGTTGCAGGTCAATCCGTGCAAGGCCTTTCAGGGCATCCACACAGTTGTGGTCCTTGTCCAACGCATCCTGAAAAAACAGGATCGCGGGTTGGTAACGCCCCAACTGGGCGTTGGCCCGCCCCAGGGCGAGCAGCGTTGGCACATCCTCCGGGTGGGACTGCACATGCCGACGCAGCAGTTCCAACGCCGCCATGGGGGCACCGTTGTCCATTTCCACCTGCGCGGTTTTCAGGTCCTTCTCACCAGCCTTGTCAGTGGCGCATCCGGCCAACAGCACAGCCACAGCACACCCGGCAACCATGGCCCGCCCTGCTGCACGCACGGTCATGACAGCACCTTCAGCACCACTGGGGCCAACACGATAATGAACAGTACCGGCAGGATGAACAAAATCATCGGGAGTGTCATAAAAACAGGAAGCTGCGCCACCTGTGTCTGATACCGCAACACGGCCTCCTGCTTCATATCCGCTGCCAATGTCCGAAAAGCCTCGGCCAGCGGTGTGCCCAGTTCAAACGACTGCACCAGCACGGACGACAGCTGCTTCATCACCGGCAGGCCCGTGCGGCGCGCCATCTGCTTGAACACTTCATAACGGTCGGGCATGACCTGCATGTCCTGCACTGTCATCCGAAATTCGTTAGCGACATCAGCATTCAGGCGGCCCATTTCACGCGCCACGCGGGCAATGGCCACTTCGGCTGGCATGCCTGCCTCCACACAGATGACAAGAAGGTCCAGCGCATCAGGCATCCCTCGCTCAACACCGGTCAGGTACCGTTTGTACCGGGCCGAAAGCACCATATCAGGCGCGACAAGCCCAAGCACCGGAAAAGCGACAGGCAGCAGGATATGCATGAACGACCTATGGCCTAGCAGAAAAAAACACCCGACAAACAGCACGCACCCCAGCAGCAGCAGGAAAACCTTGATCCCCAGGAAAACGTGAAAAATCTGCTCGCCCGACCGGGCATGCGCCTGGGTACCTGCCCTCATTTCCGCCAAAGTGCCTGCGGGGATAAACCCGCTGCCCTCAAGCCATATCCCAAACCGCCGGAAACTGGCAGCAAGGCTGAAACCACTGCGTACCCGCCCTGCATGGGGCAAAGCAAAGCGCCTTACGGCCTGCAAGCGGTGCTGGCGCTGGCTGTAGCGCATATTGAGCACAAACAGGTAGGCAAAACCGGCCATCGCCCACACTGCCAGCACAATCCCCAGCCCCATCACAGCCGTCATCTCTTACCTCGTCACGCGGTTGATGAGCAGACGGATCGACATCAGGCCCGCCACCCACAGCCCCACGGCCAGAGCCAGAACGTAATGCCCCATGGGGTGCGTAAAAAAGATTGAGAAATAACGGTGGTTCTCAAACCCCAGCAGCACAATCACGACAATGGGCAGGCCCAGCAGAACATAGCTGGTCATTTTAGCCTCGCCCGAGGCTGCGATCCCTTTTTTCTGTATTTCCATTCTTTCACGCACGGTTTTTTCCAAGCCGAGCATAATCTCTGCAAGGCCACCGCCACTTTCGGACTGCAAATCCACCACCACGGCCAGAAACTGGTACCCCGGCAGACCAATGCGCCCGCTCATGGCAGAAAACGCCACAGGCAGGTCACGCCCCATGGCGACATCCTGCATCACCCGCTGGAACTCCTGCGCCGTGGGTTGACTGGCCTCGACCGCCACCATCTGCATTGCACGGTTCAACGGGGTGCCAACCCTTAGGGCACGCACAAGAATACCTATGGTTTCGGGCAGTTGCTGCCCCAGCTTACGCACATGCCGCCTGCCCGCATTGGCATAGAACATACGGACCAGCACCGCCCACAACCCGCCCCAGACGAGTAAACCCAGAAACCCGAGCAGAAAGAAAGACGGATACAGGCCCAGGCAGAGCAAGCCCAGAGCAACCCCCAGGACCGTCCTGTTATTGCTGATTGCGGCTTCTGCTACCTGAAAATTCAGCACTTTGTACAACACGACATGCAAGCCGCGCCCCAGACGGCCCACCGGGGCATGGCTGCGGTTTATGCTGTCGTTATCATCCGTTATTTTAAGGGCATATGCCCCAAGGCTGCGGCTTATACGGGCCTGCCGGGCCTCCTGCCGCACCATCGCGCGGTAAAGGCCAAACCCGCCCCCCAACCAGCCAGCAAAAAACAGCCCGGCGATGAGGACCGTGCCATTCATGCACTCTCCCCGGCCAGTGCGGCCTGCCATGCCTGCTCCATGCCGCAGTATTTCAGCTTGTCATAAAAACTTGGCCGTGCCGGGGATGTTACATAGCGAGTGCGGAGTTTTCCGTTTTCATCCTCGCCTTCAAACATCAGGCGGAAAATATCGTTCATCACCACGACATCATTTTCCAGACCCGCCACGTCGCTAACCTGCACAATACGACGCACACCATCACGTTGGCGACCGATCTGCACGATCAGATCCACCGCGCTGACAATCTGGGTGCGAATAGCCGACTGCGGGAGCGACATGCTGCCCATCTGCACCATGTTTTCGATACGGATAATGGCGTCGCGCGCATTGTTGGAGTGGATGGTGGACATGCTGCCATCATGGCCCGTATTCATGGCCTGCAACATGTCAAACGCCTCCGCTGCACGGACCTCGCCCACAATAATACGATCGGGGCGCATACGCAGGGCGTTCCTGACAAGGTCACGCTGGGTCACTTCGCCCTTGCCTTCAAGCGAGGGAGGGCGTGTTTCCATCCGCACCACATGGGGCTGCTGTAATTGCAGTTCTGCCGCGTCCTCAACCGTAATCACGCGCTCATCAAACGCAATAAAGCGGGACAGTGCGTTCAAAAGCGTGGTCTTGCCCGACCCCGTGCCGCCGGAGACAATAATATTCAGGCGGATGCTGGCTGCTATTTCCAACACCCGTGCCATAGCGGGCGAGCAGCTTCCATTATCCACCATCTTGGCAAAATCGATGGTCTTTTTGGAAAATTTTCGGATAGACACATAAGGCCCATCCAGCGCCAACGGTGGAAAAACAATATTGACGCGGGACCCATCCTTGAGGCGGGCGTCCACCATGGGGCTGGATTCATCCACCCGGCGGCCCATGTCGGTGGCAATACGCTGGCAGACTGACACCAGATGTTTCTGATCCCGGAAATGAACCGGAAAAAGTGAAACCTTACCTTTACGTTCAACAAATATCCGGTCTGGCCCATTGATGAGGATATCGTTGATCGCGTCATCTTCCAGCAACGGCTGGATCGGCCCCAGACCCTTGATGTCATTGACCAGTTCGGACGCAAGTTCCTTCTGCTCACGCAGGTTCAGATGTATGCGCTCGCCCCGGGCGACCTGATCCACAACCCGTTCAATGGTTTCAGCAAGCTGGTCGGCGGATAGGGGCACCACAAGGGCCGGGTCAAGCTGGGTCAGGCACAGGCCACGCACCCGCAGCCATTGCTCGTGCGAGACACGGCGCTCCGTCACCTCAGCCTGTGCGCGCTCCTGCGGGGCTGCGGCCATTGGCTCGGACGCCGCTGCGGGAACCTGCAGGAACCTTAGCCGCCTGAGGCGGTCTATTCTGTCGTTCTCAGCCTCGTCCGCCATGCTTATGTCCGCCTCAACCGCGAGAAATATGCCCCAAGCCTGCCACGCCAGCCCCCGGTCCCCACTCTGTCCGGGACATGCACAGACAGCCCGATCCGGGCAAGCTGCATAATGGCAGCCTGATACTGCATGTTCTGCTCCACCAGCGGTCGGCCGTTAATTTCGGCCTCCCCACACTCACGCGGCAGATACGGCACAACAATATCGGGCTTCATGTCCAGACTGCTGCTGACTTCGGCCAGAGACAGCGTGCCCGGCCGCCCAAAACCATTCAGCACAAACAAAGGCCGTTTGGGCAGAGTGCCTTTGGGCAAGGCTGCCATCGCCCGTAACGTATCGCGCACCGAAATCAGTGTCGGGTCCAGCACGAACACAAGCTGCTGGGCTTCCTTCTGCAAGGCCGCGTACATATCTCCATCGCGCCAGCTTGATTCGACCATGATAAAGTGGAACTGCCCCCGCACATGTTCCATCAGCGCGCTGACCGTTGCCGGCGCAATAACCGGCCGCGCCATGATGGAGCCCACCGAGGCCAGAAGATGCAGCCTGTCCGACAGTTCCTGCGTGCTACGCTCGATCAGCAGGCCATCCATACGGTCCGGCGCTTCCAGCACGGCCTGTAGGCCCGGATTGTTCTCTGCATTAAGCAAAAGGCCAAGCTTGCTGGCCTGAAGATCAAAATCCACCAGCAAAGTATGCCGTTTGACCACCTCGGCCACATACCAGGACAGATTGGCCAGCAGGGTTGAAACCCCAACCCCGTCCCGCACGCCTGTCAGCAAAACCAGACTACCGCCATTGGCAGTATCGCGCGATTTCTGCCCATGCAGAATGATCTCGCCAAAAAAGCGAACGACCAGATTTTCAACAAGCGGGCGGTAGAGGTATTCCGCAACACCAAACGCATGGGTGATGGTGCGGTAAAAGTTAACGTCCTCCCGGTCCCCAATAATCATCAGGGTCACGCTGGGGGGGATCATGCCTGTCACATCACGCACACAGGCAACAGGGTCCGCCGCCCCGGCAATATCGAGAATAATGTAAGACGGAACCTCGCGCTTTTGCAGGTAGTCGAGCGACTGCTCCAAAGAAAGGCGCAGCACCACGCCATCCCCAGGGCAGACACTTTGCACAAAGCTGAGAAAGAGGGATTCCGCCTCCGCGTCCTGCACCAGAATAAGGACACGGCCCATAACACCTGACTGCTGTGTGCCAGAACGCTGGCGGCTTTCAGACACGGATATTAACCCCCAGCCCCAGTTGCCGCCGCCAGACCGGAGCCTGAACCGCTCTCCCCCTGATCATCCCCGCCGGAGGATTTGACTTCCGCCAGGCCTGTATTGGGCAGTTTACGCACCTTGCCGTCACGCCAGCGCTGAACGGCCTCGGCCGCCTGATGCCCGTCACTGGGGCCGAGGGGGCGGCCGGAGACCAGATCGCTCTTGCGCTCAGCCATGGCAGCAATATTGGCGTCATAAACACCAAGTGGCCGCCAGTGATAGGACTGGTCCAGAGGCTCCATCGTGGAACACCCAACTGCAAATGGCAGCATAAGCCCCGCCAGTATGGTGGCACGCCCCGTAAAGGTGGAAAATACTGCCATTGCCCTACTCCACCATAAAACCGGCATCACCCGCGTCCAGCTTCTGCCATGCGCGCCGTTTCCTGACATCCGTGCTGCTCTGGCGCATCAGGAAGATGCGCTCCATGTCGCCCGGCGGCACCCAGTCTTCATCCGGGGTGTGCAGATCGTGGATATTATCAACTGGCTTGACCAGATACGGGGTGACAATAATGACCAGTTCCGTCTCGTCCTTCTGGAAGCTGTTGGACTTGAACAGCGCCCCCAGAATGGGAATATCCCCAAGCCATGGCAGGCCGGTTGTGGTCAGCTTGCTGGTATCGGACAGCAGCCCGGCGATGACAAAGCTCTGCCCGCTGCCCAGTTCCACCGTCGTATCAGCCCGGCGGACATGAATGGCCGGAATCTGCACCGAATTACTGCTTGTGCTCAGTGTCACCGCGCCGTCACTGGACAGGGCGCTGACTTCGGGGCGGACATGCAGGTTAATCCGCCCTTCCGCCAGCACGGTCGGGACAAAGCCCAAGGAAATCCCATACTGCTTGAACTGCACCGTGGTGGTGCCACCGTAGTTGGAAACCGGGATCGGGTATTCCCCACCCACCAGAAAGCTGGCGGGCTGGCCGCTCAGCGTTGTCAGGTTTGGCTCGGCAAGGCTGTGCACCAGCCCGTCCTGCGCCAGAGCATCCACCACCGTTTCCAACGTCACGCGCTGACTGCCCACATTAAAACGTGACAGCCACCCCACACTGCTTTGCAGGTTGGACAAGGCGGCCAGAGGGCTCTGGGTGGCAACACCCACGACCGCCGATGTGCCAAGGGCGTTGACGTTTTTCCACTCCACCCCCAACTCGCGCACAAGGGTGCGCTCCATTTCCACCACCCGTACCCGCAGGTTGACCTGCAAGGAACCGGGCACGGTCATGTAATCAGCAATATAGCCCTCTTTCCCGGCCAGCGAGCGCGCGTGGTCCACCAGTTTCTGGGCGGCCTGCGGGTCGGATGCACGGCCCTCTATGCTCAGCCCGTCGGGTGTGGGTTCAACCCTGACACCGGGGCTGCCCATGGCGGCCCCCTGCTGCAACACAGATGCCCGGTAACTGGATGGCACAACCCGCACGACGTAGCGGCCAATCACCTCGCCCGTGGCTGACGCAGCCTCAATCGTGGTGTTCCCTGCGCCGACACCGAAGACAAAAAAACTGCTGGGGCTGGCAGGCCGTACTTCCGCCACCTTGGGATCGGCGGAAAACAGGCTGGATACATCCTGCTTCAGGCGCACAATCTGCCCCGACCCGGTCTGCACCGTTACCTGCGTGCCTGACGTCTCGGCCTGGAGCGAGCGCGCAACAGCCACCCCGCCCCAGGGTCCACCCAGAGCTAGTTGAAACAGCGCGCCAAGCACAAGCGGCACTTTCCAGTATTGATCAGAACTGGACATTAATCGTGTCTGCCGCCCCATTATAAACATGCACTGTCGCACCATTCGGCTTGGAATCTGGTTTCGGGCTTTGAGGTTGCTCGACCTGCACATGCGGGATGGGCGTCTGGTCATCCCCCCGGATGGAACGCAGGGCCAGGGAGAGGACACCCATATCCGTTGCCAGCGTAATGTCCGCCACCTGCTGGGGGGTAACTTCCAGCGTGACAAACATGGGTTTGTCGCGCTGCTGGCTGGTGGCTGATGCCTCGGGCTTACCTGCCCCGGCTGCCGCTGCCCCCTTGCCGGGCACAAGGCGACGGTCCACGGCCAGCACGCGCACATTCTGCGCCACGCCACTGGCCACGATGTTGCCATTAGCCTGCCGACGCATAACAACATCCACCTTGTCACCCGGCTCTACAAAGCCGTCCACATTGTCGCCCGATGCCAGCTTGATGCTGACAGCACGTTTGTCGGGCGACAGGGCAAAGACAAGAAAATCCGATGCATCAACAGGCACAAGCTGGCCCGATAGCAAAACAGCCCCGGCCGCCACAGGCTGGCGCAGCACGGCCCCCATGTATCCGGGCTGACCTCCAGCGGCTGCAAGGCTGTGTACCGCACCCGGCGGTACCTGCGCGGCTGGCCGCTGCTCTTCCCGCAGGTCACCTTTATCATGGATGAAATCACCTGCCTGCAGAGCCCGCGTGGTCACGAACACACGCTCAAGCGCTACAGTAGGCGCAGTAACAACAGTGGGTGTCTTGACCAGCAGCCGCAGGAACAGCAGCCCGCCGACAAGACCAACGCCCAGAAAAAGAACCAGCATGACCCTGGGGTTCATAGCCCGCCCCGCAAGGCTGTCACTGCAAAACCGGCAAAAATAGCAACGGCATAAGGCAACGGCCCGCCCCTGCGGATTCTCCAGCATTCAACACGGAGGAGCCGCCCATAAGGAGCGGCGGGCGCTGTGCTGCCCCATCGGCGCAAGGCCAGATAGGCAAAGGCAAGCACACCCCCAGCCAAAGCGATATCAAGCAGATACCACATCTGCTGCAGTGGCGGAAAAAGAAGCGACGACGAGGCTATCAGCTTGACATCTCCCCCACCGATACCCCCCACGAACCACAGAGCGTAAAACAGGCAGAACAGAATACCTGCCCCCAGCAACCGCCCCCAGGCCCCGTGGGGCAGCACAAGCAATCCCATGACCACAAACGCGACTGAAACCCAGTCTGGTATTTCCCGCGTGCGGACATCATGGACAACTGCCACAAGGAAAAGGAGCACTGCCACACACGCGACAATGCTCCCCCCTCCGGCCAAAATAGCCATAAGGGACTTAGGTTGTGGGAATCTTGCCTGCCAGTGTATTGAACATGGTCTGCAGGTTGGTCCCCAGCAGGGTGACGCCAGCCACGATCACCGACGCGATCAGCGCTGCAATCAGGCCGTATTCAAGAGCAGTCACACCCTTGCGATCTCCGGCAAAGAGACGAAAAGAGCGAGTAAGGCACGTTGTCATGATTTCCATAGTCCACCTTCCGGGCAATGCTGCACAGAGTATTTTCGCTCTTGATCCTATGGCATTTCGCCAAGGTTGTAAAAAGCAAAACACGAACTGAATTGAGAAATTTTCAATTTCTGTTGACATGGATCATAGCCTCCGCAGAGGCCACACCCACACCAACTCTCCAGCCCGGCGCGCCATGGTCACAAAGGTGCCCGGCCCGCACCTTCAGGCTGGGTCAGGGCAGTTCCTTCAGGTGCCAGTCCCCCGCCGGGGTCGGGGTTGCGCTCAGCGGTATGGCGTTGGGCAGCCGGACATTGGCAGGCAGTTTCATGACACAGCGCAGGGCACGAAACAGCGCTCCATGCGCCACAATCAGCGGCGTGCCATCCTGCACAGTCGCCCGGTTGACGGCCTGCGCCGCACGCTGGCACAGGTCGGCAAACGGTTCCGCCCCCGCCGGAGTGTAACGGCCCGCGATCCAGTCATCATACCAGTCGGCAATAGGCTGGCCTTCCTGCTCACCAAAACAGACTTCGGCCAGGTCGTCCTCAACCGTCAGCGGGAGTGCTGGCAGACCATGGGCCACCAGTTCATCCCGCACGATTGTGGCAGTCTGGTAGGCGCGCCCGAGCGGAGAGACCACAATCCGTGTGATGCTCTGCCCCTCGCCCACGTCCGCCAGAGCCTGAGCTATCAGCTTTCCCGCCGCCACGGCCTGTTCGATCCCTGTGCCGTTCAACGGCACATCAGTACGTCCCTGCGACAGGCCAGCCCGATTCCAGTCGGTCTGGCCATGCCGCAGATACCAGTAAGGGCGAGGGGAAATCTGATGCATGGGACCTCAGTCAAACAGGGATGAAACAGAGCTTTCATCCGCCACGGCCCGCATGGCGCGCGCCAGCAGGCCCGCAATGCTGATCTGGCGGATATTGCGGGCTGCCGCCACGACTTCGGTCGCCTTGATGCTGTCGGTCAGGGTCAGCATCTCGATCGGGGAATCGGCAATACGTTCAACCGACTGGCCTGTCAGCACACCGTGGGTGACATACGCACCGACAGAGGCCGCACCCTGCTGGGCAATGGCGCGTGCCGCGTTGCACAGCGACCCCCCGCTGTCCACGATGTCATCCACCAGCAGGCAGTGCCTGCCCCGGACATCACCAATCACGTTCATGACCTCGGACACGCCTGCGCGTTCACGCCGCTTGTCAATAATGGCCAGGTCGGTGTTCAGCCGCTGTGCAAGCTGGCGGGCCCGCACAACACCCCCCACATCGGGGGAGACAATCATGAGGTCACGGTCCCCGTACTGTGCCAGAATATCGCGCACAAACAGCGGGGCTGCGTAAAGATTGTCCACCGGAATATCAAAGAAGCCCTGGATCTGCATGGCATGCAGATCCAGCGTCAGCACGCGGCTGGCCCCTGCCTCCACCAGCAGGTTGGCCACCAGCTTGGCACTGATAGGCGTGCGCGGACCAGACTTACGGTCCTGACGGGCATAGCCGAAATAGGGCACGACCGCCGTGATGCGCTTGGCTGACCCGCGACGCAGGGCGTCAAGCATGATCAGCAGTTCCATCAGGTTGTCGTTAGTGGGCGTGCAGGTGCTCTGCACGACAAACACATCCTCACCACGTACATTTTCGTGGATTTCGACAAATACTTCCATATCCGCAAAGCGGCGTACGGTCACGTTGCACAGAGTCATGCCCAGTTCCGAAGCGACGGCTTCGGCCAGGGGCAGATTGCTGTTACAGGCGACAATCTTCATGGCAAGGAGAGTTCCCGGTGGCTGATGTTATGCGGAAAACTAAACACGGCACTATGGCGAGAGGGGTGTAGCAACCGCACGGTGCCTTGTCATCCTCAGTAACCCGCCTTTGCGGCTTCGGCTGGTCCGGCGTGGCACAAATGCCGCGCCCCTGCGGCCTGAGGGCCTTGTCATGGCGGCAGGCTTGCCCCTATCGTCACCCCTTGCGTATGAGCACACTCCCAGCCCGGCCCAACCCACAGACGCGCCTGCCCGATACGGCAGAGCCCGTCCTGTCCCTTGCCCCCACACGCGGTCTGGCACGGCACATCTGTGCTGCACGGGATATTGCCCAGGGGGCTGCTCTCACCCCGCTGGCGCTGACACTGGCGTGGATGGATATCCGCCTGCGCTATCGCGGGTCCATTCTGGGGCCTTTCTGGCTGACAGCCACAACTGCCATCATGGTCGCCGCCATGGGGCTGCTCTATGCCTATCTGTTCCATATCAGCACCCGGCAGTACCTGCCTTTTCTGACATTCTCTCTGGCAGTGTGGCCCTTTGTCGCAGGCATCCTGCGGGAAGGGTGTGCGACCTTTACGGCAGCTGCAGCGCTGATAACCTCCAGCCGCATGCCTTTTTTTGTCCATGCCCTGCGTTGCGTGGCCCGCAATGTGCTGGTGCTGGCCCATACGCTGCCGGTTGTCGCCCTCGTTTTTATACTCTTTCCCGTTGCACCTAACTGGGACTGGCAACTGTTGCCCGCAGTTCTGCTCTGGCTGATTGACTGTCTGGCCCTCTGCCTGCTGCTGGGGGTGCTGTCCGCCCGCTTTGGCGATATCCCACCCCTTGTCGCAAGCCTGACGCAGGTGCTGTTCTTCATCACGCCAGTGCTGTGGGCTCCGCAGTTGATGGCAACCGGGCAGAACTGGCTGCTGCTGGACCCCGCCTTTGCACTACTGGAAATCCTGCGCGCCCCCCTGCTGCATGATGAATTGCAGGTCCCCGTCTGGCCTGCCGCACTGGGCTGGTCCGGGCTGCTGATCGGGCTTGCATGGTGGCTGTTTGCCCGCGCCCGCGCACAGCTAGCCTATTGGGTGTAACCATCATGGCCCGGATAGATGTCCAAACCCTGAGCATTGCCTTCCCCCTCCGCCATGCGGACACTCTGGGCCTGCGCCAACGCCCCCCGACAGAGGGCAGGCTGACCTCCAGCCTCCATGGCAGTCTGGGTGTGCGCGCCCTGCACGACATAAGCTTTACCGTGCAGGCCGGGGAGCGGCTGGGGCTGATTGGCAGCAATGGTGCGGGCAAGACCACCCTGCTCCGCGCCCTTGCGGGTGTGTACGAACCCACCGATGGCCGTGTCAGAGTGACAGGCAAGATCGGTGCCCTGCTGGACCAGACACTGGGCATGAATATGGAACTGACAGGGCGCGAAAACATCCGCCTGCGGGCCATGATCGCCGGTGTCCCAGCCCGGCAGCGCACCGAGATGGAACAGGATGTTGAAGCCTTTGCCGACCTCGGCACCTTCATGGACCTGCCTGTTCAAACCTACAGCAGCGGCATGGTCGTCCGCCTTGCCTTTGGGCTGGCAACAGCAATCCAACCCCATGTGCTGCTGATGGATGAATGGTTTATGGCGGGGGATGCCACCTTCCGCCACCGGGCGCGCAACAGGCTGGAAAACCTTGTGCGCGGGGCCGATATCCTTGTCCTGTCCAGCCATATGGCCGACATCATGGCCACATGGTGCACCCGCCTGATCTGGCTGGAGGAGGGGCGTATCCGCATGGATGGCCCAACACAGCAGGTTCTGCATGCCTATCTGCCCCGTCCTGCACCGGGTGCCGAGCATGGCTAAAGCCCACAACACGCCCCACCCTGCACCTGCGGTTGGCCTGCCATGCGCCATTCGCTTTGAAAGCCCGGTTATGGCATATGGTCGCAGAATCCTGAGTGCCCCATCCAGGGGCACCGACCCGACGGAGCCAGAATGACCCGGCCCACCCCGCCCTGCGGCGGCAATAGAAGAGCCTGCTTCACCACCGGCAGCATCATGCGGCATGTTCTTGTCATGACCGGCACGGGCACCGTGGGGCTTATGGCCGTTTTTGCGGTGGATGTGCTGAACATGGTCTATATCAGCCACCTGAACGATACCGCACTGACAGCCGCCATCGGCTTTGCCGGTGGGGTTATTGGCCTGCAAATTGCAGTGTGTATTGGCCTGACTATCGGGATTGGTGCGTCCACCGCCCGCGCCATTGGGGCTGGCAGGCATGAGGAGGCCCGCAGCATTGCCTCCTCCGCCGTAGCCGTGACACTGGTGTTGACACTGGCGCTGGGCTTGCTGACCATGCTGTGCGCCCACCCTATTCTGACCCTGTTTGGTGCTCGCGGGGCAGCGTTGGAGGCCGCCACCACGTACCTGCGGCTTGTCAGCCCCGCCCTGCCACTCATTTACGCAGGCATGGCGTCCTCCTCCCTCATGCGGGTTGTGGGCGATGCCAAAGGCTCCATGCATATTACCCTGATGGGGGCGGTCATTGCGGCCGTGCTGGACCCTGTCCTTATTTTTGGCATGCATGAAGGACTGGCCGGGGCCGCCATCAGCACCATTGTATCCCGCCTGATTGTCGCGCTGACAGGCCTGCGCGGTGCCTTGCAGCATGATATGCTGGCCCTGCCAAAACTGGCCCGTATCTGGCCCGACACCCGCCATGTTACCGCCATAGCCCTACCAGCCACGCTGACAAACCTGGCCACCCCGGCTGGGGGTGTTTATGTCACCCGCGCCATGGCGGGCTTCGGGCTGTCAGCCGTAGCTGGTCAGGCGTCCATAGAACGCATGGCCCCGTTGTTGTTTTCACTGGTTTTTGCCCTGACAGGCTCCATCGGCCCCATTATCGGCCAGAATCTGGGGGCCGGGCGGCATGACCGGGTGCAGCAGACGCTGGAAGCAAGCCTGAAACTGGTGGTGGCCAGTGTGTGCCTGACATGGGTCTGCCTGGCTCTGGGGCAGAACCTTGTGGTGTGGATTTATGACGCCCATGGTGACGCCGCAGCCCTGATCCACCTGTTCTGCTCCTGGACAGTGGCAAGCTACCTGTTTGTGGGCATGCTGTTTGTCGCCAATTCGGCCTTTAACAACCTTGGTTTCCCGCTGTATTCCACTGCCTTCAACTGGGGCCGGGCGACTTTGGGCACCATTCCCTTCGTGCTGCTGGGCGCACGTTTCGGGCCTGCCGGGGTACAGCTCGGCCAAGCTCTGGGGGCGGTGCTGTTTGGCTCAGCCGCTGTCTTGACGGCGTTCCGCGTGACGCGGAAACTAAAAACCTCCGCAGCCCCGGTACGCCAGAACTGTGTGCCTGTTTCTGACGTTCCCACCACCAGTGCCGAGGCCGCCATGGCCGAACTGGACGATGTGGAAAGTGCCTCCACATTCTGTCCTGACAACAGGGACGACACCCATGCCCAGACTGACCACGGAAGAACGCAACGCCCTGCCTGACGAGGCTTTTGCCCTGCCGGGGCGGCGTTACCCCATCCCCGATGCCGCCCACGCGCGCGACGCCCTGGCCCGCGCCAGCGAAATGCTCCACCGCGGCACCCTGTCGCAGGACGAATACGACACTATCCACCGCAAGGCCGAGGCTGTGCTGCGCCGGGAAAGGATGTAAGACCTTTCCCCCATGTTTAACCGCCTTTATGCCCGCATCATGCGCCATGCCACCAGCCCCCATGCCATATGGTGGCTGGCCGGGCTGACATTTGCCGAAGCCAGTGTCTTCCCCCTGCCGCCCGAAACCCTGCTGGTGCCCATGGTGCTGGCCCACCGGGACAGGGCATGGGCCTATGCCGCACTATGCACGTTATGCAGCGTGGCTGGCGGGCTTTTGGGCTGGGTCATCGGGGCCACCCTGCTGGATACTGTCGCCAGACCAATTGTCCATTTCTACCACGCTGAAAACGCTCTGGCCGGGTTGCAGGCCCTGTTCCAGCGCTGGGGTGTGGCGATTATCCTGCTCAAGGGCCTGACCCCGATCCCTTACAAGCTTGTCACCATTGCCAGTGGCATGGCGCATTTTGCCATTATCCCTTTTCTACTGGCCAGCATGGTGACCCGCGGCCTGCGATTTTTCCTGATCGCTGGGCTGCTCCGGCGATATGGAGCGCCGATTGAAAAAGTCCTGCAAGAACGCCTGCCCCTGATTGCCGGGGCCTGCGCCCTCGGCATTGTGGCTGCTATCGTGGGCCTGCGGTACCTCTGACATGGCACACCCACGACCTGCCCCGCTGTCTGACAGACCCTGCGCGCACCTGCCCCACCGTGCCCCCGCTTGCTCTGCCCTGCCGTTCGGGGCAGGAAACAGGCACGCGAGGCCATTGCCCTAACCGATACGGGAGACACAGCACACATGCCATCACAGATTGCCGTTATTACCGGCGCGGGTTCGGGGATCGGGCGTGCTGCGGCCCTGGCACTCGGGCGCGCGGGTTTTGATATTGCCCTGCTGGGCCGCGACACCGAACGCCTGCAGGAAACCGCCCGCGCCCTGGACCGGCACTGTGTCCGCTCGCTCACCCTCTCGCTCGATGTTGCGGACGCGCAGGCCGTGCAGGCTGCGGCGCAGACGATTGAAGACAAACTCGGCCCCATTGCCGTATGGGCCAACTGTGCAGGGGCAACCATTGTCGGGCAGGTTGCCGCCTTGCCTGCGGCAGACATTCAAAGAGCCATGGATGTCACCTACATGGGCAGCGTGCATGGCACACTGGCGGCGCTGGAGGTCATGCGCAGGCGTGGTGTTGGCACCATCATCAACCTTGACCTTGCCCCTGCCCTGCGTGGCCTACCCCTTCAGGCTGTTGAAAACGGTGCGCGCGCCGGACTGCGTGGCTTTTGTGAAAGCCTGCGGCCCGAACTGCTGCATGACGCCGACAACATCCATGTTGTCATGGTCAACCTGCCTGCCATCAATACGCCCCGCTATGGCTGGACCCGCACCCTGACCGGCAAGCCCCTGCACCCCTACGGGCCGGTGTACACGCCTGAAGTCGCGGCCGAAGCCATCTGCCGGGCAGCCTTTAGCACCAGCCGTTCCATTTCCATTGGGCCGGGCAATACTCTGGCCACGCTGTGGCGGACTGTGCTGCCGCGCTGGCGCGACAACCATCTGGCCACCCATGGTTACAAAGCGCAGATGGGCCATGACTGGGAAGACGCACCCCGGCCTGATGACCTGCATGAGCCCGTTGCAGGCGGCTTTGCAGCCAATGGTGTGTACGATGCCAAAGCCCGCAGGCTGGATAGCCCGCTGAGCGTTTTTGTATCGTCCGATCTACGGGCCGGGCTGTTGGGGGCGGCAGCCAGCCTTGTCCTTGTTGCGCTGTGCGGCCATATCCGCCGCTGCCGCAAAGGCTGAAAGCCACAGGACGTCCGGGGCATGGCACAGGCCTGCCCCGGTTTTATTGAGGGCTGTTAACAGCCCTCAATACGCTTCAACCGCCCAACATCGTCTTCCACCTGCCGCATGATGGCTGTCTGCTGGTTGGACATTTCCTCCACAGCCGACATGACCTCTTCCATCTTCTGGAACGAGGCGAACATACCTTCCAGACGGGTTGAAATTTCACCAAACCCATCGCTGGCTTCGGTCAGCTTGTCTTCTGAATGTTTGATGTGCTGGCCCAGAACCTTCATGGATTCATCAACCTGCACCAATGACTTCCGGCTTTTGCCCAGGCTGTCACGCGTGTCTGCCGCAAGGGTTCTGACCTCGTTGGCAATCACCGCAAAGCCACGCCCCTCCGCCCCAACACGAGCAGCCTCTATGGCCGCATTCATTGACAGCAGGTTGGTCTGGACGGCAATTTTTTCAATCACCGAGACACTGCCAAACAGGGTATGGGTCATTCTGACCACATTCTGATATTCCTGTTCCAGAATACCTTTCTGCTCAACAATGGAAATGGACGCGACTTTCTGCCCCATTTCATGCCGTATACTTTCAATACTGGCCCGCACGCCCTCTGTCTGCTTGAGCATCTGGTCAAGGTCGGCATTCAGGCGGGATGTGCGCTCTATAAAACTGACCAGCCGATCAATCAGCTTTTTGCGGACATCGTTGATAATCCGCTGCTGGTTCAGCCGCACTTCCACAAAATAGCTGGCAAAACGCCCGTAATAGATCGGGAAACCATCCATAAAGCTGTCATGAAAGACCTCGCCCGGTTTCAGCCGGAAGAAAACCACCGCAGTCAGGGTCTGGTTCATGTTGATGCCCAGGAATTCCCCAAACGAGGAAAAACCGGCAGCAGGCATGTCCCACATACCGTCCAGATCCCGCAAAGCATCGGGGTTGTTCAGACGCCTGAGGATACAGTCACTCAGAATAGCCCCGACAGGTTGGGGTTTGCTTGTCAGAAAACGCGCAAGGTCACTTCTGGTCTGTCGCCCAAAATCCGTGGCCTTGACCAGAAACAGCTCATCGCCTGGGTTTATATCGCAGTAAAACGACACAAGACCGTTATAAATGTCGATATTGGCAATAGAGCGGATATACAGCTCCCCACTGATCCGCAGGGCAAATGTGTGCCCCTCCAAGGCCTCCTCCAGCCGCTCCGGCCTGCACGACAGGGTTTTGCACAGGGTCTCGATAATAGGTGCAATTTCAGCGGTCTGCGGGTTGATGGCCGACCCTACCGTACGCGCCCCCTCCTTGACCTCCATCACCACAAAGGACTTGCCGGTATCGGTAAAGTTCTGGGTTTTGAAGAGGCTGAAAGCTGTTCCGGGTCGCAGTTTGAGGAACATGATAACAGCATGATCGCGCAGGGTTTCCTGCCCATCGAAGATGCTGGTGCTGGAAAAATCCAGCAGCCCGCCAGAAGAGCCGCCGGTAAACACGCAGGGAAAGCGGCCACAGTTATACACGGCCTCTGCAAAGCAGCTTTCCGCCCCGGACAGACCATCAACCAGCGTGAAAGCCAGCGTATCACGCGAGGAGACCTCGAACCCGGTTTCGATTCTGGCCAGCCGTTCCGAAATCTGGGCTATTCTCATATCCGTTGCGGAGGATGCCACACCCCCAGGCGTTGCCCCGACAAACACGGAGTGGACAGACACCGCCTCCACCAGATCCGGGCCAAAAACCTGCAGGACAATCGTGTCCCATGCGCCATGGGTTGAGCAATAAAGGGGCTCGGTGTTGCCTGTTCCGCTGGCGGAAAGCTCCCCCGCTGTCATGGTTGCGACAAGCCGGGCAGAACCAACCCGCGACCGCAGCCCGGAGACCGCCCGCTGGAAATCCACATGGGGGGAAATATACGCAACAACCAGTTTTGCGGGCCTGCCATCAAAGCTGAAGTCTGCGGCACTCAGCCCCTGCATGGCCTCTGTCGTGCGCAGGACACGCATGGCGGCGAAGTCCGGGCTGGACTGCACCACCTCACCCTCGGAAAGAGTGTCATGCCCCCAGCGACCGGAACCTTCTGACATGTGATGTATACTTTCCATATTTGGCCCTGCAAAACAAAAATCTGCCAGAATAACCAATAATTTATTTACAATTAGTATGTATTTTATTCATGGCAAATTCAATGATTTTGGCCGATCCAGCCGCAGGTTACTTCATACTGTCACAGCAACGTGACACCTCCTGCGACCTTCCAAATGGACAGACTTCCACACTTCTGAAACCGCACGCAGGGCAGCGGTCATGCCTGCCTTTCGCCCCTACGGCTAGCCTGCAGCAGATGGCGCTTGCCCGTTCCCGAGCACAGAAGCCTCGGAGGACACAGGCTGGCATGGCCTGCCAGCCCATTTGAGAAATCCCCAGCCGGTCAGTTGCAAACTGCCCAGTTTGCCGGAGTTATTTCAGGCCGCCGCCCCAGACCCACCAGGCATCATGCGCATCCGCCAGCCGCTCCGCAGCCTGCCGGGCACTTTCCGCTGTGGGAAACAGACCAAAGCACGTTGCACCAGAGCCACTCATCCGGGACAGCAGGCAGTCGTCCTGCCCGGCGATATCGGCCAGAACCTTGCTCACCACAGGGCAAACGTCACAAGCCGGGTCTTCCAGGCTGTTGGTCTGCTCCTGCAAGAACGCAATCAGAGCCTGCACATCTGGCCAGCCTGCCGGTATGGTTGCCCGGTTGGCAAATGCCCCCTGCCGCCGACGGAACACTTCCGGCGTGGAGACAGCCTGACCACAATTAACCAGCACCATGCCGCACTCTGGCAGGGCGGGCACGGGGCTCAGCACTTCACCAATCCCTTCCATACGGATGGCATGCCCCAGCACACAGACCGGCACATCGGCCCCCAGCCGTTCAGCCAATGTCAGAAGAGTCTGCTGCCCGGCATTGATCCCCCATGCCCTGTCCAGCAGGCGCAGGGCAGCAGCAGCGTCAGCAGACCCACCGCCAATGCCCGACGCCACAGGCAGGTTTTTCTCCAGCACAAGGCACCCACCCTGCACGCCCGTTCCATCCCCGACAGTCGCCAGAGCGGCAGCGGCCTTCATGACCAGATTATCCGGCCCTGCGGCAGATTCGCCCAAGGTCTCCCCAAAGCGGCCGGTCAGTTTCAGATGCAGGGGTTCAGGACCAGGCACGTAGCGCAGGACATCCCCCGCCTGTGCAAACACCACCAGACTGTCGAGCAGGTGGTAGCCATCCTCCCTCCGGCCCGTGACATGCAGGTAAAGGTTGATCTTGGCGGGCGCGGCCTCAACCAAAGTGTTATCAGAGGTTGTTGAGAAGGCCTGTGTCACTGCTCGTGTTCTCCTTTACGCACGGTTTCACTGGCCACACCGTCTGGCACCGGTGCGCCTGCACGGTGCAGGGCCGCACGGATCAGCTTGGCATCTTCCTCCGACGGGTGCAGGCCCAGCGCCACATTCCACTGGTCCACCGCCTCTATATGGCGGCCCAGACGCCAGTAGGCCTCTCCCAGATGATAGTTGACCTCGGGGTCTTCAGGCGTGCTTTCCACGGCTTTTTCCAACAGGGGCAGACCGCCCTGCATGTCACCCCGCTCAACCTTGGCCCAGCCAAGGCTGTCGGTTATGGCGGCTTCCTGCGGGGCAAGGTTATGAGCCTTGCGAAGCAGATTTTCTGCCTCAGCCAGATTTTCGTGCCGCTCCACCATGGAATATCCAAGGAAGTTCAGCAGCAGCGGCTCGTCCGGGGCATAGGCCAGAGCGGCTCTGGCATCGTCACGCGCATGGGGCCAGTCCCCGATTTCGTGGTACGCCATGGCGCGCATCAGCAGCAGGGGCCAGTCTTCCCCCTTCTGCTTGGCAACAAGGTCAATCGCACGGCTGTAAACAGCAATAGCCCCTTTCCAGTCCTTCTGCTGGAACAGGGCATTGCCCAGCTCCCGCAGCACCAGCAACTGGTCAGGGCTTTGCCGGTCAAGGCCACGCAACAGGGCAACGGCTTCATCCGCCTTGTCCGTCGCACTATCCAGTATCGCCAGCCGCAGGGTTGCAACCGGGGCCAGCGGGTCATCATGCGCGATGTGCAGCAGGGTTTCCCGCGCGACGGCCTCATGCCCCTGATCTTCCTGAATTTCAGCCAGCATCAGCCGGGCATCCGCCAGTTTGGGGTCCATTTCCAGCGCAAAACCCAGCATCAGGCGGGCGGCCTCGTCAAACTGCGGCTGCATGGCGCTGTCGCCCTTGCCCGCGTGGGTCTGCCCGCCCTGCTCGTGCCCCTGCTGGCGCAGCAAATACGCTGTCAGCACATACGCGCGGGCCATACCCTCCCGCGCGGATGTCACCGGGGGCCGTGCAATCGTGGCCTGCAACTCCGGCCCCGCCACAGCCAGCACGGGGTCGGCCTCTATCAGGTTACGCAGCAGTTCCCGCGCATTGTCCTGCCGCCCATGGTTCCACAACCACGCGGCATAGGCACGGGTCAGCAGCAGATCATACCCCGGCATCAGCTTCTGGGCGCGGGCAAACAATTCCCCAGTCTGGTCGTTCAGCCCACCCACATGCGCCACAAGCCCGGCATGCAGCACATAGAAGGGCGAGAGCACCGAGGTCTGGCTTTTCAGCAACCCGGCAACCGCTCTGGCAGCCTCACCCTGCCCTTCCTCACACCAGGCCTGAAGCAGGGGCAGGATCAGACGGGCCAGCGGGTCAGCCGCCGCCTGCTGGTAATGGTGCAGGGCATCGGCCCACTTGTCCCTGCCAACAGCCGCGTTGCCCAGCACAAAATCGGACACAAGGTTTTCCCCGTCCGATGTCTTGCCAAGCCGCAGGGCCAGAGCTTCGGCCTGCGGGTCCCCCGCCATAACGCTGTGTACAAAGGCCTGCTTGAGCAGCACCGTGCTGGACGGGTCAGAACGCAGGGCGGCGGCAAAGGCCTGCGCGGCCTCTGGGTCGTCCCCCATGCGGGCGGCGATAATCCCGCGCAGGAATGCTCCCGAATCGACAGACCCGGTCTCAGTAGTGGCGGTCCCGCCTGCGCTGGCGATGGCATGGGTGCTGGCCCCTGTGCCAGAGGCGGCATCCGCCCCCCAAGCAACAGCAGGCAAAACACCCAGCACGGTTGTGGAAAGCAGGAAAACCGTAGGCAGAAGGCGACAAAACAGCATAAGAACCCTATCGAGCTGGAGCGGCGGCACCGAACTGGCCTCAGCAGCCGTTCCGCCCCCTGTGAAAGGGAACGACATGACCGGCTGTCTTTTCTCTACCCCGCCCACGCAAAACCGCCAAACACTCCGACAGGCCAATCCCAACGGAGGCTGGCCAGACAGACCAGCCATGATAAGACCAGAACGATGAATGCCGAGTTTTCCCTTCTGCGTCTCTATACGGAATGGGGCATTGATGCCGCCGTCATGGACCAGCCGGTTGACCACCGGCTGACAAATCCGCAGGCCCTGCGTGGGCCGGTACCTCATACTGCGGCCCCGACGCTGCCCCGGACCGCACAGCCCCCCATGGCTAACAGACCTGCTGGTGCCCCCGCCACCCGGCGCAATGCTGCGCCAGCCGCCTCCGATGCTGTTGCCCAGGCCAGCGCTCTTGCTGCCCAGGCCGACAGTCTGGAGGCACTCCATACCGCCATGGCGGGCTTTAGTGCCTGCGCCCTCCAGGCAACAGCCATGCACACACTGCTGCCCCAGGGCCCCCGCAACGCCCCCCTGATGCTGATAGGCGAAGCCCCAGACGCGGATGAAGACCGTAGCGGCCAACCCTTTACCGGCCGCTGCGGCGCCCTGCTGGATGAAATGCTGGCCCCACTGCCCTTACCCCGCGCCCAGCTGGCCCTGGCCACGGCCCTGCCCTGGCGCCCGCCCGGTGGCCGCCCGGCCTCGGCACTGGAACAACAGATCTGTCTGCCCTTTCTCCACCGCGCCATAGCCCTGCTGGCCCCCCGCCGCCTGCTGCTATGCGGGCGTATGCCCACAGCCATGGTGCTGGGCCGCGACACCCCCGCCCCACGGCGGCAATGGACCAGCGTAACCCTGCCCACATTGCCCCCGCTGCCGGTGCTCAGCCTGCCCCATCCCTTGCAGTTACGCGCCAGTGCCACAGCCCGGCGCGAAATATGGCAATCTCTTGTTCTTGTGGTGCACACATTGCGGCAGGACGGGTGAAAGCAAAAGTTTTCCACATTGTAATAAGCCCGACACAGCACCAAAGAAATACCAGCAAGAAATTACCGGAATAGTCTGGAAAACCAAAGCATTTACACCCCACAGGTCAGACTGTTGCACAGTGCCGGAAAACGGTCTTTACCCGGCACCTCACAGATGCTTGGAAAGAGAAAACTTGCTTTTTGCACGGCAAGCGCATAGACCCGCCCGGCTATGCGAGCGATAGGTCAAATCCCTCATCAGATCGCGGCCAAGGCCTTTCTGGCCGGTGCCGCCCTTTTGGCCAGCGCAAGCGTCAACCTGACGCGAGCCCATGCCAAGCCGCTGGAACGCGGGTCGGAGCCTCACAGCGAAGAGCTGGCTATGGTTCTGCCTCGTCCAGCCTTTCCTGAAGGCGACGAGCTTGCTCTTCCAAAGCCCCTCCCACCCGAGATTGCCACCCAGGTCCGTGCCATTTTCCGTATGCAGCGCCAGGGAGCCTTTGCCGAGGCAATCCGCAGTACCAGCCACCTGACCGACTCAACCCTGCTGGGTGAGCTCGAAGCCAGCCGTTACATGAACCCGGCCTACCACCCCAGTGCGACCGAGCTCCGGGCCTGGCTGAAGCAGTATGCCAGCTATGCCGACGCTCCCGCCCTGTGGGCACGGCTTGCAACGCTGGGCGAACGGGGCGGCCCCCTGCCGCCTGCACCGTCAAACGAGCATCTGGCACCCGAACACGCGGTGCTGGCCGTTGGCCCTCAGGCGCAGGACTTTACCCGCAACCCCATGCTGGACCGCACCCTGCACGAACGGACAGGCTGGGGGCCAAAAGGGGTCAAAAGTGCCCTGCACCTGATCAGCATTACCCCCGGTATGAAGCCAGCCTACGCAGCGCAGTTACAGGCTGAAGCCGCGCAGGCCATGCTGGCCGCTGGCAATACCGATCTGGCGCAGGAAATCAGCCATAACGCCTCCTCCCTCTCCCATGGGCAGAATGCTCTGGCCGGTTTTCTGACCGGACTAGCCCTGTGGCAGAAGCAGGATTACGCGCAGGCGGCTGCCTTCTTTGAAAAAGCAGCTCACGCACTGCACGCCACAGCCGACATGCGCGCCACATGCGCCTTCTGGGCCGCCCGCGCGCATGAAAAGCTGGGCGACACGCACAGCCAGCACCAGTGGCTGCAACATGCCGCCGCGTTTACCCGCAGTTTTTACGGTATTCTGGCGGCCCACACGCTCAATGCTGACCCGGCAAGCCACCATACGGCCCATGCCCAGCCAGCCCCAGCAAGCCAGCTTGCAGGCTTTCCCTCCTTGCAGGAAAGCCGGGCTACAGCCCCTGCCAGCACACCCGAGCCCGTGCTGACGGAAATTGATATTGAAGCCGTAGGCGGCACCGAGGTCGGGCGGCGGGTTTTTGCCCTGCTCCAGGTTGGCGAGCAAAACATGGCCGAAAACGCCATGCGCCGCGCCTGGCCCTCATTGCATGATGTGACGCTGGCACGGGCTTTCCAACTTGTCGCCAAGGCTGCTGGCCTGCAGGACCTCTCCAGCGAAATGCAGGAATCCCTGCGCGCACAGGCCAGCAATACGGATGATGCCCCTCTGCCCCACCTGCAACCCCGGCATGGCTTCACCATGGACCCGGCTCTGGTCTATGCGCTGGCACGGGTAGAATCGAACTTTGACCCACGGGCTGTTTCGGGCGCAGGCGCTCATGGGCTGATGCAGATCCGCGCCATTACCGCCGACTTTGTGACCAGCCCGGCCCACAGCACCATGTCCCACAGGTTCGAGCAGTCTGTCTCGGCGCTGTATGACCCTGGGGTCAACCTCGATATCGGGCAGCGGTATGTGCAGTATCTGGCCCAGTTAACCAGCCAGAACACCCATACCGAGGCCCGCGGAGGCGACATTATCCGCCTGCTGGCCAGCTACAACGCAGGCCCGTCTGCCCTGGCCCACTGGGAAAACAGCGGCAACACCCCCGACGACCCCCTGCTGTTCATGGAACTCCTGCCCAACGCCGAAACGCGGGATTATGTGCACCATACGCTGGCCTATCTATGGCGCTATGCCGCCAAGATGAAGCTCCCGGCCCCCTCTCTCGCAACGCTGGCACGTAACGAATGGCCTGACTTTGCTGACGAGAAAGCCCTCGCCAGCACCATGCCCCGGACTGTGCACTAAAGCAGCTTTCCAGACCTTGGTAACCGCTCGCTATGCGGACGTAGGGAACACCCCTGCGTCCGCTTTTTTATGGGGACTGTGAGACCCCAACCAAGACTGGGGAACAGACGCCGGAGGCTGTGGCCTCCCCACCACAGCCCTTCCAAATCTAGGGAACAGGATAGGGTGGGAGGTGGCGCACCCCGAATAAGGCTCTGGCTTGTTGCCTATGCCACGGTGCTTGCCGCCAAGACGATGGATATGGGGCTGCCATCCTTTTTTAGGGCTCCGCCCTGAAACCCGAAAGGGGTCTCAGCCCCCTTCACCCCGGTCAATAGAGGGTAGAGGGTGCAGACCCTCAGTTCTCAGCCAGAGCCTGCCTGCTGGCCCGCACGCGGGAGACACGGCGACCCTCCACTTCCTGCACTTCAAACAGCCATCCTTCATAGGCGACCTTGTCACCCACGGCTGGCACGCGCCGCAGCAGGGCCAGAATCAACCCGCCAAGAGTATGGTAGCTGCCCTCGTCCGGCAGGGCGCGCAGACCAAGCTGGTCTTTCACTTCATCGGCGGATTCTGCACCATCAAGCAGCAGCACGGCATCCTGCGCCGGGGCGGCATCCTCCCGCGTGCGGTGCTGTGTTTCGTGTGAGGTTTCGCCCACGATCGCGTCAAACAGGTCAGACGCTGTGACAATGCCTTCAAACGCGCCATATTCATCAAAGACAAAGGCCATGCCCAGCGGGATACCGCGCATACGGGCCAGCATATCCAGTGCGGAGATGCTATCGGGCACCACCACCATCGGGCGCAGCCCTGCCTCGATCGAGGCAGGCATACCGTCCAGCACCCTGTCGAGCATATCCTTGGCCAGCACGACCCCCACGGGGTTATCCACCCCCCCTTCGCACACCACAATCCGCGCATAGGTGCTTTGCCGCAGAGCACGCGCCAGCGCGCCACGGCCCGCATAGCGGTCGATCCAGTACAGCTCGTTCCGGGGGGTCATGATCGCGCGCACGGGCCTGTCCGCCAGCCGCAGCAGGCGTTCGATCATGGTGCGCTCTTCATGCTCCAGCACGCCAAGACGTGCGCCTTCGGCAATGTAGGCTTTCAGTTCATCTTCCGTCAGAGTCTGGTTGACCGCATCCCGCGCGCCCATAAGCCGCAACACAAGGTTGGACGACTGGCGCAGCAGCCACACCACCGGCCGGGTCATGTTGGCCAGCATCTCCAACGGCAAGGCCAGCCGGGCCGCCATGACCTCAGGCTCACGCAGGGCAAGCTGCTTGGGCACCAGTTCACCCAGCACCAGCATCAGGGTGGTGATCAGCACCACCACAAGCACCATGGACAACTGCGGGGCCACTGGCCGCAGCATGGCAAACTGTTCCAGAATGGGGGTCAGGTGCGCCTCTATCCGCACACCGCCGAACGTGCCTTCCAGAATGGACACAAGGGTCATGCCAATCTGGACTGTGGGCAGGAATATCTGCGGATTTTCAGCCAGGCGCATGGCGCTGTCCGCACCGCGCACACGTTGTTCCTGCAATCTGGCCAGCCGTGGCTTACGCACGGAAATCAGCGCCAGTTCGCCCATGGCAAACACGGCATTGAGAAGCACCAGAAAAACAATGACAAGAATCGAAAACGCCATGGAAGCAACAATACGCCTTGCAGTGGGCCAGATGCCCGCCAGGTTCGGCGTGGCGGGCAACAGGATAAGGGAGGAACCCCAGCGAAGCCACCCATGAAAAGCCCGCCTACCCCATGCACATGGTGTATGCCTGCCCCGGCCACAAAGCGGCCTGACCCTGGAGGCTGAGAGCCCGCAGATACAAAAAAGGCGGTCCAGACGGACCGCCTTTTACCCGGCATTAACCGATTCGAGCGCCTGCAAAACCCGCAGGCACACCACAGCTTAGTCGGCTGCGGTGGACTCGACTGCGGCAGGAGCCTGTGGGGCGTCGTTAGCCCCCTCGGTACGGATGACCTTCACGCGCGGTGCGCGGGCAGGCTTGCGTGCCGCAATGGCGTCCATCTGCTCTTCAACCTGCTTGGAGAAGACGTACTGAGCCGGGCGCTGGTTGGCCAGAGAGATTTCCGGCGCCATGGGCTTTTCCGTTTCCGGCCCGAACAGAGCCACCTTGGCAATGTGCCAGGGCCTGCGCACGGCATCCATGACAGCGGTGGACTCGTAACCGGAATGCACCATGCAGTCGGCGCATTTTTCATAATTACCGGTGCCGTAGTCGTCCCACTTGGTATCGTCCATCAGTTCCTGGAAGGTTTTGGCATAGCCTTCACCCAGCAGGTAGCACGGACGCTGCCAGCCAAACACGTTACGCAGCGGCTTGCCCCACGGCGTGCAGTGGTACTGCTCGTTACCCGCAAGGAAGTTCAGGAACAGCGGAGACTGTGTGAAGCGCCACTTCTTGCCCTTACCCAGACGGAAAACGTCACGGAAGAGCTGCTTGGTCTTCTGCCGGTTCAGGAAGTGTTCCTGATCCGGAGCGCGTTCGTAGGCATAGCCGGGGGCGGTCATAATACCGTCCACACCCATGGCCATGACCTCGTCAAAGAACGAGGCAACACGCTTGGGTTCCGCGCCATCAAACAGGGTGCAGTTGATGGAAATACGGAAGCCCCGGGCCTTGGCCTTCTTGATGGCGGCAACGGCACGCTCGTACACACCGTCCTGACAGACGGAGGCATCGTGCATGGTCTTGTCGCCGTCCAGATGCACGTCCCATGAGAAGAAGGGCGAGGGTTCGTACTCGTCCATTTTCTTTTCAAGCAGCAGCGCATTGGTGCACAGATAGACGTATTTTTTACGCGCGATCAGCCCACGGATAATCTCGGGCATTTCCTTGTGCAGCAGAGGTTCCCCACCCGCTACCGCAATAACGGGCGCACCGGCCTCGGCATCGGCATCAAGGCATTCCTGCACGGTCATCCGCTGGTTGAGAATGGCCGCGGGATAATCGATCTTCCCGCACCCGGCACAGGCCAGATTGCAGCGAAATAGCGGCTCAAGCATAAGCACAAGCGGATAGCGCTTACGCCCCGTAATGTGCTGTTTGACAACATAGCTGCCGACCCTGACGGCCTGCATTATCGGTACGGCCATAAACCCCCGCTTCGGCGCACCATCGACGCCCGTATCGTGACTGAACTACAAACCAGCCAGTATGTCCAAAAGGTAAACGCGGCCCGGATGCCTGTCCGCCCTAACCCGCGGGTGAACAGCAGGGCAGGAGCAGGGACAACCCGCACCACGCGTTGTGCAAAGACTTTCGCCTGCATATAGGTGGGGCTGTTTGTCAAGCTCAAGCCCTTTCAGCACCCTGTTGCAAAAAAAACACAATCTGCATTCAGTTTTGTTTCTGTACTTGCGTTCTTGCCAGAAACATTAAACCACATTGAGGTGGCTCGCGCTGTCTGGTGACAAGCTGACGCGACGTAAATCACATTGGGACACTACACTGCGGCCCCTGCTACACCCCGGGGCGGGCATGCCGTGCCCCCACGAACAAGAAGATGGAAACGATCGCATGAACAGTTCTCAGGACAAGGGTGCAGCACCCGCGGTTCCGACGTATGGGCGTTTTCCTGTTCTGGACCGGGTGAGCGAGCCTGTTGGCCTACGGAACCTGTCTGTTGAGCAGTTGAAGCAGGTTGCGGATGAACTGCGGGCCGAGACGATTGATGCGGTTTCGACCACGGGCGGGCACCTTGGGGCCTCTCTGGGCGTGATTGAACTGACCGTAGCGCTGCACGCGGTGTTTGACACCCCCGATGACCGGCTGATCTGGGACGTGGGCCATCAGGCCTATCCGCACAAGATCCTGACCGGCCGCCGCGACCGTATCCGCACCCTGCGCCAGCCAGGCGGGCTGTCAGGCTTTACCCGCCGCTCGGAAAGCCCCTACGACCCCTTTGGCGCGGCCCATTCCTCCACCTCCATTTCCGCCGGGCTGGGCATGGCTGTGGCCCACCATCTGCGCGCCGAGGAAGACCCGTCCTACAAGGAACGCAATGTCATCGCCGTGATCGGGGATGGCTCCATCTCCGCCGGGATGGCCTATGAGGCCATGAACAACGCCGCCGTGGCCGGCCCCGGGGCCGAACGGCTGATTGTCATCCTCAACGACAACGAAATGTCCATCGCCCCCCCTGTGGGCGCCATGTCCAAATACCTGTCGCGGCTAATGTCCTCGCGCCAGTTCATGGGCCTGCGCGATCTGGCGGGCCGCCTGGTTAAAAAGCTGCCTGCCCCGGTCGAGCGCACCGCCCGCAAGGCGGACGAATACGCCCGTGGCATGATTACGGGCGGCACCCTGTTTGAAGAGCTGGGCTTTTACTACGTCGGCCCCGTGGATGGCCACGACCTGCCCCAGCTTGTGTCCATCCTGCGCAACCTGCGTGACACGGACAACGGCCCGATCCTGCTGCATGTCATTACCGAAAAAGGCCATGGCTACCGCCCGGCGGAAACGGCGGGTGACAAGTATCACGCGGTGGCCAAGTTCAACATCGTCACGGGTGAGCAGACAAAAGGCCCCGCTGGTCCGCCCAGCTATACCTCCGTCTTCTCGCGCGAGCTCGTGCGCCGGGCCGCAACGGATGACCGCATTACCGCCATTACAGCCGCCATGCCCTCGGGCACCGGGCTGGATGCCTTTGCCAAGTCCTACCCCGACCGCTTTTTCGATGTCGGCATTGCCGAGCAGCACGCCGTCACCTTTGCCGCAGGCATGGCCTCCGAAGGGCTACGGCCGTTCTGCGCCATTTACTCCACCTTCCTCCAGCGCGCCTATGACCAGGTGATGCACGATGTGGTGCTCCAAAACCTGCCGGTACGCTTTGGCATTGACCGCGCCGGTCTGGTCGGGGCCGATGGGGCCACGCATGCCGGGTCGTTCGACATTGCGTATCTGGGCTGCCTGCCGGGCATGACCATCATGGCACCGTCGGACGAGGTGGAACTGCTGCACATGACAGCCACCGCCGTCGAGTTTGATGACGGGCCGATTGCCCTGCGTTACCCACGTGGCAACGGGCTTGGTCTGGACCTGCCTGCCCAGGGGCAGGTGCTGGAGATCGGGCGTGGGCGGATCATCCGCGAGATGCGTGCCCAGAGCGGGGCTGAAAAAGGCGGCATTGCCATTCTGTCGCTCGGCCCGAGGCTGGCTGAATGCCTGAAGGCTGCGGACATGCTGACCGCACAGGGTCTGCCGCCCACCGTGGCTGACGCCCGCTTTGCCAAGCCGCTGGACACGGCCCTGATCGAAAATCTGGCCCGCAACCATGCGGTGCTGATTACCATCGAGGAAGGCTCCGAAGGCGGCTTCAGCTCCCTCGTCTGCCACCATCTGGCCCGCACGGGCCTGCTGGACAGCGTGCGCTTCCGCCCCATGACCCTGCCCGACAGGTTCATCGACCACAATACGCAGAACGCCCAGTATGACGAGGCAGGGCTCTCCGCCAGCCATATCGTCGCAACCGCTCTCAATGCTCTGGGGGTCAACACCACAAGCATCGGTGGCATGCTTGCTGGGAACTTGTAAAATCACTCACCGGAAATGAAGTGTTAGAACCATGAAAAGTCTCTCTCTTCGTGTCGTTTTCGCTCTGGGCCTGAGCGTCCCCCTCCTTCCGGTGGCGCATGTCACCACATCCAGCGCGCTGGCACAGTCCGCCCCCGCCAGCGCCATTACCGCCCCGGTGCAGCAGATTTATGCGGCTCTGGAGCAGGTGCAGGCATCGCATGCTGATTTTGCGCAGCGCAGCAAAATTGTGGCTACCGCCGTGGACCAGGCCTACGACCTGGAAGCCGTGCTCAAAGCCTCCATCGGCCTGCGCTACAATGCCCTCAGTGCTGAGGAAAAGCAGAAGCTGCTGAGCGTGTTCCGTGACTTTACGGTGGCCCGCTATGTCTCCAGCTTCAAGCCCGATTCCGGTGCGCACTTTACTGTCACCCCGACCGTCACCGATTCCCCGATCGGTGGCAGCAAGATCGTGCAGACCCATATCGGTTCCGCCGACAGCATGCCGGGCACCGAGGTCAGCTACATCATGACCAACGAGAATGGGGCATGGAAGATCACGGATGTGCTACTGGGTGATTCCCACATCAGTCAGGCGGCTGCCCAGCGTTCCGACTTCAGCGCAACTCTGGCGTCGGGCGGCGTGCCTGCGCTGATCAGTGTTCTGGAACGCAAGGTCCAGAATTATTCCAAGGACTGAGGTCTAGTAGCAGAGCATGACCAGCAGCGCGCGGCACGGCAAACACACACCCGGCCAGAAGGCGAAAGCCAAGCCATGATGAACGCTTTTGCGCTTCTGGGCACTGCCAGCGCCACGCTGGCAGTGACAGGCTGTGTTCAGGCTGCTCTGGGCACTGGCCTGCTGGCGCGCTTCCGCCGCCGGGAAAGGGGCTCTGCCGCCCCTGCTCCGTCCCCCCTGCCCCCAGTTAGTGTACTCAAGCCCCTTTACGGGTCCGAACCCCTGCTGGAAGAAGCGCTGGAAAGCTTCTGTACGCAGGATTATCCGCATTTTCAGATTCTGTTCGGCGTGCGCGACGCTGACGACCCTGCTGTGGCCATTGTCCAGCGGCTTCAGGAACGCCACCCCAACCGTGACCTGCAACTTGTGGTCAACCCGGTCATTCACGGGCTGAACCGCAAGATCAGCAACGTCATGAACATTCTGCCCCAGGCCAGATACGAGCTGCTGGTGATCTCGGACTCGGACATCCATGTCAGCCCGGATTACCTGCGCCATGTGGTCGCCGCCCTGCACAAGCCGGGCACGGGGCTTGTCACCACCCTGTACGCCGGTCTGCCCGCCACTGGCAGCCTGGTGCAGATGCTGGCCGCCTGCCAGATCAACCATAATTTTCTGCCCGGTGTCATTCTGTCGCGCTATCTGGGCCGACAGGACTGTCTGGGTGCCACCATGGCCCTGCGCCGGGATGTGCTGGACGCCGTGGGCGGGCTTGAGGCCCTTCTCCCCCATGTGGCGGATGATGCCCTGCTGGGCAGGCTGGTCCGCCAGTTGGGCATGGACATTACCATTGCCGACTGCCTGACATGGACCACCATTGCCGAATCGAGCTTTGGGGAACTGCTACGCCATGAGCTGCGCTGGGGCCGCACGGTCTGTGCGCTGGCCCCTGCGGGCTATGCAGCGTCCTCCATACAGCTCCCTTTGTTCTGGGCGACGCTGACTGTGGCATTCCTGCACGGCATCCCCTGGGTCATGCCGTTTTTCTGGGGTCTATGGGGCGTGCGCGCCCTGCTGGCTCTGGGGGTGGACCGCACGGTAGGGTCACGCAGGCTGTGGCCTTTACTGCTGTTGCCCGTGCGGGACTGGCTGTCCGCCGCCATCATGGTGGGCAGCGCCAGCGGCACGGAAGTACACTGGCGGGGTGAAACCATGCATGTGGCCCCACACCCCGCGCCAGCCCCCCAACGCGGGCTGTCTGCTGGCCGGTAGCCCCATACGCCATGCAGGCAGGGCTTGTTTCCCCCCGCCCGCCAGAGTAATTGCCCAACAACACACCCACCAGACGCTAACGTCTTTAACCCCTCGTCCCGCGCTGAAACCGGCCACCAGCCCGGCACTCCACGCCTTTGATCTTGTCAGGATAGAAACCGATGACGATGAGAACCCTTTTTCTCCAGCCCCCCACCTTTGATGGCTTCGATGGTGGCGCTGGCTCACGCTATCAGGCGCGCCGCGAAATCAAATCCTTCTGGTATCCGACCTGGCTTGCCCAGCCTGCCGCCCTGGTCAAAGGCAGCCGCCTGATAGACGCGCCCCCCGCCCGCATGGGCATGGAGCCGATTCTGGAAGACGTGAAGAACCGCGATCTGGTGATCCTGCACACCTCCACCCCGTCCTTCGGCAAGGACGTGCAGGTGGCGCAGATGCTCAAGGACGTGAACCCCAACCTGAAGATCGGCATGGTTGGCGCAAAGGTGGCTGTCCAGCCCGAGGAAAGCCTGCTCAAGGGTGCGCCCATCGACTTCGTGGCCCGCAACGAATTTGACTTCACGATCAAGGACATTGCCGACGGCATGGACTTCAAGGACGTGGACGGCATTTCCTGGCGGAACAAGAACGGCGAGATTGTTGCCAACCGCGACCGCGCCATGATCGAAGACATGGACAGCCTGCCCTTCGTGACCGAAGTGTACAAGCGCGACCTGCGGATTGAGGACTACTTTATCGGCTACCTCAAGCACCCGTATATTTCCATCTACACAGGCCGTGGCTGCAAATCCCGCTGCACCTTCTGCCTGTGGCCGCAGACCGTGGGTGGCCACCGCTACCGCACGCGCAGCCCGCAGCATGTGGCGGCCGAAATCCGTCTGGCGATGCAGTATTTCCCGCAGGTGCAGGAATTCTTCTTCGACGACGACACCTTCACCGACGACCTGCCGCGTGCAGAAGCCATTGCGCGTGAACTGGGCAAGCTGGGTGTAACCTGGTCGTGCAACGCCAAGGCCAATGTGCCGCGCGACACGCTCAAGGTGCTGCGTGACAACGGCCTGCGCCTGCTGCTGGTCGGTTACGAAAGCGGCAACCAGCAGATCCTGCACAACATCAAAAAGGGCATGCGGGTCGAAACCGCGCGGGAGTTCACCAAGAACTGCCACGAGCTCGGCATCAAGATCCACGGTACCTTCATCCTCGGTCTGCCGGGCGAAACGCGCGAAACCATTCAGGAAACCATCCGCTTCGCGCAGGAAATCAACCCGCATACGCTCCAGGTCTCGCTGGCAGCACCGTATCCGGGCACCTTCCTGCACCAGCAGGCCACAGAAAACGGCTGGCTGGATGAAAGCAACGCCGACCTGCTGGACGAAAACGGCGTGCAGATTGCACCGCTGCACTACCCGCACCTGTCGCACACGGAAATCTTTGGCAGCGTGGAAGAATTCTACAAGAAGTTCTACTTCCGCGCCCCCAAGATTGCCTCCATCCTTGGCGAGATGATCACCTCCCCGCAGATGATGAAGCGCCGCCTGCGTGAAGGTGTTGAGTTCTTCCAGTTCCTCAAGGACCGCAAGGCCGCCTGAGGACACAGACCCACGTGGCAGCCCCAAAGTTGCCACGGACCGGTGCATGACACCCCTTCCCGCCGATGCTAACAACGGCCGGGAAGGAGCACCCCATGAAACGCGCCATTGTTTCCGCCGATGATTTCGGCATGTCCCTTGAAGTTAACGAGGCGATAGAAACCGCCCATCGCCGTGGCCTGCTATCCACTGCAAGCCTGATGGTTGCCGGGGCTGCCGCGCAGGACGCCATAGAGCGTGCCAGACGCCTGCCCACCCTGAATGTCGGCCTGCACCTGGTGGTGATAGAAGGCCCAGCCACCCTACCCCATGACCGCCTGCCGCTGATTACAGGGGCTGATGGCTGGTTTTCCTCCTCCCAGCTTGGACTTGGCGTGGATTATTTTTTCCGCCCCGAAGGCCGCCGCGAACTGGCACTGGAAATAAACGCCCAGTTTGAAGCCTTTGCCCGCACCGGCCTGCGGCTGGACCATGCCAACGCCCACAAGCACATGCACCTGCACCCCACCGTCGGCAGGATGATGATCGACATTGGCAAGCGCCATGGGCTGAACGCCGTGCGCGTGCCGCTGGAACCCCCAGAGCCCCTGTATGCCGCAGGCACCTATACCGACAGCCTGGGCGACGCCGCACTGCGCCACTGGACACGCCTGCTCCGCCATCAGGCCCGCAGTGCTGGCATGGCCACCAATGACTGGTGCTTTGGTCTGGCATGGAGCGGCCACATGACGGCTGACCGTGTGGCGGCACTGGCGGCTCATCTGCCTGATGGTGTTTCTGAAATCTATTTCCATCCTGCGACGGGCAAGAACCCCCTGATCAACCGGCTGATGCCCACTTACGCGCATGAAGCCGAACTGGATGCCCTGTGCGCCCCCGGCTTCAAGAACGGTCTTGCCCATTCTGGTGCCCAGCTTTGTGGCTGGCAGGATGTCGTTCGGGCACAGCGTGGCTGATATCTGTTGCAAAATTATCGTTATAACAAGATCGTTATCTGAATTTTTCTGTTTGTTCCTGTATTTTGGAGTTTTGAGCAACAATATTACAAAATTCCTCTTGACCAGAGTTTAGTCTTCATGGTTCTGATGTGAGGCCGACAACTTATAATAACAAAAAGCGGTATTGTCTGATGTCACACCACCACGAAGTCTTATCTGATGTATTCCGCTTATCCCGTCTGTGTCCTGCGGCAGCCATTACTGCCGTCAGACCAAGTAACAGCTATTCCTGAAACGCCCTTCAGGCCCTTCTTCGACTTACAGGACGCGGAATGAAACACTCTGGCACCCACCGCCACACCGTTGGCGGCGCGCGTACACTCATGCGCTCCACACTCCTTACGGGCTGTGCGGCTGTTACTCTGGCCGCATTCTGGAAAGCGCCCGCAGCGCAGGCCCAGACGGTCGTGTCCAGCCACACGATTGTTACCCCCACACCTACCCCGGTTTCAGCCCTTATGGGCAACAGCCCCCATGTCACGCTGGTCAAGGGCAGCCGGTCGTCGGGCATTGGCCTGCCCAACCCCGATGCCATCCGCCAGCCTGCAAATTCTGCACTGCCCGCCAATGGTATCCCGCTGTTTCCCTCCGAAGGGATGGCCCCTATCGGTGTGCGCCCCATTGTGCCGTCGGGCGACAAGAACGCAGCCCTCCAGGTTGAGCTGGACCCTGTCAGCCAGGCCGAAGGCCCCTCCGCCCTGCTGCCCGCATGGCTGGACGCCCAGCGCACGCACGACATGCCCGATGCCTATTACGTACCAACGGGCGGCAGCGGCCATCTGATCCCGCAGTTAATGCCCTTCCGTAACCGCCTGAAAGAAAAAGGCTTTTCCTTCTCATTCTCCTACAAGGGGGAATGGATGGGGCTTTTCAGCGGTGGTCTGCCCAATGAAAAGGGCAACAGCTATGTGCATGAGCTGACCCTGCAAAGCACCTTCGACCTGGGCAAGATGTCCAGCAATCTTGAAGGCTGGTCCGTGCATACGCTGGTCATGGAACGTGCGGGTAAGGCCTACCAGAACCGCGTGGGCGAAAGCTACGTGGCGTTGCAGGAAGTGTACACACTGTCCGGCCATGTGGCGGCCCATCTGGTGGACATGTACGCCGAAAAGAAATTCCGTGACAACACCATGGATATCATTTTCGGGCGTATGTCGCTGACCCATGTGTTTGCGACATCGCCGCTGCTGTGTACCTTCCAGGTCACCTGTTCCGCCCCGGCGGCACTCAAGCAGAACCCGGCCCTGAGCGTGTACCCAAAAGCCACATGGGGCGCGCGCCTGCGCTTCCGCCCGACGCGTGATACAGCCTTGCAGGTGGGTGCGTATTCGGTCAGCAAGCTGGCCGACAACCCCAGTGGCTGGGCCTGGGGGGCGGAGGACGCCACTGGCCTGTCCCTGCCCATCGAATTCACGTGGCAGCCTTTCCTGACCCGCAACCGCCTGCCAGGGCATTATGTCGTGGGCTACGCGCATGACACCACGCGCTATGCCGACAAGCTGGCCTCTGCCCTGCCTGCGGCTGTTGCCAACACCATACCGGGCATCCGCTCCGCCCCGTCTGACATGTTCTGGCTGGAAACCGACCAGATGGTCTACCGTCTGGGCGGCAAGAACCAGATGGCCGGTGGGTATCTGATGGCCGGTTACGTGCATGTGACCCCACGGGCCGTTAACGTGTCTGACCAGGCTTATGCTGGCTTCTCGCTCTCCGGGCTTATTCCCTCCCGCGTGTCAGACCGCCTTGGCGTGCTGTGGTCCTGGTACAAGGTCAGCAACCGGCGGCGTGGCAGCGAAATTCTGGCGCAGGACTACGGCTACTCCCTGGGGAACGGCGTGTATGGTATCCAGAATGACTCCCACGTGATCGAGGCATATTACGCCATTAACGCTCTGCCCGGTCTGCTGATCCAGCCCGAGTTCCAGTACATGATCCACCCTGGCGAGACCCATAACATCCCCAATTCAGCCGCCATGGGGCTGAAGGTTATTGCCAACCTCTGACACAGTAACCGCCTGCCCCCCAGCCATGGGGTGGCAGGCACCATTTTTTTGCCATCCCACAGGCCTAGGCATGCACGAGTGCCTCTGCTACTCAGCGGAGGAACCGTCCTCAACCTTCATGCGACTGGCCTGCTGCACACCGGCATGACTGATTCATCCCCCAAGACCCAACCCGAACAGCGGCTTTCCGCACAGGCGCAGGCCGCCCGTGACGACCGCATGGCCCGTCAGGCCGCTGCCTTGCGCGCCAACCTGCGCCGCCGCAAGGAACAGGCGCGTAGCAGGCAGGATGCCGACCCAGGTTCCGATCCCATCCCCCCGAATGGAGTTTCCAAGACATGCCCGTGATGCCCGATACATGGATCCGCCAGATGGCCAGGGAACAGGGGATGATCGAACCTTTTGTGGAAAACCAGCGCCGCGAGGGCGTTATTTCCTACGGCCTGTCATCCTATGGCTACGATGCCCGCGTAGCGGATGATTTTCGCATTTTCACCGATGTGAACAACGCCATCGTGGACCCCAAGAACTTCAGCCCCGATGGGTTTGTGTCCCGCAAGGCGGATGAATGCATTATCCCGCCCAACAGCTTTGTGCTGGCCCATACCATTGAATACTTCCGCATCCCGCGGGATGTGCTGGTGGTGTGCCTGGGCAAGTCCACCTATGCGCGGTGCGGCATTATTGTAAACGTGACCCCGCTGGAACCAGAGTGGGAAGGCCAGGTCACGATTGAAATCAGCAACACCACCCCCCTGCCCGCACGGATTTATGCCAACGAGGGCATTTGCCAGTTCCTGTTCTTCAAAGGCGAGACGCCTTGCGAAACCAGCTACGCTGACAGGGCCGGTAAATACATGAGCCAGCGTGGCGTCACCACGCCGCGGATGTAAGCGCATGGACCATTTCATCATCCATGGCGGCCGCCCGCTACACGGCGAAATTGTTATTGGTGGCGCCAAGAATGCAGGGCTGAAGCTGCTTGTCGCCGGGCTGCTGACATCCGAACGCCTGACCCTGTCCAATGTGCCCCGCATTGCCGATATTGCCACCATGCGCACCCTGCTGGAACAGCACGGGCTGAATGTGATGGACCTGGCGGGGGATGGCTCTGTGCTGTCCGTCGGGGGCGACATTACCAATACGGAAGCCCCTTACGACATTGTTTCCAAAATGCGGGCGTCCATTCTGGTGCTGGGCCCGCTTCTGGCCCGCTGCCGGGAGGCCCGCGTGTCCCTTCCCGGTGGCTGTGCCATTGGCACCCGCCCGGTGGACCTGCACCTGAAAGGGCTGGAAACACTCGGGGCCGAGATCACCCTTGAGAACGGCTATATCCACGCCCGCGCCCCCCATGGCCTGAAGGGCGAGCGTATTATCCTGCCCTTCGCCTCGGTCGGGGCGACGGAAAACCTGATGATGGCTGCAACCCTGGCACAGGGGCGCACAACCATTATCAACGCCGCGCGTGAGCCGGAAATGCTGGACCTGGCCAACTGCCTGAACGCCATGGGGGCCAAAATCAGCGGGGCGGGTGGTGGCACCATCGTGATTGATGGGGTCGAGGCCCTGCATGGGGCCGAACACCGCATTATGTCCGACCGGATTGAATGTGGCACCTATGCCTGTGCCGCAGCAATCACCGGGGGTGACCTGCGCCTGATTGATGGCCACATCGACCACCTGGGTTCAGTCGCCCGGGCGCTGGAGGAATGTGGGGTTGAGGTCACGCAGGATGGCAACGTCATGCGGGTGCGCCGTACTGGGGCACTGCGCGGCATTGATATCATGACCGAACCCTACCCCGGTTTCCCGACAGATATGCAGGCCCAGTTCATGGCGCTGCTGTCCGTTGCGGAAGGGGCCTCCATGATTACGGAAACCATTTTTGAAAACCGTTTCATGCACGTGCCCGAACTCAACCGCATGGGGGCTCGCATTAACGTCCATGGCTCCTCTGCCATTATCCGGGGGGTGCATGGGCTGTCGGGAGCCCCGGTCATGGCAACCGACCTGCGGGCGTCCTTCTCACTCATCATCGCAGGGCTTGCCGCCCATGGTGAGACAATTCTAAGCCGCGTTTACCATCTTGACCGTGGGTACGAGGCTGTTGAGCGTAAACTGGCGGCCTGTGGCGCCAAGATCGAACGCGTCAGGGGCTAACACCAGCCCCTGCACCGTTTGGGTCACAGACTAAAACCCCCGCGTCCTTCTGGGCACGGGGGCTTTGTGTTTTTCAGGCTTCGTCTTCCCACCAGACGCTCAGCGTACGCACACCCTGAGCACCGCGGATCAGCACGCCCTGAATATCGGCTGTCGCAGAAGGCCCGCTCATCAACACCCCATAATGGGCATTTTTGAATTCGGGCCGCTGGGAATAGGCCGTGTGCATGTTGGCGGTCAGATTGGCCTCCGACAGCAGCACCACGATATGCTGAGTCAGATGCGCGGCTGAGTTGAGATGGTTGAGTTCATTCTCGCTCAGGTAAATAGACCCCATTTCGGCAATGCCAAACGGTGTGCGGACAACCAGCACATCCACCATAGCCGCCTGCTGGGGGGATGTCAGGTCTTCGATCCGGATTGTGCCTTCAAATTCAGGCACGGCAGAGCAGATTACCTTTTCATCGGGAAAGCGACGGGCAATGGCCGTGGCCAGCGTGTCACCTTCCTTACGCTCCAGCACCTGCCCTCCCAGCAGGGCCAGACTGGCCTCAAACCGGGTGCGGCTGGCATCCATGTCGCCCAGTACGGCAACAGGTGGCAGGGGGTGCTGGGTGGGGTCTGGCCGGTTATCGCGCAGGCGGGCCAGGATCGCGTCTCGTGAACTCACGCGGTTTTCCCCTTTTTCTGTGCCTTCAGGCGGTTTTCTTTATACCAGCTATGGAAGGTCTGCTTGACCGGATGCGGCAGTTCCCGGTTTTTGCTCCACGGGTTCATCCAGTTATACAGCAGGAAGCGCGGCAGCGTCTGCAACGCGGTTTCCGTCCCGTTCACAGCCGCGCGGTACAGCTTGGGCTGGCCCAGCAGCTTGCCCGCCATATGCATGATCTCGCGCTTGACGAAGGGCAGTTCATGATGCTCCGCCAGCACGCGCCGCCATTTGTAAAGCTGCTCGTGAATGTTGATTTTGACCGGGCAGACGTTGGTGCAACTCCCGTTCATGGTCGAGGCAAACGGTAGTGTACTGTATTTACGCTCGTTGAACGTCGGGTCGATAATAGCCCCGATCGGGCCGGAATAGACCGCACCATAAGACAGACCGCCAGAACGACGATACACCGGGCAGGTATTCATGCACGCGCCACAACGGATGCACTTGAGGGAGGTCCAGAACTCCTCCATCCCCAGACGGTGCGAGCGACCATTGTCCACCAGCACCACATGCATTTCACTCCCCTTCTGCGGGCCATGAAAATGGGTGGTGTACTGCGTAATGGGCGACCCCAGCGCACTGCGCGATAGCAGGCGGACAAACACCCCAAGGTCAGCCATACGCGGCACCAGCCGCTCGATCCCAAGGGTAGCAATATGCAGCCCCGGCACCGTAGCACTCAGGTCTGCATTGCCCTCGTTGGTGCAGACAACAAAGCTGCCGGTTTCAGCCACAATAAAGTTGCCGCCGGTCATACCCGCATCGGCAGTCAGAATAACCGGGCGGGCTGCCAGACGCTGTGACCACGCAAGGGAGTTGGGGTCATCATCATTAGGGTCGGTGTTGTAGTATTTGGCAAAAATCTTGGCCACATCGGGCGTCAGCTTGTGCACGGCGGGCACCACAATGTGGCTGGGCATCTGCCCATCAAGCTGCTGGATACGTTCGCCCAGGTCAGTTTCTGTCACCACAACACCGCGCGGTTCCAGATAGTCGCGCATGCTGCACTCTTCTGTCACCATGGACTTGCTCTTGATCAGCGAGCGCGCGCCATGTTTTTCCAGAATTTCGCCAACAATGCGGTTATGCTCCGCCGCATCCGCCGCCCAATGGACATGGATGCCGTTCTTGCGGGCATTGGCCTCAAACTGCTCCAGATATTCGGGCAGGTTGGCCAGCGTGTGTTCCTTGATCTGCGAGGCAAGGCTGCGCAGTTCCTGCCATTCAGGCAGGATATGCATCTGCTGGTCGCGCTTTTGACGCAGGTCCCACAACCGTTCGTCATGGAAATTCAGGTGCGGCGCATCTTTGATGAACTCTTCCGCAGCCCTGGCGTGATTGACGGGTTTCACCTTCATTCGCGTGTTCCGTTCAGAATTTCCGCAATATGGATAAAGCGGATCGGCACACCGGCCCGTTCCGCGCAGCCCTGCTGGTGCATCATGCACGAACTGTCGGCTGAAACGATGTATTCCGCCCCGGCTGTGTGGTGGTCACGCACCTTGTCCAGCCCCATACGGGCGGACACGGCCTCCTCCGTCACGCAGAAGGTACCGCCAAAGCCGCAGCATTCATCCGGCCGCTTGGGCGTTGCAAAGGAAATACCCTTAACGCGTGAGAGCAGGTCCATCGGCTTGGAGAACGGAGTTTCCCCCAGTTCGGACATGCTGGCCGTCCGCAGGGCACGCAGCGTACCGCAGCTATTGTGCAGCCCCACCTTGTGCGGGAACTCCGCCCAGGGGAAGTCACGCACGTTCAGCACATCGTGCAGGAACTCTACCAGCTCGTAGGTGTTGCGGCGCACATGCCGGACTTCATCCGTCTGGGGGATGGCATCAAAATTGTCGCGCACATGGTGGGCACAACTGCCCGACGGCATGACAATGGCATCATACTGCGCGAAGTTGCGGACAAACAGTGCCTCGGCCGCAGCCGCGTCCCGGTTGCAGCCGGAATTGGCCATGGGCTGCCCGCAGCAGGTCTGGTCCATGGGATAGTCCACGTCCTGACCAAATTTTTCCAGCAACTCCAGTGTCGCAACACCTGTTTTTGGAAAAAATGCGTCAATATAACAGGGAACAAACAACCCGATTTTCATCAATACCCCCAGTGCGGCAGGCCCGTCCGGTCAACGGACAGCACTACTCCGCCTTCAGACCCAGTGATTTCAGCGCAGCAGGTTCGGGACCACCCGTGGCCCAGTCCAACAGTTCCACCGTATGGACAAAAGGAATCCCAACAGCACCTGCAAGCTGTGTCATGCAGCCAATATTGCCACTGGCCGCCACCTGTGCATTGACCGAGCGGATGTTGCGTACCTTGCGGTCCTTCAACTGTCCGGCAATTTCGGGCTGCAACAGGTTGTATGTCCCTGCCGACCCGCAGCACAGATACCCTTCGGGCACGTCCAGCACGGTAAACCCTGCCTGTTTGAGCAAGTCTTTGGGCTGGTTCACAATTCGCTGGCCATGCTGCATGGAGCAGGCGGAATGGTAGACAACCCGCAGGCCCGCAGGGCTGACAGGGGGCTTAAGCCCAATTTCCACCATAAATTCGGTAATATCACGCGCCATGGCGGACACGCGGGCCGCCTTATCCGCCCATTGCGGGTCAAGCCGCAGGGTGTGCCCATACGCCTTGACCGAGGTGCCACAGCCCGAAGTGTTGATGATCACCGCATCCAGCCCGTCCGGCCCATCGGCCTCACGCAGCCATGCGGTAATATTGGCCTTGACCAGCGGCATGGCCTTGTCCTGATCGCCCATGTGTTCGGCGGGCGCGCCACAGCACCCTGCCCCACGGGGCACGACAACCTCTACCCCATGGCGTTGCAGCAGCCGGATGGTGGCCTCGTTAATGGCCGTATCCAGCACCGTCTGCACGCAGCCATTCAACAGTGCGACCCGTTTGGGGCGGGTGCCTGCCGTGGTCCCCTGGGCAGGGAATGTCTGCGGCCGGTCAACCTTGCTGGGGGCGGGCAGCGGGCGGGTTGGCACCATATCCAGCATGGCCCGCATGGTGCCCGAAAACAGCCCACGTGCAGGCCGTGCCAGCCGCCCGGCCGACAGGGCAAGGCGGAAAAGCCCTGTCCTGGGCAGCAACTGCACCAACATGCTGCGGGTCACGCGCTGGAACAGGGGCCTTTTGTAATGTTCCTCCACATACTCCCGCCCGTGAGCGATCAGCTTGGAGTATTCGACCCCAGACGGGCAGATGGCCTCACACGCAAGGCAGGTCAGGCAACGGTCCAGATGTTTGACGGTTCGGTCGTCGGGCGCACCCCCTTTTTCATACATATCCTTGATCAGGAAAATACGCCCACGGGGGCTGTCATTTTCCTCACGCCGGACAGCATAGGTCGGGCAGCGCGACAGGCAGACGCCGCAATGCACGCAGTTACCAATAATGTCGGTCGCCAGGCTGAGATCGGGGTCCGTATCGCGCGCGGCCTGGGGAATGTTGCTGAGCATGGGCCTGAACTCCTACGCCTGAACGGTCATACGGCCGGGGTTAAGCAACCCGCCGGGGTCAAACGCGGCCCGTGTACGCCCGGCAAGGGCGGCAAGACCTGCCGTAATGGGGGGGAATGCACCAAACTGTGCGCGAATGGCATCCGGCCCGCGCAGCAGCATGGCTTTAGCACCGATTTTTTCAGCCATTTTGCGATAGCGCAGCACGTCCACTTCCGGCTGCACACCCCGCATGGTGGAAAATACGATGCCACCGGCCCAGTCCACAAAAAAGCGGCTGATACAGCCTGCCCTGCGGGCCTCCGCCACAAAGGCAGGCATGGCTGTGCCGGGCAGATTAACGCGCCAGACCAGTTCATCAGCGCGGGGGGCAAGGCAGGTCAGTTCGCGCACATCCTGCCACAGGGCCGCACTTTCCGTCCGTTCCACAACACGGGCACCCTCGCGCCCCTGCAAAAGCCCTTCCACCACGGCGCGGTTGCCCGCAACCCCTGGTTCCGTGCCTTCAATACGGATCAGCACCTCGCACTGGCCTGACGGGCTGACGCGGCGGGCAAGCCCGCCCACACCCAGCGGCAAAGCGCGAATAGTGCGGAAAAGGGCGGCATCCTCCTCCAACGTCTGGGCTGGCACAATGAGCGTAACTTCCGCCCTGGGGGCAGGCAGCACTTTCAGGGTCACGGCTGTCAGCACCGCCAGCGTACCGCATGAGCCTGTCAGCAGCTTGCTCAGGTCATAGCCGGTCACGTTCTTCATGGTCCGGCCTCCGGCTTTGAAAATATCGCCCTGACCATTCACCCCTTCGACCCCAAGCACGAAGTCGCGCACGGCACCGTTGAGAATACGCCGTGGCCCGGACAGGGCGGTCGCCACAGCCCCACCCACGGTGGAGCGTGCCCCATCCGTGCCATACAGCCCGGTATAGCGTGGGGGCTCAAAAGGCAGATACTGCCCTTTGGCCGCGAGCATAGCCTCCAGCGCATCAAGCGTCAGCCCTGCACCCACCCGGATGACCAGGTCTTCGGGGTCATAAAAATCAACGCTATCCAGCCCGCCAAGAGCCATGGCACGGCTGGCAGTGACAGGATTGCCAAAGCCGCACCGCGTACCATTGCCTGTAATGGCAAGGCTGTGTCCGGCACTGGCGGCATCCATGATAATATCTGCCACATCCTGCGTGCTGGACGGATGCTCGCGCGCCTGGGTCTGCTGTATCTGTGTCATTATTTTTTGGTCCTGCGCGGATCAGAAACGCGGAATATCGGCAAAGCGGAGGGCTCCGCCACGCACATGCATACGCCCAAATTCGGCACACCGGCAGGCTGTGGGAAAGACCTTGCCGGGGTTGAGGAGTTCCTGCGGGTCAAACGCACATTTGAGCATCTGCTGCTGGTGCAGGTCCACATCCGTGAACTGATGGGTCATCAGGTCGCGTTTTTCCACGCCAATACCGTGCTCGCCACTCAGCACGCCGCCGACATTGACACAGGCGATCAGAACATCCGCGCCAAACGCCTCGGCTTTTTCCAGATCACCCGGCTTGGCTGCGTCATACATAATAATGGGGTGCAGGTTACCGTCCCCCGCATGGAAGCAGTTGGCGTAGTCCAGCCCGTATTTTTCTGACAGCTCTGCCATGGTGTTCAGCACTTCAGGCAGCTTGTTACGCGGGATTGTACCGTCCGTGCAGTAATAGTCCGGGCAGAGCTTGCCAATGGCGGAAAAGGCCAGCTTGCGGCTGCTCCATATCCGCTGGCGTTCTTCCTCCGTGGTGCTGACCTTGAGTTCAATCGCGCCCTGTGCCCGTGCAACATCGCTGACAACATGCACCAGCGCATCAACCTCTACCGCCGTGCCATCCAGTTCACACAGCAGCAGGGCTTCCGTCCGGTCATCAAACCGTTCCCGAATCAGCACTGAAACAGCGTCGAGCACCTTGCGGTCCATAAACTCAAGGCCCGCAGGAATAACGCCCACACCAATAATGGCCCCCACACATTCGCAGGCTTTTTCCACCGAGGGGAAGCTCATGGAAATAACACGCGCCACCTCGGGCACTGGCTCCAGGCGCACGGCTATTTCCGTCACAACACCCAGCAACCCTTCCGACCCGGTGAGCACGCCCATCAGGTCCAGCTCCCCTTCCGATGCCCCAAGAAAAGCGCCGCCCAGTTGCAGCAACTCCCCTGTCATCAGCACCAGTTGCAGACCCAGAATATGGTCCGCCGTCACACCGTATTTCAGACAGTGCACGCCCCCGGCATTTTCCGCGACATTGCCACCAATGGTGGAAATCAACTGGCTGGAAGGGTCAGGCATGTAGCACAGGCCCAGGTGGCTGACGGCCTCGCTAATAGCAATATTGGGTACGCCGGGCTGCACACGCGCCACACGGTTGGGGGCATCCACCTCGACAACGCTGCACAGGCGCGATGTGACCAGCAGGATGCCATCTTCCAGCGGCAAAGCCCCGCCGGAAAGCGACGTGCCAGACCCACGGGGCACAACCTTGACGCCGCGCTCATGGCAAAAGCGCAGCACAGCACGCACTTCCTCCGTGCTGGCAGGCAGCACGACCAGCAGCGGCATGGCCATATAGGCGGTAATGCCGTCACACTGATAAGGCTTGCGCTCGACCTCGTCGGAGATAACCCACTCCGACCCGACAATCTGCCGCAGCCCTGCGGCCAGCGTCTCGCGCTGGCTGATAATGTCCTGGCTGGGGTGTGGCATCTGCATCGTGCGTTCTCTTCCATGCTGCTGGCGCATTCATGCGCCCACAGGCGTGTAAGACCCATGGCCCCTTACGGTCCATACCCACGCACGCCATACGCGGTGTTATAACAAAAACGCCATCATAAAAAAACAGGGTATCCGCCAGATTATGGAAAGCCCTGTCCCGCATGCAGCGCAACGCTTGCAGGGTATTGCCCCACAGCCCCCCACACCAGCCCCCATTGCCCCGCGCACAGGTTTTTGAAAAGCAGTGAACGCGCCAAGGGGTTGGCACCAGACACACCGCTGGCACCGCACCACAGCAGAACTTACAATGTAATCGTATTAAGGGCGGCCAGAGCGATGATACGGATGCCCGCCAGCAATGGCCTGCGCCCGGTAGATCTGCTCGACCAGCATAATGCGGACCAGCATGTGCGGCCATGTTAACTGGCCGAGGGACAGCCGGGCATCGGCCCGCGCCAGTACTGACGCCTCCAGCCCTTCCGCCCCACCAATGACAAAACAGGGGACCCGCCCCTGTGCCTGCCAGTCCTGCATGGCTTGGGCAAAAGCCCCGCTACTCCAGTTCTGCCCACTTTCATCCAACGCGACCACGTGGGAGCGCGGGGGGCAGGCTGCCAGAATGGCCTGGGCCTCCCGACGTTTTATCTCGTCAGGGGAGCCCCGGCCATCAGCCAGTTCCACAATATCAAGGGCAGGCCGCAAGCGTTTCAAGTAACGCTCGACAAGGGCCAGTTCGGCCCTGTCCTTCATGCGGCCAACGGCAACCAGCCTCATGCGTGGCCCCTGCCCTGTGTCTGGCAGCAGAGCTTACAGATGAGTGACATCACCCTCGTTGCTGTCATCCAGCTCAGCGCCCCACATTTTTTCCAGCCCATACAGCGCACGGGCTTCGGCCTTGAACAGGTGGACAACAATATCGCCCGTATCCAGCAGCACCCAGTCGGAACCGTTTGCCCCTTCGACCAGCACGCGCTTGATGCCGATGTCACGCAGCTTGCGTTCAATATGCTGGGCCATGGCGGCAATCTGGCGGTCGGCAAGGCCGGTGGCCACAACCATGCGGTCGGCGAAGGAGGCACGCCCGGCAAGGTTGATCACCACGATATCCTCCGCCTTGTCGTCTTCCAGACTGGCGGTGATGATGGCGAGGGACTGCTCGAGAATATCGGGCGCAACGGTTTCGCGTTTGGCACGGGTTTTTGGCCCTGCTGCAACGGCTTTTTTGCGGACCGAGCCGGGTGCTGCCGCAGCACCGGGCACTGCAGCGCGGGAGGCTGTGGCCCGCGTGCCCCGGGTGGTGGCCGTGGACGAACGGGGGCGTGCCGGCGTCTCGGCGGGTGGCTTCCTGACTATGACGATTCTCCTGAATTTCGCGAGGCGGTGGGGGGTGCGTGATCCACGCTGACGGAAAAACCGCCCTGCCGCCGGATGGCTGTTGCAGATATACTGTTTTGTGCCCCTGGAAGGAAAGCCCACACAGGGGGGCGACGCATGGCAAGGCACCCGGCCTGACACGCAGGAAGACGCCAACGCGCCATATAATGGCCCGCGGCCCCGTTCAATGCCGCAAAATTCTGCCCTGGTCGGGGGAAAACTGCCATGGCCACGGTATGCACCAGCCCCCGCCAGCCTTTCCAGCGTGGCAGCGTCACCAGACCGTCAGCCCCGGTCAGCCAGACAAAATGAGCATTCTTAAAACGCGCTTTCAGGCAACGCAGCGTATCCACGGTATATCGTGTCCCGATTCGGGCTTCTATATCCGTTGCGATAACGCGCCGACCGTCCACCAGTTGCCGCGCCGTTTGCAGGCGCTGCGCCAACGGGGCCATGCCGCGCCGGGGTTTGAGCGGATTACCCGGCGACACCATCAGCCACACCTGGTCGAGCCGCAGTTGCACCAGTGCGCGTCGGGCTATGGCCAGGTGCCCGGCATGCGCGGGGTTGAAAGACCCCCCCAGCAAGCCGATTCTGCACCGACGGGCGTCCCCCCAGGTGGGAACGCCGTCATACTCGGCACGCGGCTGCGGCAATGTCAGGAACGCACCTGTCCGTTACCGATGACCTCGTACCGGAAGGTTGTCAGCTGCTCGACCCCGACAGGACCACGGGCATGGAAGCGGCCTGTAGCAATGCCGATTTCCGCCCCGAATCCGAACTCACCCCCATCGCAGAACTGGGTGGAGGCATTCCACATGACCACAGCACTGCTGACACCGTTCATAAAACGGATCGCCGTGGCCTCATCCGATGTCACAATCGCCTCGGTATGAGACGAGCCATAACGGGCGATATGGTCCAGTGCATCGTCCACCCCGTTGACCACTGCCACGTTCAGGATCGCATCCAGCCATTCGGTGCCGAAATCTTCCTCATTACCAGCAGGCAGCTCAGGCACAATGGCCCGTGCCTGCGCGTCGGCCTTGAACGCACAACCCTTTTCGGAAAGGTCTGCAACAATCTGCGGCAGCAGGCTGGGGGCTATGGCGGCATCCAGCAGCAGCGTCTCGGTTGCGCCGCAAATGCCTACGCGGCGCATTTTGGCATTGAGCACAATCCGCCGTGCCATGGCCGGGTCGGCCGCAGCATGGACATAGGTGTGACACAGGCCTTCGGCATGGGCCAGAACCGGCACCCGCGCCTCGCTCTGCACACGTTCGACAAGACCACGCCCGCCACGGGGGATAATCAGGTCAACCAGCCCGGCAGCGCCCAACATGTCGGCCACATGCCGCCTGTCGGCATCGGGTGCAATCAGCACCGCATCTTCAGGCAGGCCAGCCGCGCGCAGGCCTTCCTGCATGGCGGCATGGATGGCACGCGCGCTATGCAGGCTTTCCGACCCGCCACGCAGCAGTACGGCGTTACCGGACTTGATGCACAGGCCAGCGGCATCCGCGCCGACATTGGGCCTGCTCTCATAAATCACGCCAATAACCCCGACGGGTGTGGACACGCGGCGGATACGCAGCCCGTTGGGACGGGTCCATTCATCCCGCACCTGCCCCACGGGGTCGGGCAGATCGGCAATGTCCTCCAGACCACGGGCCATGGCCTCAACCCGTTCCGGGGTCAGGGTCAGCCTGTCACGGAAGGAATCTTTCGCCTGGGATACGGCAAGATCCTGTGCGTTGGCCTCAAGAATGGCCGCGCTGGACGTCCGCAGGGCCGCCGCGGCTGCCCACAATGCCCGATCCCGGTCGGAAGATGAACTCTGCGCCAATGTCCGGGACGCAAGTCTGGCCCGGCGGGCAAGAGCAACCATCGGCAACGCAGCCTGGGCACCGTGCATCTCTGATGCGGCACCCTCCAGAACCTGAAGCTGCGAACTGTCTCCCTCCGTGGTCATGGCGGTGTTCCTATCTCCATACTCTCAGCGGATGGGGTGCGTGGCCTTTCCACACACCCGGTCCGTATGACACTGAACCTTATACGTTGAAGCGGAACAGCAGAATATCACCATCCTGCACAACATAATCCCGACCTTCAACACGCAGGCGCCCGGCTTCCTTGGCACCTGCCTCCCCAGCATACTGAACATAATCGTCATATGCGACGGTTTCGCAGGCAATGAAGCCACGTTCAAAGTCATTGTGAATGACGGCTGCGGCCTGCGGGGCCTTGGTGCCTTTGGTAATTGTCCAGGCACGGGCTTCCTTGGGGCCAACCGTAAAGTAGGTGCTCAGGCCCAGCAGGCGGTAGCCTGCGGCAATCACCCGGTCCAGACCACTGTCCTTAAGACCCAGACCTTCCAGAAACTCGCGCCGCTCATCATCCGCAAGCTGGCTGACTTCAGCCTCGATCGCAGCGGAGACAATGACAACCGCAGCCCCTTCGGCCTCGGCCCGCAGTTTGACCTGCTCCGAGAATGCATTGCCGGTCGCTGCCGAGTCCTCATCCACATTGCACACGTACAGAACAGGCTTGCTGGTCAGCAGTTGCAGGCGGCGGACGGTTTCTTCCTCCCCAACTGGAATGGCGGCTCGCACGGGCCGGCCTTCACGCAGGGCTTCCATCAGCGGTTCCATCACCGCGATCTGGGCCACGGCTTCGGCATCGCGGTTCTTGGCACGCTTTTGCAGGTTGGGCAGGCGCTTTTCGAGCGAGTCGAGATCGGCCAGCATCAGCTCGGTTTCGATAATCTCGGCGTCACGCACCGGGTCCACGCCGCCTTCGACATGCGTAATGTCGTCGTCCTCAAAGCAGCGCAGGACGTGGATGACCGCATCAACCTCGCGGATATTGGCCAGGAACTGGTTGCCCAGCCCTTCCCCCTTGGACGCACCGCGCACAAGGCCCGCAATGTCCACAAACTCCAGGCTGGTGGGCACTTCACGCTGGGATTTGCCAATCTGCACCAGCTTGTCCAGACGCGGGTCCGGCACTGCCACGCGGCCCACATTGGGCTCGATGGTGCAGAACGGATAGTTGGCAGCCTGCGCCGTGGCCGTGGCCGTCAGCGCGTTGAACAGCGTGGACTTGCCCACATTGGGCAGCCCCACGATACCGCAGTTAAATCCCATCAGCCCTTGCTCCCCTCCGGCAGTGCAACCCGTGTCATAAACTGGTCCGCCCGGCCCTCAGCCAGAAATGGCGCCGCCCCCGCCATACGGTCCAGCAGCGGGTCCAGCCATTCCTGGCGGTCCGTATCCGTAAAATTTCCCAACACCCAGCCATGCACGCGGTCCTTGTGGCCCGGATGCCCGATGCCAATACGCACCCGCCAGTAATCGGGCGTGCCCAGCATTCTGTCAGTCGAGCGCAGACCATTGTGCCCGGCAGCACCACCCCCACGCTTTACACGCAGGCGGCCTGGGGCCAGGTCCAACTCGTCATGGAAGAGTGTAATATGCTCGGGGGCAATTTTGTAGAAGGCCGCAGCCTCCTGCACACTCTCGCCCGAGCGATTCATATAGGTCATGGGCAACAGGGCCAGAACCTTCTGCCCGCCCACGCGCCCTTCGGCAACTTCGCCCCGAAAGCGGTTGCGCCAGGGTGTAAACCCGTATTTGGCGGCAATAGCCTGCACCGCCATGAAGCCGACATTATGCCTGTGCCGACGCATGGAGGACTCAGGATTACCCAGTCCAACCCAGAGCAGCATGACCCGGCTCCACCAAAACCTGTTCCAAAGAAAGCGGGGGCATGTGCCCTGCACATGCCCCGCGCCCCATAACCAGACTATACGCTACCCTGATAGAAATCAGGATGCAGCTTCTGTCGTGTCAACGTTCGGCGCAGCAATGCTGGCGATCACGAAGTTGGCTTCGTGGCTGATCGGCGTAGCGCCTTCCGTGCCGGCCACATCTTCCCAACGCACGTTGTCGTTGATGTCCAGCTTGGTCAGATCAACGGTGAAGAATTCCGGGATCTGCTCGGCCGGAACTTCAACGTCAACCGTGTGACGCACAACGTTGAGCATGCCACCACGCTTGATGCCGGGGCACTTGTCTTCACCCACGAAATGCACGGACACTTCAACATGCACGCGTGAGCCAGCGGACAGGCGCATGAAGTCAACATGCACGGGGGAGTCCTTGACCGGGTGCAGCTGCACGTCACGGATCAGGGCACGTTCGACCTTGCCGTCAACGTTGACTTCGTAAACGCGTGAGCGCCAGCCAGAGGTCTGCAGACCCTTGACGATAATGCGCGGGTCAACCGCGATCAGTGTTGCTTCCTGCTTGCCGCCGTAAACAACGCCGGGCACCAGGCCAGCACGCCTCGTCGCCCGCGCTGCCCCCTTACCAGCCTTCGCGCGCGCCGATGCTTCGATGGATGTAATCTTGGACACGTTAAACTCTCCTGAAAATCTGAACACGCAGGCCTCCAGGGGTGCCCGCGCGGTGGCAGCGCCATACAGGAAAAAACAGACCAAAGCAAGTTTTTGACCCCTCAAAACCGCCGCTCTAGCCTTGACATAATAGCCGCCGCCCTGCTTCCTCCGGCACTATAGGACTTCAATCAGGGGACGGCTCTACCGCACGGCCGGACCTCAGCTTTCAGGACACCGCCATGCACCCTTACCGTACCCATAGCTGTTCGGCCCTTCGCGCGGGCGATGCAGGCTCTACCGCCCGCCTGTCGGGCTGGGTCCACAGCAAGCGGGACCATGGCGGGCTGCTATTCATCGACCTGCGGGACGAAACCGGCATTACCCAGATTGTTATCCCCGCTGGCTCCACCGTGATGGAAACGGCAGAGCATGTCCGGGCTGAAAGCGTAATTACCGTCACCGGCGAGGTTGTGCTGCGCGAGGAAGGCACCCGCAACCCCGACCTGGCCACAGGCGACATTGAACTGCGTGCCAAAACCTTTGAGGTACAGTCCGCAGCCGCCGTGCTGCCGTTGCAGGTGGCCGGGCAGGAACATTATTCCGACGAACTGCGCCTGCGGTACCGCTACATCGACCTACGCCGTGACAAGGTGCACCGCAACATCCTGCTGCGCGCCTCGGTCGTGGCCAGCATGCGCCGCCGCATGACCGACCTGGGCTTTGTGGAACTACAGACCCCGATCCTGACCGCATCCTCCCCCGAAGGTGCGCGTGACTTCCTGGTGCCCTCACGCATGCATCCGGGCAAGTTCTACGCCCTGCCGCAGGCCCCCCAGCAGTTCAAGCAGTTGGCCATGGTTGCCGGATTCGACCGGTATTTCCAGATTGCCCCGTGTTTTCGTGACGAAGCCTCCCGCGCTGACCGCTCACCGGGGGAATTCTACCAGCTTGACTTTGAAATGGCGTTTGCCACGCAGGACGAAATTTTTGCGGTGCTGGAAGAGGTCATGTCCGGCCTGTTCACCGAATTTGGCAATGGCCGCACGGTCAGCGCAGCCCCCTTCGAGCGGATTCCCTACGCCCGTGCCATGAAGGAATATGGCTCCGACAAGCCTGACCTGCGTAACCCGCTGCGGATTACCGATGTTACCGACGCCTTTGCAGACTCCGGCTTTGGCCTGTTTGCCCGTATTGCCGCCGATGGGGGCGAAATCCGCGCCATTCCCGCCCCTGGTGCTGGGGACCGCCCGCGCTCCTTTTTTGACAAGCTGAATAACTGGGCGCGTGAAAACGGGGCCGGTGGCCTTGGCTACATCACCTTCTCCGAGGCCGGTGGCCAAGGGCCGATCGCCAAGAACCTTGAAGCCGACCGGGCAGAGACCATCCGCACCCGCCTGGGGCTGAAAGCCGGTGATGCCGTCTTCTTTGCCGCAGGCAAGGGGCTGGATGTCGCCAAGTTCTCCGGCCTTGTCCGCACCCGCATTGCCGAGGAACTGGGGCTGGTGGAAGACAATGCCTTCCGCTTCTGCTGGATCACCGATTTCCCGATGTATGAACGCAACGAGGATACCGGGCTGATCGACTTCTCGCACAACCCCTTCTCCATGCCCCAGGGCGGGCTGGACGCGCTGAACAGCAAGGACCCGCTGGAGATCCTGGCCTATCAGTACGACATCGTGTGCAACGGGATCGAACTGTCCTCCGGCGCGGTGCGTAACCACCTGCCCGACGTGATGGTGCGTGCGTTTGAGATTGCAGGCTACCCCGAAAGCGAGGTTGAAGCCCGCTTTGGTGGCATGCTCAATGCCTTCCGCTACGGTGCGCCGCCGCATGGTGGCTCTGCCCCCGGCGTGGACCGTATTGTGATGCTGCTGGCTGATGAACCCAACATCCGTGAGGTCATTCTTTTCCCCCTCAACCAGCAGGGTGAAGACCTGATGATGGGTGCTCCCGCCCCCGTGCTGCCTGAGCGGATGAAGGAGCTGTCCCTGGCGCTGAACCTGCCCAAGCCAAAGCCTGCCGCAGCCCCGGCACCCAAAAAAGACTAAGCTGAAACCACCCCTCTGCCTGCCCCGACACTGCGGCAGGCAGAGGGACAAAAAGCCCTGCCCCCTGCGGGGGATAACAGCGTGCTGCACGCTTGCCTGGCACCGTGGTGACCCTTTTGTGAGACACCATTCCAGCCATCCCACCGTTGCATGATCCAGCAGAATACTTTTTGTTAGGCTGCATGATACGTTGGTTTTTTCCAGCACGGGCTGTTGCCCTGCTGTCACTTCTCCCTGCTTTCTGCCTCTCCTCTCCGCTGGCCGCCACACCACTTCTGGCAGCGGATCTGGCCTCCCAAAATGCTCTCTACGACCTGAACCTTGTGGAAAGTGCGGGGGGAGAAACCCTCTCCGCCACGGGCAGCATGGCCTATTCCGTGCAGAAAACCTGCGCGGGATGGGTGACCCGCCAGACGCTGGATATTCAGAGCGTGACCCGCAAGGACGGGCCAACACACATGCGGTCGGAATACACAACGCTGGAAAGCCCGGACAGCCGCCATCTGACCTTCAGCACGCATGAAACCCGCGATGGCCAGCTCTTACAGGCGCTCCATGGGCAGGCCAGCCTGAACCCGGATGGCTCCGGCACAGCTCATTACGACAAGCCCCTGTCCACCACACGGACCCTGCCCGTGGGCACGGTCTTTCCCATGGCCCATATGGCAAACCTGATCGACGCCATGCAGGCCGGAAAGGCGGATCTGGCCAGTCCGCTGTTTGACGGCACCGTGGCCGATGGGGCGGAGGACACATATGCCACAATCCTACACCGCAATGCCCCGGCCCCGTTGCCGACCCTGCCCCCACCTGCGCCAGATGTTGCTTCCAGTCAGGTGCATATCGCGTTTTTTGAGCAGGCAGGCCATGCCATGACCCCGGTTTACGAACTGGGGATGCGCGTCTTTACCAACGGAGTGTCAGACGCGCTGGACATGAATTTTGGTGACTTTCGCATGCAGGGCACACTCCACGCCCTGACACTGCCACCCAACCCAACCTGCCCAGCCCCCAAACACGCAACACCCTGAGGCTACGTCAGAAGCTGAGCAGGCTGCCTGTGGCTACTGGGCACTGGCCGTTGCGGGTTTTTCAGCCCGGATCACACTGGCAAGAGCCTGCAACGCCTGGGGGTTAGCGCGCAGGAGTGCCACATTCTGTGGTTCCGGCTTGGTCAGATCACCTCCGGCTTCCTGCCCTGCGGGAATGTTCATCAGGCTGCCTGTCAGGCCTACACAGGTCAGGCTCATGACAAAGTCACGCGGCGTAAAGCCGTGGTCCTTGAGGATGGCGCTCAGCCCCTTGACCTGCTCCACAAACTGGATCTGCTGGTCCAGGGACATGCCATAACGGGCGGGGGGCTGAATGCCTGCGGTCTGAATAGCCTGCAATGTTGCCGTCAGCCGGGGCAGCACATCTGGCGCCAGCTTGTAATGCAGGGCGGTATCCATGTCGTGCCGCATAATGGCCACCTGCTCGGGCGTCAAAGCCGGTGGGCGGTTTGTGGCTGTGGTCTGGGCCTGTGTGACCCCTGCGGCCAGAAGGGGTAGCGCCCCTGCCAGAACCAGAAATCCCTTACGGAGAAAAGACATGCTGTTCCACCTTCTCATGCTTCAACCACCCATTCGCCCTGGCGCATCAGGGGGGTATGGCTGCCGTCGGCTGTAACGGCGTCAACATCAACCTGGCCCGAACCGATCATCCAGTCGATATGGATCATGCTGGTATTGGCCCCACGGGCGGCAAGGCTGGCCTCGTCCTGCCCCTCGGTATCGCGCATACACTTGGTATAGGCCTGCCCCAGAGCAATATGGCTCGCGGCGTTTTCATCAAACAATGTGTTCTGGAACAGGATACCACTGCGTGAAATGGGGGAGGAATGGGGCACCAGTGCCACCTCTCCCAAACGACAGGACCCTTCGTCCGTATCCAGCACACGGGCTAGCACGTCCTGCCCTTTTGTGGCCTGCATATCCACAATCCGGCCAGCCTCAAACCGCACGTGGATACCGTCAATCAATGTCCCCTGATGGGATAGCGGCTTGGTGCTGGAGACATGCCCCTCCACCTTGAGGCGGTGGGGCGTGGTAAACACTTCCTCGGTCGGGATATTGGGGTTGCAGACAACACCATTGCCCGCCTTTTCGGCCCCGGCGGCCCAGTCGTGCCCGTCAGCCAGCCCCACTGTCAGGTCGGTTCCGGGGCCGGTAAAGTGCAGGGCCGCGTAGCGGGCATCGTTCAGGAACGTGGCGCGACGGTGCAGGATGGCGTTATGGGTTGCCCATTCTGCCACAGGGTCTGGCCCTGTCAGGCGGGAAACCGCAAAAATGGCGCGCCAGAGTTCTTCCAGCGCCTGCTGGGGCGGCAGGTGCGGAAACACCTGCTGTGCCCACTCCGGCGTTGCTGCTGCGACAATGCACCAGTTGATATCAAAATTCGTGATAATTTCCATGGCAGGACGGTTGACGATGGACGCCGCCTTGCTGGCGCGGGAGACATGGTCAGGCTTCTGCCCGGCCAGAAGAGCCGGGTTGCCACCAGTAATGGCCATGCGGGCCGCACCTTCGCGAAAACCGTCGGCCATCCCTTTGGCCAGCCAGCCTGCGGCGGTGTCAAACGTGTCCTCCGCCCCATACTGGTAACGGGCCAGAGTGGTCTGGTCATCGGAATAAAAGGTTGTGACCAGCGACGCACCGGCCCGGTAGGCATGCTCTGTCACCCGCCGCACCAGCGGCACCGCATGCAACGGAGCTGTCAGAATGACCTGCTGGCCCGGCAGCACGTTCAGCCCCGTGCGAACCGCAACCTCCCCCAGCCGATCCAGCATGGCCGCAAATTCGTCCGACGCAAGATACCCTGTGGTATGATGCGTGCTTTCTCCTGTCATGGTTGGTCCGGCCTTTCATGCCCTTTGGGGCAATGGTTCTTCCTTATCCCGTAAGGGGATACCGAAGTGCCGCGCCAGTCAACACACGACAGACAGGAAGGCAGGACTAAGGCGTGCCCTCCTGCGGCAGTAGCTCCGGCGTCAAGGTGGAGGGGAGGTACAAAGGGTGGCAGGGTCGCCCGGTGTTGCTGATCCTGAGCGCATGCACGGCAAAACCATGCTGCTGCAAAAGACGCAGCACCTCCGGCCCACGGGCACGCAGTTCACGATCATGGGGGGAACCATAGGCCGCCACAATCAGCCCGGCCTCCCCCGCCATGGCCAGCAGGGCGGCATCATTCTCTGGTCCGACCGGGTCGGGCGTTTCCAGCAATCGCTTCTGGTCGGTGCAACGATAGGCGAAGGTATTCCCCACCAGCATGCCCCCATACCCCCAGGCCCGCGCATACCGCTGACATTTGGCCACCGTGCGGTCATCCCCGTCCTCGGTCGCGACCGAAGGGTTCATCATCAGCCACATCATGACAGGGCCGGAGGGGTCCCACACGCGGCGCAGCGTGTAACGGTAGCACCGGTCAGCCCCCCCGTAGGTGGCGGAGCTGACAACATCTCCCCCCAGTTTCAACGGACGGGAATCGCCAACATGGTGCCCTTCAAACAGATCGTGCATGGTGCCCCCGCGCCGGATATATGCTGCCAAAACTCCAGCCCATGTAGGCGGCATGCGCCCAACAGGCAAATACCTGGCCCAGAACCACCACCCCACAATGCGAAAAGGCCGGGGCACATGGCCCCGGCCTTCCGATCTTGCCGCGCAAGGCAAGCCCTGCACACCCGGCTGTAACGTGGTTTCAGGCCCGGGCCTGCTCGGGAACACCGTGTGAAAAGGCCATCTGGCCCCACACCCGATCACATAACATCTTTACGATCGCCATGTCATTCAAAGCTGACAGGTCACCAAAATTCTCTATCTGCCCTTCTGCAATCTTGCGCAGCAGGCGGCGGACAATCTTGCCCGACCGGGTGCGCGGCAGGTCTGGCACCAGATAGACCGCCTCGGGCGCTGCATACCGCCCAAGCTGGGAGGCAATCAGCCGCGAGAGAGCCTGCTCTGTCACCTCACCCGCTGCATCCTTGCGGGGGATGACAAACACCACCAGCCCCTGCCCTTTGACCGGATGCGGCACACCAACGGCTGCGGATTCCACAATACGGTGGTCTTCCGCCAGCACTTCTTCCACCTCCGCCGTACCAAGCCGGTGGCCCGCGATGTTGATGACATCGTCCATACGGCCGGTAATCCAGTAATATCCATCGCTATCACGCTTGGCACCATCACCGGTGAAATAACGCCCCGGCGCCATGGTGAAGTAGGTCTGGCGGAAACGCTCGTGATCCCCCCAGATCGTGCGGGCCTGTCCCGGCCAGGAACGGCTGATGCACAATGCACCTTCCCCCGGCCCGGTCACAGCACCACCCTGCTGGTCGATCAGTGTCATTTCCACCCCCGGCAGGGGCATGGTGGCGGAGCCGGGTTTGAGGGCCTGCACACCCGGCATTGGTCCCAGCACGATACCGGCTGTTTCCGTCTGCCACCACGTATCCACCACCGGGCAGCGCTTGTTGCCCACAACGTCATGATACCATTGCCAGGCATCCGGGCTGATCGGCTCGCCCGCAACGCCCAGAAGCCGGAGAGAGCGGAGGTCGCGTTTCTTCACCACCTCGTCACCCTCCGCCATCATCGTCCGCACAGCGGTCGGGGCGGTGAAGAGCATGGTCACCTTGTACTGGTCCACCAGATCCCACCAGCGGCCGGGATACGGATGTGTGGGCAGGCTGTCGGAAATCATGGTGGTGCCACCGTTTGCAAGCGGCCCATACACCACGGATGTGTGCCCCGTAATCCACGCCACATCCGCCGTGCACCACAGCACATCACCCGGCTGATGGGTATAGACCATGCCCATGGTATAAGCCGCCCACACAATATACCCGCCACACGCATGCACAATAGCTTTGGGTTTGCCGGTGCTGCCTGAGGTATAGAGCAGGAACAGAGGGTCCTCCGCGTTCATCAGAACAGGCACGAAATCAGCCTCGAATTCATCCACAAAGTCATGATAATTGTAGTCACGGCCAGGCAACATCAGAACAGGGTCGTCCGATGTGCTGACAACCAGAACGGAATGCACACTGCTGGCACTGCCCGCCTTGCGCAGGGCTTCGTCAATCGTTTCCTTAAATGGCACCAGCTTGGCCCCACGGCGGGCCACGTTGGCGGTAATAACGGCAACAGTCCCACTGTCCACCAGACGTTCGGCAATGCCTTCAGCCGAAAAACCACCAAACAGAACCACATGCACCGCACCAATACGGGCGCAGGCCAGCATGGCCACCACAGCCTCGGACACCATGGGCAGGCAGATGGCCACACGCTGTCCTTTTTCCACCCCCAGATGGGTCAGCGCATTGGCCAGGCGGCAAACACGCTCGTGCAGCATGCTGTAGGTGATTTTTTCCGAAGCCTGCCGCCCTTCCCTATGGCTGATCAGCGCAACCTGATCACCCCGGTCTGTCAGATACCGGTCGATGCAACAGACAGACACATTCAACTGCCCGTCCTCAAACCACCGGATTGAGACATCACCTTCAAAACTACCTGTAAAAGCCTGCGTAGGTTTGCGGTGCCAGTAAACGCGCCTTGCCTGTTCCAGCCAGAAACCATCAGGATCACGCTGGGCGCGTGCCCGCATGGTGTCGAGCTGGTGGGGCGTCATAATAGCCGGATACCCGGCATAGGTGCTGGCCGGGATGACTGTGGTGTGAGACATGATTCCGTTTCCCTGGTTTTTTTGTTTTTGTCCGGGACAGAAAAATTCAGGCTGCGTCGCGGTCAGACTTGCCAATATGCGGCAAAACTGTCGCCACTATGCCCGCATCGAGAGACTCGTAGTCATAATAACGCAATGTCTTGTAAAGTTCATCCCTTGTTTGCATCTGGTCAAGCAAATCCCAGGTGCCACCCGTGCGGGCAATGGTTTTATACAACGTATCCTGCGCCTTGTTGGCCGCACGCAGGGAGCTGACCGGCCAGATGATCATGGAATATCCCATCTGCTCAAACTGGCTGGCGGTAAAATACGGCGTCCGCCCAAACTCGGTCATGTTTGCCAGTAGGGGCACATCCGGAAGGCGGGATGCAAACTCCCTGAACATAGCTTCCGACGTCAGGGCTTCCGGGAAAATGGCATCCGCCCCGGCCTGATGATAAAGCCGTGCTCGGGCCACAGCACCATCTATCCCTTCCGAGCCTGCGGCATCGGTCCGGGCGATAATGACCATATCCCGCCGTGCCCGCGCGGCTGCGGCCACTTTCTGGGCCATATCCTGCGGGGATGCCAGCTTCTTGTCGTTCAGATGCCCGCATTTCTTGGGCAGGATCTGGTCCTCAATATGCACGGCGGCAGCCCCTGCATCTTCAAACGCCCGCACCATGTTCATGACATTGAGGGTCTCACCATAGCCCGTGTCACCATCAACCAACAGCGGCAGGCCGGAGGAGCGGACAATCTGACGGATGAAGAAGCAGACTTCCTCCACCGTGATAATGCCCAGATCAGGCAGGCCCATACTGGCGGTCATGGCTGCACCGGACAGGTACAGCGCCTCAAACCCGTTATCCCGCGCCTGCAGGGCCGCCTGACCGTTATGTGCCCCCGGAAGCTGGAGAATACCTTTGCCAGCCAGCAGTTCCCTGAAGCGTTGCCCCGCAGGCCGCGTGGGCAGGTCTTTACCAACCAGATAGGTCATGCCGCGCACTCCAGTCCATCACGCTCACACAGAGACACAAAAGGCCGCACATCGGGGCCGACATAATTGGCGGACGGGCGAATGATTTTGCCATCCTGCCGCTGTTCGATCACATGTGCACACCAGCCTGTGACACGCGCAATAACAAACACAGGCGTGAACATGGCCGTGGGAATACCCATGGCATTGTAGGAAACAGCACTGAACCAATCGAGATTAGGGAACATCTTTTTCTGTTCGTCCATAATCCGCTCGATCCGCTCTGCCACCGTGTAAAGGCGGGTGTTGCCGTTACGGCGGGACAGGGTGCGAGCGGTTTCCTTGATGATGTCACTCCGCGGGTCGGCAATGGTGTAAACCGGGTGGCCGAACCCGATAATGACTTCCTTTTCCGCCAGCCTGCGGCGGATATCCGCTTCTGCCTCGTCCGCCGTGTGGTAACGCTGCTGGATATCCAGCGCCACCTCGTTCGCACCACCATGCTTGGGCCCGCGCAAGGCCCCCACAGCCGCCGTAATGGCGGAATACATGTCCGACCCGGTGCCAGCCACCACGCGGGATGTAAACGTGGAGGCATTGAACTCATGCTCGGCATACAGGATCAGGGAGGTGTGCATAGCCTGCACCCACTCGTCCGACGGAGTGCCACCGTGCAGCAGATGCAAAAAATGCCCGCCCGTGCTGTCATCATCCGTCTGGACTTCAATCCGGCGACCGTGGTTGGAGTAGTGGTACCAATACAGGAGCATGGACCCCAGGGACGCCACAAGCCTGTCCGCAATGTCACGCGCGCCTGCCATGGGGCAGTCACTACGCTCTGGCAGCGCGCAACCCAGCAGGGATACTGCTGTGCGCATGACATCCATCGGGTGTGTCGCAGCAGGCAGGCGTTCAAGCGCTGCACGGACAATGTCGGGAATACCCCGCATGCCTTGCAGGTGGCGGCGATAGCTGGCCAGTTCCGCACTGTTGGGCAGGTAGCCGTGAATTAACAGATGCGCGACTTCCTCAAACGTGCAGGCGCGCGCCAGATCACGGATATCGTAGCCCCGGTAATGCAGGTCATTCCCGCTATGCCCGACTGTGCTTAGTGCCGTGTTGCCTGCGACTGTTCCCGACAGAGCAACGGACTTTTTGGGTTTTTTATGGAGTTCTGTTGTCACCGTTCTGCTCCCGTATTGGCGTTCAGAGCATATTTGTCAGGAAGTCAGCGCCGCAGCCCTGGTGGATGCGCCCACCATGGCCTGAGCCTGCCCGAAGTTGAAAATCCCTTCCGCCGTATTCTGCCGCAGGTCCTGCGCGGGGATGAGGATTTCCAGCTGGGAAAGTTCCCCCGCCTTAAGATCGGGCAGACGCTGCACGACATCGAGAAAACGCTCGATCTCGCGCTCAGGCACAACACCTTCCGCCAGCATGCGGAACTTGCGGATATAGTCCGCCCGCACCCAAGGCGTAGCCCCCAGCGTATGGGCGTTGGCGACTGCCAGTTCGTCCTCCAGCACACGGCCATCCTTCATGCGGATGATAATGCGGCCACCAAAGGCTTTGCGGTTGGGATCGGTCTCGTGGTACCGCGCCGTCCATTCCGGCTTTTCGATCGTGTGAATTTTCTGCCACAGGCGCACGGTATCAGGGCGGCGGGCACGTTCTGGCGCGTAGGAATGCACCTGATGCCAGCAGCCATCCTGCAAGGCCACAGCCACGATATACATAATCGAATGGTCCAGCGTCTCGCGCGAGGCCTGGGGATCAAACTTCTGCGGGTCGTTGGAGCCTGTGCCAATCACATAATGGGTGTGGTGGCTGGTTTCGATCAGGATATCCGCGACATCATCCCAGTTGCTGACCTGCTTGCCCATGCGGAAGGCAAGGTCGATCAGGGCCTGGCTCTGATATTCGGCTGAGTGCTCCTTGGTGTAGGATGACAGAATGGCGCGCTTGGCCTCACCCGCTTCTGGCAGCGGCACTTTGTAGGCTGCATCCTTACCGTCCAGCATCCAGGCAATAACGCCATCTTCCCCTTCGTAAATCGGGGTGGGAGATGTCTCGCCCATCATGGCGCGATCTACCGCCTCCACCGCCATTTTGCCTGCATGCGCCGGGGCATAGGCTTTCCAGGAGGAAATTTCCCCCTTGCGGCTCTGCCGGGTCGCGGTTGTAACATGCAGTGCCTGACCAATAGCCTGATAAACGACTTCAGGCGGCAGGCGCAGCAGGGTGCCAATCCCCGCGGCAACAGACGGGCCAAGATGCGCCACATGGTCAATCTTGTGCTTGTGCAGGCAAATGGCACGGGCCAGATCAATCTGGATTTCATAACCCGTGGCAATACCGCGCACCAGTTCCGCCCCGCTGCGGCGACACTGCTGGGCTACTGCCAGAATACCGGGAATATTGTCACCGGGGTGCGAATATTCCGCGGCCAGGAAGGTATCGTGGTAATCCAGTTCGCGCACAGCCGTGCCATTGGCCCAGGCTGCCCATTCGGCATGCACGCGCACATCCGGCCCCATGCCAAACAGCGTTGCACCATCAGCGCGCTGGTGCGCCAGAGCTTCCGCCCGGGCACTCATGACCGGATGGCGGTTGACCGAGGCTACAGCCACAGCAGCGTTGTCGATCAGGCGGTTGATGATCATGTCTGTCACGGTGTCTTCCACCGCAACGGGGTCAGTCGCGACCTGGGCGATCTTCCATGCCAGTTGGTCCGCCCGTGGCAGGCGATCACTTTCCGGATGTACTCGAACGTCATGGTACTGCATGGATATGCCCCTGCTCTGCTATGAATTATGAGCAGACTGTCGCAGACTGTCGTAGGAAACAGGAGTGCGATAAGAGTAGAAAGAGGCGAAGGGGTTTTCCCTGTTTGCAAAGTTTGCGAAGTCGTGACCCATGGCCAGAACAAAGACCAAACTTTTTGCCGGACCCAGACTACGCCAGCTCCGCCAGCGCGAGAGCCTGACACAGGCTGCACTGGCAGACATGCTTGAGATCTCGCTCAGCTACCTGAACCAGATCGAGCGTGACCACCGGCCCATGCCCCACCACCTGTTGCAAACACTGTGCGAGCGCTTTTCCCTCAGCCCCGCCTGGTTCAATGACACGCGTGAGGCCAGAGCCGTGCAGGCCATGCGCGAGACGATGGCAGACCCCATTTTCAAGGACAGTCCGCTCTCCCTTTCAAAAATGGCTGATTTTGCAAGAAGCAGTCCAGAACTCTGCGAAGCCTTTCTGACCCTCTACAGCGCCTATGCCTTTGACCGTGAGCGTATGGAGAGTGAGAAAAACCCAGCCCCACAGCTTGAACCCTACGAAACTGTTGGCAACTGGGTGCAGGAGCATGACAACTACTTCCATACTCTGGACTGTGCCGCCGAGCAGTTTTACGAAACCCTGAACCCGCAGGACGGGGCACTGGCCCCAGCCCTTGCCACCCACCTGCAAGACCAACATGGCCTGGCCATTGCCTTTGACCCGGATATGGAGGCCCGCGGCCTTGTCTGGCGCGTGGACTACCGGACACGCCGTATTCTGCTCTCACACAACCAGCCGCCTGAGAGCACCCTGTTCTATCTGGCACAAATTATAGGGCAGCTTGAACATGGGCAGCTTATGGCCAGTATCCTACGCCGGGAAGGACCAAAGGAAAATAACGCCATTGCGCTGGCCCGCGTCTATTTAGGCAATTACTTTGCAGGTGCACTCCTTCTGCCTTACACTCGTTTTTTAAAAACAGCAGAACAGACACGCTACGACATTGACTGCCTGCGTAGACATTTTGGTGTCAGCTTTGAGCAGGTCAGCCACCGGCTCAGCACCATGCAGCGCCCTGGGTCTGAGGGCATCCCATTTTATTTTCTCAAACTGGATATTGCTGGAAATATTCTTAAAAGTTTTTCTGCCAACAGGTTTTCACAAGCGCGGTTTGGCGGCCCTTGTCCCTTGTGGAATGTCTTTCGGGCCTTTGCTACACCGGGGCAAATTCAGGTCCAGCTTTCCCAGACCATGGATGATGCCATTTACCTTAACATTGCGCGCACAGTCAGCCGTGACGGCCTGACTTATGCTGACAGGCCACGACAGATTGCCATTGTGCTGGGGTGCCGCATTGCCGATGGTCGCCGGACTGTTTACGCAGCAGGGCTGAATCTGGAAGATCATCATCTCGTCGTGCCCATTGGGCCAGGCTGCCGCGCCTGCGAGCGGGATAACTGTAGCCACCGCTCCCTCCCCGTTTCCGGCCGTGCTTTGGATACAGGCAATGATGCACGTGGGGTTGTACCCTACCGTGCGCTCCCTGAAAAACATGCAAAATAACAAGGATACTTATACAAGCACGCCCCACCACACCATTCTGGCGGACATGGGGAACTTTAAAGACTGGCACAAAGGCCGCACCCGCTACTGTGTGTGGATGTACCGGCTTGATGATGAGGCTATAAGACAAAAGCTGACACATCTGGCTGCGGCCATCAGCACGGCCCTGGGCACCGCCCCTATCCATCATTTTCATGTCACTCTGTTCGCCAGTGGCTTTCTGTCCACCAGCATCCGCTATAACGACGACATAACGCCCGACACCATCGGCCGCCAGATTGACGCAGCAAAGGCACTCCCCCACACACAGCCACGCCTTGTCATGACCGGGCTGGAGGCTAATGCCTACGGTATTTTTATAACTCTTGAAGACCAGAGTGCGACAACTGACCAAATCCGCAGCACTCTAGCGCACATCTCTGGGGAAGTGCCACGTGACAGCTTTATGCCGCACATTACCCTTGGCAGCTATTTACAGGCACATCCTCTAGCGCAGGTGCAGGCCATACTCAAAACCCTGCCTGTTCCCGACTTTCCCATGCCCATATCCCACTGCCATCTGGAACTGGTCACACTGGACGCCACGACACCCCTACGCCCGGATATCGGCCTTTGTCGGGATAACTTTACAACTCTTTATAGCGTCCAGAACGAGCAATAATCCCGCAGCCCTACCGTAGAAGGTGCGGCTTAAAGCCGTTCTTAGAGAGCAGATGTTGGCACATCCTGCCCGATAAGGGCTGGTGGATGGCGGAATTCCATTACCAGTTCCAAATCATAATGGGCGGCCAGCGCATCGGTGGCCGTGCGCGATGCTGCATGCACGCGATAACGGCAGAGAATTTCAGGCAGAAAACCGGGTTCAAACCCATGGTCTATAAATTTCAGCCAGAAATCGTAATCTTCCCATCCGTTTTCAATATGGCTGAACCCACCCACCTGTTCCCAAACACTTTTGCGGACAAGCGCCATGACATCCACATAATTGTTTTTACGCATCCGCACAGGGTCCCACAAATCTGCATGACCGATGCCTGCACGCCCCTCAAACTCTTCCAACTGTGAATATATAGCAGGAAATTTCCCGCCTTTGAGGGCTGCATAGAGTTTTTCCAGAGCCGTTGGATACAGAATATTGTCAGCATCCATAATAAAAACATGCTCGGATAAAGCATGATGGAACGCCATGTTGCGGCTAAATGACGGCCCCTGATTACGGCTGTTGGACAGGCAACGCAGGCTGTAAAATCGTGTCCTGTTTTTTTCCATCCAGGCGGTCATGACTGACAAGGCCTGCTCCTGCACAGAGCAATCATCGACCAGAACAATTTCCAGATCATGGTGTGTCTGGGCGGCAATGCTCTCCAGACATTCTTCAACCACATCTACGTAATTAAAATGTGTCAGGCATATGCTGATCAGGTTGGCAGGCTTACGTGTACGTTTCCTGTAGGAAAAAACCGTTTCCGGCACGGGGTCCCACTGCTTGACAACACTCATTGCCGGGCACTCCAGACCATGGACACATACTGCCGCAGACTGTTCCTGCTGGCACCAACATGCTGCTGGTCCTGCAAAAGGGTAAAGATGTTCGCCTGTATCTGCTCTGCTTTTTCCTGACCATCTGGTGAATGGACAAGCCACTCCACGAGATTAGGAATATGGCGTGGTACCTCTGCCAGAAAATGCTCACCTTCCCGATACAGGGGATGGGGGAAACACTCCTCCGTAACCACGATTGTGCCTGATACCAGACCGTGCAGGACAATGCGGTGCCACTCGAAAAAACAGGAGTCATCCCTATGGATATTCAGGGTTATTTTTGAGTTCTCGGCTACATATCGGGGCATGCGTGACAGAATATCGTAACGCCCATGACCGGGGATCGGCCCTTCCGCCTTACGATAATAGAAAAAGCACTGATAGGCCGAAAAGAACGCGGCAGACTTGGCAAAAAAACGTTCGCGCTTGCGTGAGGCGTTGCCAAAGAAACTAACATCAATAGACCGCTCCGCAAACGGCCGGAAAGGGGTTGACCCCTCCCGCGCAGCACGGGGCAGGACGCGGAACAACGGATGTTTCCTGTCCTCCTCCTTCAACTGGCTACCAGTCATGGAGACAGGTGGATCAAAATGAAAAACCGGCAAACCAACCTGAGAAAATCCCTCAAGGTTCTGATAACACAGGTCCATGACCCCGGCTGACATCAGAATATACAAGACACCCCGCGTAAACCACACAGTTTGCGGTTGCTCGGTATTGAACATGATGGATTGACGGATGATCTCATCACGCTTCCATGTGGCATTACCATCCAGAAAAAAGAACTCATGCGGCGCGCAGAAAATGCACAGATCAGGGGCATCCTCTGCGGGGGTTTTCTCTGTCATGACCTGAGCATTCAGCCCACTGTCACGGAGATACTGGGTCAGGCAGGCGGCAAGTTCGGCAATAAACGAATTGCCGCAGGAGTGATAAAAAACCCCCACACTGCTTGGGCTGGCATGGCTTTCGGTATTGTCGTTTTCCTGTTCGGGAAAAACCTTCTGGCACTGTTCGCCCAGAAACCGGACAATGGCACGCTTGGAAAAAACCTCCCGCCCTTCCCCGATGCCATACAACAGCGCATGGCGCAGGACCGGAATATGCGCGGACACAATGTCACTGTTCATCCGCTTGTAATCCTCTTCATCAAAAAAAGGATATTTTTTAAATCTGCGGAATGCCTTGGTGATGGATTCGTAGGAATACTCCTGTAAAAGTCCTTTTTCAAAAAAAAACAAGGAATTATTATTGCGAATATAATGGGCAAAAGGGTTTTCATCCTGCCCGATCGCGTTCCTGTAAAGGCGGCAGTAAATATCGGTGTTGAAATTCTCGTTCGGGTTACGGCTTTCTGCGGCTCCGTACAAAACATAATGCACGATGGGGTCCAGGCCAGAATGCTGGATATCCGGATTTTCCTGAAAATAGAAATCTGGGTTAAATCCCCCAGACTCCCCTATTGTTTTGATGTCTTTCTTGTTCCATGCCGTCAACGTAACCATTGCGTCTTCCACTAGCGGTACATAAGAAAGAAAAAATTAATCTCTACCGGCTTATGCTCAGCCCATGCACTGCACCTGTCCACGGCAACACCTTAAGCATGGTCAAGCATAGGCCTGAAATATTTAAATTTATCTAAAACAATACCATGCAGCACACCCCGATGACTGGTGCCCGCTGCACCACACGGGGGACAGGATATGGATCACCACGTTTTCCGGAAGTCGCCCGATGCACTCCCACACTGATCAGTCTCCGCTTTCCTCCGACCAGTTCCTGTTCCCGCCTGATCTGGAGCGCACACCCGCCCCCATCCACCGTGTTCTGCTCGTGGGATCATGTCTGACGGCGCTGTATATGGAACAGTTTGGCCTGCGTTACCCCGATATCCGGTTTGATTATCTCGCCTATAATTTTGTCAGTGTTCTACCCGAAAGCCCCCCTGCCCCTGTGGCGGAGTATGACTTTCAATACGTGCAGATCCCCCTGCGCACAGTCCTGAGTGACCGGGTTGTGGCTGGGCATAACCTGAATGACCCGGCACAGGCGCAGGCCATCCTGCATGACGCACTGAGCACTCTGGATATGATGCTGGAAAGCGCGCTGCGTTATAACCGCAGCAACGGATTGCTAACTTTTGTCGCCAATTTTATTGCCCCGCAGCAAAGCACCGCCCCAAGCCTTGCCGGGCAAGGCGAAGCGGGTGATCTGGCCGCCATAGTCCGCCACCTGAACCAGCACCTGACCAACAAGATCAACGAATACAGCAACGCCTATGTGCTGGATACAGACAGTGTTGCCTCCAGCATTGGCAAGCGTTACGTGCTGGATGACATGATCTACTTCCACAGTCACAACGCTGTGGCCTATCAGGACTGGGACGACTTTGGCCGCGTAGCCCGCAATGAACCCATCCCCCCGCTGGACGGCATCCTGCCCCTGAAGCGAGATGAGTTTATAGCCTCAATTTTCCGCCAGATTGTGTCGGCTTTTCGTACTGTGCGCCAGATTGATCAGGTCAAGGCCGTTGTCTTCGACCTGGATAATACCCTGTGGCGAGGGCAGATTGCTGAGCATTATCGCCCCGACAGCCAACCCTGGCCCCGTACCGATGGCTGGCCTCTGGGCGTGTGGGAGGCCATTCACGCCCTGCGCGCACGCGGCATACTGGTGGCTGTATGCTCCAAGAATGATGAAGCCTATGTGCGCGAACACTGGCAGGATGTTGTGAACCCTGCCTTCATCAGTCTGGATGATTTTGCATCCATCAAGATCAACTGGCGGCCCAAGGCGGAAAACATTAGTGCCATCTGTGCAGAATTCAGCCTGCGGCCCAAGAATGTTGTTTTTGTAGATGATAACCCCGTAGAGCGCGCAAGCGTAGTGGCCGCCCTGCCCGACATCCGCGCCATTGGCGGCAACCCTTACATGACACGCCGCATTCTGCTCTGGTCGGCGGAAACACGACTGGCCCATCTGACACAGGAATCTGCCAAGCGAGAGGATATGGTGCGTGGCCAGATGGCGCGGGAAAAAACCCGCACCACCATGAACCGGGAGGATTTTTTAGCCTCACTCAACTGTTCAGCTTCTGTCACCTATATCGACAACCCGGCACACCCTGAGGTCGCCCGTGCGCTGGAGCTGACAAACCGCACAAACCAGTTCAATACATCCGGAAAACGCTGGAGCTTTCAGGAACTCAGCACATTTTTGACTGAGGGCGGCAGAATTGCCACTGTCCGGGTTACTGACAGGTTTACGGAATATGGGCTTGTTGCCGTGCTCTATTTTTACAAGCATGACATTGTCCAATATGTCATGAGTTGCCGGGTGCTTGGCATGGATGTGGAGGAAAGCATTATAGCCACAGCCATTGCCCACATACGCGCAACTGACGACACACAACGCGTTACGGCTTCTGTCCACGACCTGTCGGACAACACGCCCTGCCGCGATGTTTACACCCGCTGTGGTTTTTATGAAGACTGGTTTAGCGACGGTGTCCACTACTACATTCTGGACACACACAGCGCCGTTGAATCCCCTGCCCATGTGCAGGTCACGCAGACTGCCTGAGCCTGCATCAAAAAATACCGCCTTGTGAAAAAGGCGGTATTCAAAATCTTTTATTATTTTGTCAGGGCATTTTTATGGACAGGCAGCCGGTAGCACCTGTCCACATCACAACCTACCCTTACCAGGTGGGTGTTGGGCCTTTGACAATGCTGGCCAGATCATCAGGCCGCATCCAGTGTTGGAAGGCCTTTTGCACCTCGGCCCCGGTTGCGCCATAATAAGCATGGGCAGCCCGGTCTGCATTGTCCAGCGGCAGCCCCAGATCGGACAGATAGAGGTATTGTGAGGCAATCCTGTCCAGGCTGGCGCGTTGCAGCGGGATGCTCCGCAGCAGCGATGCTTTGGCCAGAGCCAGTTCCTCGGCAGAAGGCGGGGCAAGCTGCATGGCTTTAATGTCATGCAGGGCCGCATTGCGTGCCTTGCCCACCTTGTCGGGGTCTGCGCCAAAGTTGACACTATACATGCCGCGTGTGCGACCCCATTCAAACGCACTCCCTACGGAATAGACATACCCGGTCTTGACCCGCAGATCACGATACAGGCGGGAGGAGAACAGCCCTCCGCCCAGCACTTCATTGCCCAGTTGCAGCAAGAAGTGGTCGGGCTGGGCTGGTGTCAGGCCAAGGGTTTCCGCCAGAACAACCTCGTCCTGCACGCTGCTTTTATCCGGCACGACCGCACGGGACGCCCGGCTGAGCGGCACGGCTGGCAAGGTAATATCGGGTGTCGGGCCTTCAGCTTTCCAGCCTCCAAATTCCTTTTCAATAACCGCACGAGCCTTCTCAGGGGTAATATCGCCGGTTACGACAATGGTTGTCAGGTCAGGCCGCCAGGCTTGCTGGTAGTAATGGCGGACATCCTCGTGCGATACTTTCATAATGCTCTGCGGCGTTGCTTCACGCAGGGCCGGGTCATTGGCTGGCAGGATAGCCGCCTTGACCGCACGGCTGAACAGATGCCCGGGGGAGGCCAGTTCCCCCGCCTGAGCCTGAGCCGACTGCACCCGCACAACGGCAAAATCCTTTTCAGGGAAAGCCGGGTGCAGTTCATTCTCCGCCAGTAGCGCCACACCTTTTTCAAAATCCGGGGTCAGAACACGCAGGGAAAAACCACTCCCTGCACTTTCCCACGCCGGAATGTCATCCAGTGCTTTCTGGAAGGCCAGACGATCATGCGTGGTGGTGCCGTAAGAGAACAGGGCTTCGGTAATATCGCTTACCCCATCCTGCCCCTTGGGCTGCTGGAGGGAGGGGGTCTGCCGTACCTGCCCGGCAAGCTGAATGGTATGGCTGACGTGCGATGGCCATACAACAAGTGTCAGCCCATTGGGTAATGTGCTGGTCGCGGGCATGGGGGTGGGTTTTGGTTCCTCCAGCCGGGCCAGAGCCTTGTCTGCCCATTCAGGCAGGGCCACGGGCTTGTCAGGTGCTGTGGCAAAGCTTTCTGCCCCGCCAAAGCCTTTGCCCGATACAGGCTGGCCCGATGTTTCCGGTGTCAGCACGGCGGAAACAGCATGGGCGGGGTCCAGCAGGCGGGCAGCCAGTTGGTTGACCTGTTCTGGAGTAACCGCCTGATAGGCCGCAACCATATCACCGGGGGAACTCAGGTTCTGGAACGCCAGAGCATTCGACCACAAGGATGCCAGGCCGCTGACCGAGTTAGCTGCAAACTGCAACTGGGCAATTTCACGCTTTTTGGCAGCTTCTACCAGATCGGCAGGCACACCCTGTTTACGCAGCGTTTCCAGCACACCGCGTATATCCTGCATGGCCTTTGCAGAATCTCCCCCTTTGGGGAAAGCCGCCAGAGCCAGACCAAAACCGGCTTCCTTCTTGGGCGCATATTCAAACCCAGCAAACAGAGCTTTCCCCTGTGGCACCAGGTCATACAACGCGCCCCGCTGGCTGGACAGCACATCGGACAGGATATCCGCCACTGCAAAATCCTTAGCGGAATAGCCCGGCATGGGGAAGGCTAATGTGGCAAACCCGACAGGGTAATCCGTGGTCAGGGACAGCGTCCGGGCGGGTGGTGGCACAGGAGCCACGGCCTGACGTGCAGGCAGGGTGCGGGCGGGAATACTGTCAAACGTATCCTGCACCAGTTGCAGCGCCTTTACCGGGTCAACATCCCCGGCGATGATCAGGATGGCATTGTTGGGGGCGTACCATTTTTTATAAAACGCCCGCAGGTCGGCGGCTGTTGTCTTGTCAAAAGATGGCCGGGTGCCCAGGGCATCATGCTCATACGGCGTGCCTGCAAACAGGATAGCCTGCAACTGCTCCAGATAGCGATAGGCAGGGCTGGACAGGTCACGCGCCACTTCCTGCTCGATCGCGCCACGTTCTTTCTGCCAGTCAGCCTCGGACAGGGTCAGCCCGTTCATCCGCAGGGCTTCGATCTTCAGCAGTACGGGGAGGTCATCGGCCTGGGCTGTGTAGAAATACTGCGTGACATCCTCAGTCGTATCCGCGTTGTAGCTGCCACCCAGACGGGTGCCAATGGCAGCAAGCTGGTCCTTGTCCAACCCCTTGCTGCCACGGAACATCATGTGTTCCAGCGCATGGGCCGTGCCGGGAAAGCCTTTGGGGGCTTCTGCCGAGCCCACCAGATAATTGATTTCCGTCGTCACCACAGGGGCCAGCCGATCGGGCACAATTACAACCCGCAGACCGTTGGCCAGCTTGGCGCGCACGACCTGAGCACTGCTCAGAGCTGCTGGTACCAAGGCGGAATAGGTCGGCGCTTCCACCCCTTGAGCGTGGGCGCGCAATGGCGAGAGAGCAGTCGCCCCCAGAATGGCCATGCTTGCGGCGCACAGGGACATCCGCCTGCAGGCGTTGGAGACGATACGGTTTGTCATGAAGGCTCCTGTTCGTAAAAACGCACGGACTACAGCTGGCACTCAGCCACGGTTGCTGGACAAGGTCAGCTTTTTGGCCACCGCCGACAGCCGATGCCGCAGCAGTTCCGAGCGGGCAACGCCGTCCTGTGTCATGTAATTAAGCTGGATTGTATAACGCTGCCCCACAAAACGCCGGTGCCCATGCCAGGCGGTCGGACCGTTCTGAAAAACCAGCAGGGTGCCGTCCACGGGCTGCACCTCGCGCACGTAATCTTCAATATCATGCGGGCCACGCAGCACCCGCAGGCACCCTTCCTGCTGCTGCCATGTCGGGCCAGACGGGTTTAGGTACAGCAGCGCCGTCACGCGCTTGGCGACGGAATCGGTATGGATCCGGCCATCCTTATCCCGCGTGCGGCCACGCACTGTCAGCATGGTTGGGGCGTCTGCCAGGTCCATGCCAAGTTTGAGGGCAATCAGATCACGCAGTTTCTGGCCCTCCATCTCCTGCAACAGGCCACCAAACAGGGGGGAGACCCGTAGGGATGTCGGGGGGAACGACCCCCCTGAGGGAATATCCGGCAGGCTTTCAAACAGGCGTGGCAGTTCCCCCGGTGGGATAAAATGCGGCACCACCATGTGCAAAAAAGGATCGGTCTCCACAGTGGCAGAGGCCAGAGCCTCGTAATCCGGCCGGATAGGGGAGTCTGACACGCTCATGCCTTCAATACCCACAGCAAATAGACAATGCCCCAAACGGTAGAAGGGTTGTCAGACGGAAACAAGACCTAGCCCGCAGCCTTGCGCCGCCGCCCCTTACCGCCCTTGGGGTCGTACCCGCCCCCGCCCGGTCCCAGTGGCCGGGGCACCTGCTCCTCCCGCCCACGGCGGCGCATGGGCTGCCTGCCTGCGGCCGAGGTGGCAACGGGGGGCGGTTCCAGCCCCAGTTGCAGGGCTTCGAGCCGTTTGATTTCATCCCGCAGGCGGCCTGCGGTTTCAAACTCCAGCTCCGCTGCGGCTTCGCGCATGCGCTTTTCCAGCCCGGCGATGGCCGCCCCCAGATCCTTGCCGACAAAGTCGGTCACGCCCATGTCCTGATCAGGCGCGACAGTCACGTAATCCTGCTCGAACACGGAGGACACAATATCGCTGATCTGCTTGCGCACGCTCTGGGGCGTAATGCCGTGGGCCTCGTTCCAGGCAACCTGCTTTTCACGCCTGCGGGCGGTTTCCTCAATGGCAAAGGCCAGAGAGTCCGTCATTTTATCCGCATAGAGCAGCACGCGACCTTCCACATTCCGGGCAGCGCGGCCAATGGTCTGGATCAGGGATGTGCGCGAGCGTAGAAAACCCTCCTTGTCCGCATCCAGAATGGCAACCAGTGAACATTCGGGAATATCCAGCCCCTCACGCAGCAGGTTGATCCCGATCAGCACATCAAACGCCCCGATCCGCAGGTCGCGGATAATTTCGATCCGTTCCAGCGTATCCACATCCGAATGCAGGTAACGCACACGTATGCCTGCCTCGTTCATATAATCGGTCAGGTCTTCGGCCATGCGCTTGGTCAGGGTCGTGACCAGAACACGCCCGCCCTTGCCGATAGTGGTCCGGCATTCAGCCAGCAGGTCGTCAACCTGATGCTCAACGGGGCGGACAATCGTGACCGGGTCGATCAGCCCCGTCGGGCGAATAACCTGTTCGGCAAAAACACCTCCCGTCCGTTCCATTTCCCACGGGCCGGGGGTCGCGCTGACAAAAATTGTCTGGGGGCGGAACGTATCCCACTCCGCAAAATTCAGCGGCCTGTTGTCCAGGCAGGAGGGCAGGCGAAACCCGAATTCTGACAAGATGGATTTGCGCGCGTGGTCTCCGCGCTCCATGCCGCCAATCTGCGGGACTGTGACGTGGCTTTCATCAACAATCAGCAGCGCATCCTGCGGCAGGTATTCAAACAGGGTTGGCGGCGGATCGCCCGGTTTACGGCCGGACAGATAGCGGGAGTAATTTTCAATCCCTTTACAGACACCCGTTGTCTCAAGCATTTCCAGATCAAAGGTGGTGCGCTGATCCAGTCGTTCAGCCTCCAGCAGCTTGGTCGCTGCGGTAAACTGGGCCAGTTGCTCGCGCAGCTCCTGCTTGATGCCAATAATGGCCTGATTAAGCGTCGGCCGTGGCGTAACGTAATGGCTGTTGGCGTAGATGGTTATTTCCTGAAGGTCGGCTGTTTTTTCACCCGTCAGGGGGTCAAACTCCACAATGCCATCGACCTCGTCCCCAAAAAGGGAAACACGCCAGGCTCTATCCTCGTTTTGAACGGGGAAAATATCGACAGTCTCACCCCGCACACGAAAAGCCCCGCGTGCAAAAGCGGCGTCATTCCGGCGGTACTGCAGTTCAACCAGGCTTTTTATCAGCTTATCCCGATCAATCTGCCCCCCCAGTTCCAGCTTGACCACCATGCGGGAATACGTCTCGACCGAGCCAATACCGTAAATACAAGAGACCGAGGCCACGATAATAACATCGTTACGCTCCAACAGCGCCTGTGTGGCCGCATGGCGCATACGGTCGATCTGCTCGTTAATCTGGCTATCTTTTTCGATATAGGTGTCCGACCGGGGCACATAGGCTTCGGGCTGGTAATAGTCGTAGTAGCTGACAAAATATTCCACAGCGTTATTGGGGAAAAACTGTTTCATTTCCCCATAAAGCTGGGCGGCCAGTGTTTTGTTGGGTGCAAGAATGAGCGTGGGTTTCTGCGTAGCTTCGATCACCTTGGCCATGCTGAAGGTCTTGCCAGAGCCCGTCACGCCAAGCAGCACCTGATCACGCTCTCCAGCCTCCACACCGCGCACCAGTTCAGCAATAGCCTGGGGCTGGTCGCCTGCGGGATCGTATTCCGACACAACCTCCATCCGCCGCAGACGCGGCCGAGGGGACTGCTGTTCTGGCACAAAGGTTACAGCGGGCAGGCTGGCCGCCCGCTCGCTCAGAGACCCACGTTTGCGCCCACGCGCGGCGGAAGAAGACGTTTTTGAAGCACCCATACCCCCAAAATGGGCCAGCCCCGAAGCCCATGCAAGAGCACCCCTTACTTGAGGCTATGAAAAAGAAGGCGCGACAACGGTGTGTGCGACAACACAATCACCACCAGTCCGGCCAGAATGACAGCACGACTGCCAAACCATGTGCCCAGACGCCACAGCTCGTCCTTGGTAGCCATGTCCATAAACGGGTCCAGGCCGACGGGTGTTGCCCTCTGCCGACGGTAATGGGCCAGAGCCTCCGCCGTCAGCCCGGCCTGCTCAAACTGGGTTGCGCTATACTGGTCCAGCTCCTCCCGACGGAACAGGCGGGCAGCGCCTCTGGGCCGAACCTGTCTGGGGCCGCCCCCCCAAGGCCACCAACAGCCGCAACCTGCGCCGGGGCATGCCCAGATACAATGCTGCGTCCTGCGCGTTCAGCAAATGCTGGCGTGGAAACAGGCTTACGGTGGCACTCTGCCCCGGTTGCCCCGTCATGACCCCCGCCCCCATGCAGCAAGAGCAATGCCACATGGATGCTGGGCCAGCAAACCCCGGAATTGACAGGCCAATAGCGCACTCCTTCCCGCCTGGGTGGATCAGCCCATTGAACATGCCTGCCCGTCGTGCTGGCAAACCCCATGATTGCAGGGGAGGATTGACCTCTCATCAGCCCACCCCCATCCTCCGCGGCATGACCCATAGCCCTGCCCTGCCCCGTGTCGGAGTCCTGTCCATTGTCCGGCGGGATGCCAGTTTCCTGCTTGTGCGCCGCGCCAAAGCCCCGGATGCCGGGTTATGGGGCTTTCCCGGTGGCAAGGTTGAAGCAGGGGAAACCCTGCTGGACGCCGCCCAGCGTGAATTGCTGGAAGAAACAGCTCTGACCAGCCACGCCACCACCATTCTGCCCTGTTTTGACAGCCTGCATTACGCCGCCGATGGCTCACTGGCCTTTCATTATGTGATTGTGCCTGTCCGCTGTGTGGAGCCTGATGGCCCCACACAACAGGCCCACGCGGGGGATGATGCGCTGGAAGCACGCTGGTTCAGTCTGGAAGACATCAGCCATCTTGGCGCACGGGCCAGCAAGCGGCTGTACAGTCTAAGCCGCCGGATCATCCACGACGAAGCCCCCGACCTGCTGCCCACCCAGACTACTGCGCCCTGATGGGGCCAAAATAGCCGCCAGCCGTGTGCGATAGTCCTGCGGGCTGTGCTCGCGCTGGATACGCTCGCGGGCATTGTCACGCACGCGGTGCCACACGGCGCTGTCATTATAAAGCTGTGCCACACACTGTGCGAACGCCTGCGGATCGGATGCAGCCGCACACAAGAGATCCTGCCCCGGTGTCCAGCCGACCTGTCGGGCCAGCAGGTCTGTTACCACACTGGGTAAACCATGGGCGGCGGCCTCGTGCAGTTTAAAGGGAATACCCGCAGCATAACGGGTCGGGGCTATAAAAACCCGGTGCCGGTCGTAAACCGGCCCAACCTGATCAACCCGCCCCAACACTGTGATGGCGGGGTTTTGGCGAAAGGCCGACAGGTCCACATCCGGCCCGACATAACCGCATATGCTCACCCGCACACCCTCTGGCAGCAGGGGAGCCAACAGTGGCAACACCTCCGCCACAAACCAGCGGAGTGAGTCCATGTTGGGGGACTGCTCATCATGCAACGCCCCCAGAAACAGAATATCCTGCCGTGCGGCCCAGCCGGGTTGCCCGCCACGAACACGCTGCTGGTGACCAAGAACAGAGATGTTCTGAAAACCACTCTCTTTCAAAACATCTTTTTCATAGTCAGCTACAGCCACAAGCTGATCCACCATGAACAGATGCCGCAGTTCATGCCGCAGAGCCTCAGCCTCTGACTGTTCGCCCGCCTGCCCATACAGGACACGCCGCGCGTACTCCCTGGGGGTGGCAATGGCCTCCGTATCCAGCACTATGGTGCACCCTGCCAGTGTATCAGCGCAGTTTTGCAGTATCGGGGCCAGACGATCAATATTATGGGTGCGGGCAATCCATAGCGTGTCATAATATCCGGCGCGGTCCTTCAGAAACTCCTCCAGCCCTGCCATATCCCGCCCATGCATGATCTCCACTCGGTCTGGGAATGCCCTGCAGACTTCATCGCGTGTGTCATCCGATATGAAAACAGGATAAATCGTGACCTGATAGCCAAGCTCCACCATGGCATGCACAATATCGTTGGAGCGGGCAAAGCCTGCCCCCAGAAAGCGACAGGGCATTCTGTCCTCCACAAACAGAATATGCCCCCGCACCCCGGCGCATGAACGGGCCCGAATGGTCATGCGGTCATTCTTCAGGCTCTTGCTGCGGAGATACGCCGCATGCGTCGTGCGGAACAGAACCTGATTACGGGCAATCATGGATGCCCCGCTAATCAGGCCCGATGTCCCATATTCATAATGCATGATGACAATGGCAGGATCATAAACAACATCCAGCCCCATGGCATGCACCCGCAGGCACAGGTCTGTATCCTCAAAATACGCAGGAGCGTAGCGCGTATCAAACCCACCCAGTTGCCGCAGCGCATCGGTCCGCACCGCCAGAAATGCCCCGGCGCAATAATCAACCGAGCGCACAAAATTGGCCTCTGGCACACCAGGGTGCTGGTCACGCAAATACCCCTGCACGGAACCGTCACGCCAGACAATGCTGCCTGCCTCCTGCAAGAGCCCGTTGGTGCGGATCAGCTTACCCCCCACAGCTCCTGTGCCGGGTTCAGACTGAAAGCGGGCAAGCATATTGGCAATGGCACCGGGCAGAAGTTCGGTATCGTTATTCAGATACAGCGTAATAGGGGAGGATACTTTCTCAAGCGCTGCATTACAGCCCAGCAGAAACCCGATATTCCCGTCAAATCGTACGATATCAAGCCCACGCACATATTTTTCTATCTGTCGTATGCCGTCAGTTGAGCCGGAATCGACAAGAATAACCTGAATACCCCCAGCATAATTAGCCCGTAACGACGACAGCGCCACCAGTGTCATGGCAAACAGGTTGTGGGCGACCATAATCACGCTCAGGTCCGGGCTCCCGGTTGAAAAATCCAGTCTGTCAGCCAGAATTAACGGCGCCTTGATCCGACACATTTCCTGATAGAGCGCCCTGGCGACGCCTTCGCTCTCCTGTAAAAATGTATGGTCCTGCGTTGGTTTTCCGCCATGGAGCACGTAATGAGCAAAAATATCGCGACAGCCCCCCTGCTCCAGATCCTGCCGCACACTGGTATGGTGGCTATAAGCCTCCAGATCAACGCTGGCCGAGGGGCGGCGTAATTCTTTAAGGCCGAATGTCAGAAAATGCTCATACGCATTTCTAAAACGCCCATCCGCCAAAGCCTCTGCGACATCGCAGTTCACACTGGCATAGAATGCTTCAGAGAAAATCGCGTTCGGATTATAATGTGTAGGCGTTTCATTCGCCAGATAATGGTGCAGGGCGCACCGCCATACCCCCCCGGCAATCTGCTGTGCGACATCTGGGTATGCCTGCACATACCAAGCGGGATCAAAATAGACAGATAAAGGCGATCCAGCCTGCCTTTGGGGTGCCACCATGCTGACATAGGCGCTGTAAGGCCCAAGCTGCCCTTGCCGTTCCACACCGCTGGCAAGGGCCAGTGTGGGGTCAAAAAACCACGACCCGGCAAGGCATTGCCCATCCCCCACCCGTAGGTAATGGTCATACCCGTTGCGATAGTCATGATGCCCGCCACTGGCCTGCCCTGCCAGGGGGCGGGCATAAAACTGCTCATCAAACAGCCAGTGTGGGTTATGGGTCAGTAAGCCAGTGGTGCAGTAATGGTCAAAGCCACTGGCATGCAGGCCTGCCACAACCGCACTGGCAACATGCGGATAGCGGGTCAGGTACCAGTCTTCATCAAAATAGGGGTTGGGGGAGTGTCGCAGCACCGTGCCGTGGGCTGTATAAAAAGCCTCGCAGTCTTGCGGCCCTGCAACCCCCAGCACAGTCAGAACATCCTGATACCGTTTGAAGTACCAGGCGGCATCAAAAACCGTCCAGTCCTGTTGTCCGCCTGAAAGCATGTACACGCCCTGCCATAATAGCCTTGGCAGAAAAAGTCCCATAAAAAGCTTAAACGATTATTGACGCCCCGCCTGTCAAACCACTCCGGCAAACAGCACTGTCACTCAGGCATCCTCCAACTGGGCGAGGTCTGGCAGAATACCGGGGGTCAGTTCCGCTCCATCATCGTAGCGTGATAGCACCGACACAACCGTAGGCCGGTACAGATCCAGCCCCTTGTAGCTGGACAAAGCAGGGTCCAGCGCGCCAAGCACACGGTGCAGCCGCCTGCCCCATTTAGGCACACGCACAATATCGCGCAGGGGCAACAGATAACAGCGGATGGAAAACAGAATGGCATGCGAGCGCGGCAGCCGGTACAACGTCTGTAATTCTACCCGCAGATGCACCTTGTCCAGCGCATTGTCTGGCGTCACAGAGGCTCTGTCCGCTCCCCACACAAGGTAATTTTCGGGCGATGTATCTAACCGTGGGTTGATGGTCATGGTCCAGTTCAGCCGTCTGACAGGCTTGCCATGCTGGAGCATCAGCAAAAAACGCAGGCCGCGATCAAATACCCCTAGTTCCGCAGCTTTGGGCACAGGGGCGTGCCACTGCCTGAAAGACATGCCTAGGTCAAACTTCAAGGACCAGTCGGCCTGGGCGGTTACCATTCCCCCATCCATCCACAAGTCGTCCTCGCGCTGGTCATGCAGGGTAAAATCACCCTGCATCTGGCGGGCCATGTATTCAAACGGTGGATGCGGCAAAGTCTCCGCATCACCAAACACAAAGGCCTGCTCCAGCCCCAGCAGGCGGTTTGTCCAATGCCAGTTTGCGCCGTCACGCATCAGCGCGAAGTAGTCTGGATACTGCTCTGACAATGTTTCCATTGCCAGTTCCACAAAATCCCACTCGGCCTCACGCATGTGGGGCATTACAATACAGCGGCGGGGATCTTCGGCCAGTATTCTCGCTTTTTCTGTACACTCCGCCACATAATGTTCGTCAATATCAAAGGTGTTCTGCATGGCCACCACCGGCCCACCCCTGACATGCGGCTCGACATTCATCGAATACATGTAGCTGTCTTCGGGAAAGGGGAAGGGAAACCGCAGGATGGTTTCCGGGCTGTTTGTCACCCCGTATGGTGGACGATAGCTGTCCTTTACACTGGCCTGGGCTATCATGTTGGCTTCCTTACAGATCAAGTGTCAGTGTCTGTGTCTTCGCGCGGGAGACACAGGTCAGGATTGTTGTTGCGGCGGTTCTTTCCGCTTCGGTCAGCACATGGTCCCTGTGGTCCGGTTGCCCGTCCAGCACCGTCACGGCGCAGGCACCGCAGGCACCGCCACGGCACATGCAGGGCGGGTTCAGATCAGCCGCCTCCAGAGCTTCCAGCAGGGTTTCATCCGCACCAACGTTGACGGTGCGGCCACTGCGCGCCAGCACCACGGCAAAGGGTTGACCGCCTTCTGGCACAAAGAAATGCTCTGAATGCACCTTGCCGGGCACAAAGCCAACGGCACGCACAGCCCCAGCCACCCAGTCCATGAAGCCTTCTGGCCCGCAATAATACACATGGGTGGTTATCGGCTGATTGGCCAGTTGTTCACGCAGTCCGGCAGCCCCCGGCAATTGGTCGTGTATATGCACGCACGCACTATCCTGCCCGTGCAGCAGGCTTTCAAACGCCTCCCGTTCCTCCGGGCGGCAGAAGTGGTGCAGCACATAGTCCATGCCACCAGCACGCAATGTCTCAAGATATGCCAGAAAAGGCGTAATCCCGATCCCTGCGGACAACAACACATGCCTGCGCGCCCGGCGCATAATGGGAAAGAGGTTGGCTGTACCAAGAATAGTAACAGATAGTCCCTCCCTCCCCTGTTCATGCAAAAAAACAGACCCGCCACGAGACTGCGGGGCACGGCGGACTATGATAACAATTTCTGACCCATCGTCCTTGCGGGAGACGATGGAATAAGCATTTTTGAACATGCGCTCAGGACCGCCAAACCCCAGCAGCACATGGCTCCCCGCCGACAGCACAGGAAAGCACCAGCCCTGCGCACGCAGGACAAAGCGGCGCAGAGTGGGTGTCAGCAGCGTCGTGCTGGCAATAATGGCGGTCTTAACCCCAGATTTAGCCATGTTGCGCGGCCTCCTCCATTGCCCGGACCACAGCCGCGGGTTCACCAACCCCCATATAGGCTCCGATCTGACGGGAATAATGCTCGCGAATACAAAGGTCCGTGCCACAGCCCTGGCACACCACGCTGGTGCTGTCTGCTGTCTCGGTTATAGTATCGCAGTGAATGCACATAACCCGACGGGTGCCATCGGATGGCGGCGCAAACAGCACCTCCTCCACCCCCAGACCCGCTACATCTGCCACTTTGGCAACCTGAGCCAAAAATGTTGCACTGCCTGCAACATAAAGCCGCAATCCTACTTTTTCCTGAGCGAGCCTGCGCTCCAGCCTTTCCAGAAGAGCCGCGACAGAACGCAGCGACAGGCACATATCCTGCGGGTCAGACAGGGCAGCGCCATCATGCGCCACTGTCCAGACCGCCACGCCCCCCACCTCTGCACCCGCTGGGCGGACACAGGCTGAGTTTTCCCGCACAAACAGATGCCGGGTGCCTGAAGGATCAAACTTCAGGGCGGCACAGGGCAGTTCACTCGATACAATCACTGTTGCGCCCTTTCCTTTTCAACAAACAGACAGAACCCGGACAGTCGGTATGATGGTTAGCCTTTGACGGTGCGCTTCTTCTTCTGCGGGTCATCAAACGGCAGTTCATGCGTTATGCCTGACAGCGTTTCCTGCCCAGAGCGCACGACAATGGCTTTGCCTGATGTTGCATAGGGCACATCCATCCGGGCCAGCGCCATGGATTGACCTGTCAGGGTTGAGACCATGCCGCATGTCACAACACCGACCTTGGTCTCCCCATCATACACCCCGGCCCCGGCCTCTGCCGCGACAGTACCGTCCAGAAGTAGCCCGTAGATTTTAAAACGCTCCCGCCCTTTAAGGGCAAAATGCGCCGGGGCACCGCGGAAGTTGGTCTTGCCGGGGCTAACGGTAAAGTCCAGCCCAAGCTCCCACAGTGTGTCCCCCGCAAGATCCTGCTCAAACGGATACATTTCCGAATTATCGTAAGGATAGAACAGCAGATAACTTTCCACCCGCAACAGGTCCAGCGCGGTAAAGCAGACCGGCACAATCCCATCGGGCTTGCCATCTTCGAGAATACTATCCCAGATTTTAGGAGCATCGACCCCTTTGCAGAAGATCTCGTACCCACGCTCGCCAGTATATCCTGTGCGCGAGATCATGACCGGCGCACCGAACAGGGTTGTCTGCATGTGATGGAAGTAATTCAACTGCCGGATACCCGGCACATGCCGGTCAAGAAAATCCACCGCTACAGGCCCCTGTAGCGACAGATCGTGCAGGTCATCATCAAACAGAAGCGCTGCATTGCGGCCGACAACAGCGGCGGACAGCATGTCATGCAGCCCCCCTGCACCGTGCACGACCATCCAGCTATTCGGCCCGGTACGGTAAAGGATGCAGTCGTCTATAAACTTGCCTTCATCATTCAGTGCAGCAGCATAGGCTGAACGACCGGGCGTTATTTTCTGCACATTGCGGGTGGTGGCGTAATCCAGAATGGCAGAGGCATGCGGCCCGACAAGATGCAGTTTTTTCAGCCCGGATACATCCATAAGACCGGCCTTGCTCCGCACAGCCACATGGTGGTCCTGCACATCGGAGTTGTACGTCCAGGCCGTGGCCATGCCGTTCCAGTCTTCCAGGCTGGAACCCAGGGCACGATGACGGTCTGCAAGAGTGCTTGAACGCCAGCTTGTTGTCATACCTTGCTACTTTCCCGTTTAGTTTCCAGCGCGCCCGATAACTACCGATCTGAGGGCTGCATATTTTCATTCCGAATGATGAATGAAAATATTCTTTCTGAAAACTATATTTTTTATCATACACACCAAACGTGAGCGATCAGTCAAAGACTTACTCCATCAGCTCTGACCGACAGTATTGTCCTCACCCCACGGCTTTGGCGCGCACCTCTTCCAGTGGGGTCAAAAACGCTTCTAGCGAATCATCCAGCGCATCAAGCCAGGGAGTATGATGGGGGGGTGCCATGGTGCCCGTCAGCACAGAACGATAGCTGCGGTCACGGAATGTCATAATACCTTCCACCTTATCGTGCTTCCATTCCTTGAAAAGCTGGGCAACCTTATCAAGGTCAAAAGGCGGGTAGTCCGTGTACTGCATGAGATCACGGACATACTCTGTCTGGAAGTCAATTTCCTGATACGCATCTTCCAGCGCTTCCTCACGGGCGCGCCAGGCATGCGTGTCGGCTGTCATGTCAGCGCCGGAAGGCAGTTCCAGCCGCCCCATAATGACATCACGCACAAACCAGGCCTGAGCATCAAACATGTTAAAGGTGTAATACTGGTCCTGCATGCCCAGATAGAACATTTTTGGGTTATCTACCCAGCAGACACCTTTGTACAGGTCCAGCGGATACAGGCGGTTATTGGTTTTCAGCCTCAGGCTGTCAGGCAGGAAGGGGAAGTGGTGCTTGTAGCCAGTACACAGCACAATGGCATCGACCTTGCGGGTTGAACCATCCTGAAAATGGGCAATATTCCCATCCACCTTCAGCAAAAGAGGATGTTCCTCAAAATTATCCGGCCATTTGAAGCCCAGAGGTTTTGACCGATACGAAAAGACTATCGATTTTGCACCATATTTATAACACTGGGAGGCAATATCTTCTGCCGAATAGGAGCTGCCAACCAGCAGGATATCCTTGCCTGCAAATTCATTGGCATCACGGAAGTCATGCGCGTGCAGGATACGGCCTGGAAACAGGTCAAAACCCGAAAAAACAGGCACATTTGGCGTGGAAAAATGCCCTGACGCTACAATGACATTATCAAACCGCTCTGCATAAACATGCCCACTCGGCAAGTCCTCTGCCGTGACAAGGAAATTGTCGGCCTGTGCATCCCACGCCACATCCCGCACGGGGGTGTTGAAGCGCATGTCCCCTTGCAGGTTATCGCGCTTGATGCGCCCGACAATATAGTCCAGCAACACGGAACGGGGCGGATAGGACGGAATAGGACGCCCGAAATGCTCTTCAAACGTATAATCAGAAAATTCCAGACCTTCCTTGGGTCCGTTGGACCACAAAAAGCGGTACATGCTGGCATGAACAGGCTCACCATATTCATCCAGACCGGTGCGCCATGTATAGTTCCACATACCACCGGGGTCTGACTGTTTTTCAAAACAGACAATTTCCGGAACATCCTTGCCCGCCTTGCGGGCAGCCCCAAAGGCGCGGAGAACAGCCAGACCGCTCGGGCCGGCGCCAATCACTGCGATGCGCTTTACTGTCATGATAGACCCTGCTCCCTTGTGATGATTTTTGGAAAATTGTCTTTTGATCAGTATCAGGATCTGACTTTTGTCTTCTCCGGATCATAGGCAGGAAATGCCGTTATCCTGACGGGAATCCTCTTCTGTATTCCGTCAAGCTTGCCAACTTCGAGTGTTCGGCCATGTTCGGCCAGTGTCACATCGACCCTTGCCAGCGCTATGCTTTTCTTCAACACTGGGGAAAGGCAGGCGCTGGTTACAACCCCGACCCTGGCACGCCCGTCATACAGGGCATCACCATGGGCCAGAGGTTCATTCGAACTGCTTTCCAAACCCACCAGAACCCGGGCAGGGTGCTGCTTTCTGCGGAGCAGAGCCTCACGCCCCACATAATCCTCGGTTTTGGAGGCCGGGACTGCAAACCCTATGCCGGCTTCAAAGGGGTCTGTCTCAGGGCAGAATTCATAGGCTGCAAAAGCCAGCCCGGCTTCAATGCGCAGCCAGTCCAGTGCTTCCAGCCCCAGCGGCACCAGACCATGGGCCTGCCCGGCAGTCCAGACTGCCCCCCATACAGCGGCTGCATGTTTGGGGTGGCACCAGATTTCATAACCCAGTTCCCCGGTGTACCCGGTGCGGGATACCAGAACAGGAATACCATCGGGGCCACCGATACGCCCGATGGTAAAGCGGAACCATTTAAGAGCCTCAATGTCGGGCTGTGTCGGAGCTGTCCAGACCAAGGGTGCCAGAATAGCCCGGCTTTGCGGCCCCTGGAGCGACATATTGTGCAACTGGTCGGTCGAGGCTCTTACATTTGCGGCAAGCCCATGCTCGCTCACCAGTGCCTGCAACCATTCCCCGCAATATTCATCCCCGCAGACCAGACGGAACGCCTGTGGCCCAAGACGGAAGACCGTAGCATCGTCCAGCATGCCGCCATGGGGATAGCATAGAGCCGTATAAACAACCTGCCCGACTGAAAGTTTACGAATATCGCGCGTGGCGGCCATTTGCAGCAGCACCTCGGCGTCCGGGCCTGTCACCTCAAACTTGCGCAGGGCTGACAGGTCCATAATACAGGCCTGCGTGCGGCAGCCCCAATATTCTGCAACCGGGCCATAGCCTTCAAAGCAGGAGGGCAGCCAGAACCCCTTGTATTCCACAAAGCGCGCACCCTGTGCCGCCAGACTGTCGTGGAAGCCTGTCCGCCGTGTCATTTCAGCAGGTGATGCGGCTGTCATGCGATGTTTTACCCCATGCGGAAAAATATTGTGCCGGTCATAAACACGAACATGGATGTCGGTCGGTGCCCAGCCATTGGCCGAGGTCACATCATCCGCGCAGGATGAGGACGCACAGACCAGATCAGTCAGTGCGCGCAGCAGCACATAGTCACCCGGACGGGACCAAGGTTCGGTACTGGCAATTGTTCCACATTCCAGCACCTCGGTATTGAAAAAGAAATTGATGGCGGGCCACCCACTCCGCTCCGCAATACCTTCTGGTGCTAGAGCAGCATTGAAGTTTTCCGTGCAGTTGGCATGGCCGGGGTAGCCGGTGTCATCATAATATTTGGCGGTGCAGGCCAGCAGAAAGGCATCGTGGCGGCCTACTGTATCCTGCACGATTTCAACCAACGGCCGCATCCGACTGTCCAGAAAGCGCCCCCGCAGGCCCGGCACTGGCATGGCGTTGCCCTGCACTGTGCGGGTCGCCGTGGCGTCCAGACCGTATTCCTCACCCTGTGCCAGAGCCTGTGCGTCAAAGGCCAGAAAGTCAGAGCACTGCCGTCCCTCCACATCCAGTATTTGAATGTATTCGCCTTTTGCCACCCTGTAGCTGACAGCCGTAGCTGCTGGCACCCGGAACTCCTGCGTAACCACGCCCAAGGGTTCTGGCAGTCTGACCCGGCCATCGGGGGCAGGTTCAAACACAATATCCAGAAAGCCGGGAGGGTTGGAGTTTTCCGGCAGCATATCCTCGGCGGGAATATCTATAAAAACCACACCATCATGCAGCACTTCAAAGCCGACACGCTCCCCCATACGGGTTTGCGGCCCAAAGACTGCACAGGCAACGGGCTGCCCCTCCTGCCCGCTCCACAATGCTGTCAGGCGGCTATCCGGGCTTTGGGGGGCGGACAGCAATGCCCCGGCAACGGCACGCACAGTCTCCTTGGCAAACAGCAGGGTTGCGGCTTGCCCGCCAGAGACATTGACGAGGTCAAACCGTTCCCCCGCCTGTACGGCAAATCTTGCAGGTGTTCCCCCTCCTGCTACACGCAGCGGAGTCACACGCAAGAGATCTGGAAGCAGGAGTGTCATGCACCCTCCACACCGTTATGTTTTTATCTCGAAATGAAGCCTAACGGCCTGCCAGAGCGCTGCTCAATGGTGCCTTTTGGTACCATTGGCTAAAAAATGCCCCGTAATCAGCCATAACGGGCCACAAAACCGGCTGCAACATAAGGTGAAGCACCCTTGCCTTGACAGCAGAGAGCAAAGGCGCAGAGACTGCTTGCAGACGATCCGATTCCGCAATGAGATGGCGGAGATTGTACCTTGTGCGAACATCACACAGGGCGCTGATATACCATGCCCAAGGCAGGATATGACAGGTGATGCAGGACCATACTGCTCCCACGTCACCAGCCTTCATAATTTCAGAAACAGGACAACTGCGCGGAGGCAACAGCATGGCTTCCCTGATGGTGCAAGGCAGCACACCACAGCAAGAGGCTCCATCCTGGCTGGCAATGGCTGGTGAGGTTGCCTGCCATATTGGCCAGACAGATTTTTACGAGCATCTGCTGCGGGTTTTTGCAGCCCTCATTCCCAACCAGTCGTCCTGGATTATTTCCTACGCGCCGGGAGTACTCCCCGACACGTTATACACAACCGATGTCACCTCGGCCGCGTTCCTGGACTATAGCAACCATTTTCGCTGTTATGACCCGTTCTGGCACCTGTGCCGCCAGTATAGTGGCCTGCCGGTTGCAGCTCTTTCAACGCTTGATAAATCCATAAAGCCGCATGAATATACGAGTGTTTTCCAGAAAAAATGTGGATTTTCAGATGAGCTGGCGCTGATCCTGCCGGTTTTTAACAACACCTGTATCATGCTGTTTCTCCAGCGCATGAATCATCCGTTCACGCAGGAGGAAATCAGCCGGGCACAACAGGTGCAGCCATTGCTTTACGGCCTGCACAAAGCCCATGTTACACGGATTTTCCAAGGCTTAAGCAATGTCCTGCCTGTAGCGGATACCGATGCACCTCAGGGTGCCCTCGTGCTCGACAGGCATTACAACCGCCTGCACAGCACCAGCGGCTGGCAACGGGCTAGTGCACACCATGGCCCCACCCTGCACCGTGCCCTACACACACTGCTCCGCCATGAAGACGCCGCGTGCAGCATAGAAGAACAGGACTTTTCCCTGACTTTAGCCGCCCTGCCGCAGCTCTGCCCCCTGGCTCCAGGAGGATACCTGCTGACCTGCGCCCCACAGGCCAGCAGCCCCAGTCTGACCGCCCTGCCGGGCCTGCACATTACACAGCGGGAACAGGATTTGCTTGAGCTACTGCTGCAAGGCCGAAGCACGGGGGAAATTGCACAGCTTTTGGGGATCAGCAAAGGGACGGTCAAAAACCACAGGCAGCGCTTGTACCGTAAGGCAGGCGTTACATCAGAACGGGGGCTTGTCAGCCACCTGCAAGCTCTCCTGCGTACAGCTCCCCCTTAAACCGAGGCTTCAGGTTAGCCCCGGCTGACTGGCTTGCGCATAGACGGTGATTTATAGAGGCCAAATCCAAGATTTTCATAAAATGGCACAGCAATATCGCGCGAATCAAGGAACAGGGCACTCATTTCCCGGCTGCGGGCATCCTGTTCGGCAAAGGCTATAAGCGCGCGGCCTATACCCTGCCCACGGTGCGTCTCATCCACGACAAGATCATCAATATGCAAGAACGCACCACGCGCCAGAGTATGCACTGGCCGTGTGCCCATGACCCCCACGAGCCGCCCGGCCAGAAAAGCCCCGACCAGTTCGTAACCCGCAAACATCTGCCTGTGTACAGCGCGGACAAAGGCATCCTCATCCAGCGTGCGGAGTTGAGATATAACCCGATAAGCGGAAACAGTTTCCGACGTTTCCAGTCGCCTGACCACGCATGCACTCATGCTTCACCCTTCCTGAGAGACTGCTCCTCAAACACAAAGTAACAGCCTATCCGGGCATTTGCAGGCCTCAACAGGTGGTATCGCGCCCCGCCTCGATAAGAACAGGCGGCGGGACACCCCTTGCAAGCCCCAAACGGCACAACAGCAGCCAAGCCGACAGAGGGGCAGGCATAAACCTGCCCCCGCCATGGTCAGAAACCCTTATGCTGACAGGGTCTTGCGGGCTGCATGCAAGGTATTTTGCAGCAGACAGGCAATGGTCATAGGCCCGACACCTCCTGGCACCGGGGTAATAGCCGCAGCGTGAGGCAGGACCTCATCAAACGCCACGTCACCCACAATGCGGGAGCCTTCTTCTGTCTGCACCCGGTTGATGCCAACATCAATCACAATGGCACCGGGCTTGATCCAGTCACCACGGACAAGGCCTGCATGACCTGCGGCAGCAATGACAATATCCGCCCGCCGGGTTTCGGCCGCAACATCGCGCGTTTTAAGGTGCGTGACTGTCACTGTGCACCCTTCCTGCTGCAACAGCTGCGCCATTGGCCGACCAACAATGTTGGACGCCCCGATCACCACCGCCTGTTGCCCCGCCAGCGACGGCAGGACAGACTTGAGCAGCATCAGGCAGCCAAGCGGTGTGCAGGGCACAAAACCATCACGCCGCCCGACAGCCAGACGCCCGGCGTTGACGATATGAAAGCCGTCTACATCCTTCTCAGGCGCAATGGCATCCAGCACCGCGTCACGCCGGATCTGCTGGGGCACGGGCAACTGCACCAGAATACCGTGCACCGAGGGATCAGCATTGAGCGCTGCAATCAGCGTCAGCAGTTCTTCCTCTGTGGCATCACCAGGCAGGTGGTGCGCAACCGAGCGCATGCCTGCCTCCTCGGTTGCACGCACTTTACTGCGCACATACACGGCAGAAGCTGGGTCTTCCCCCACCATGACAACGGCAAGGGTGGGCAGAATACCGTGTTGCGCATGCAGGGCATGCGCTTCCTCGCGGATATCGCGCCGAAGACGGGCGGCAAAAGCCCGCCCGTTGATAAGCTTTTCGCTCCCGTTCTCCATCACATGTCTCTCATTCACAGCGATCAGGAAACAAAAACGATGGTTTTGTTGCCGTTCATGATCGTGCGCATTTCAACATGGTAACGCACAGCACGGGCCAGCACGCGGCGCTCGATATCACGCCCCTTGCGGATCAGATCATCGGGGCTGTCAGCGTGGGAAATACGTTCGACATCCTGCTCGATAATCGGGCCTTCATCCAGATCCCGCGTAACGTAATGGGCCGTAGCACCAATCAGCTTAACCCCACGGTCATACGCCTGATGGTAGGGACGTGCGCCCTTAAAGCCCGGCAGGAAGGAATGGTGGATGTTGATGCAACGGCCCGACAGGGAGGCTGCCAGATCGTTGGACAGAATCTGCATATAGCGCGCCAGCACGACCAGATCGGCCCCGCTGCTGTCCACCAGCTCGATAATCCGGGCTTCCTGCTGCGGTTTGGTGTCTTTTGTAATGGGCAGGTGGTGGAACGGAATACCGTAAAAATCGATATCCTTGTAGGTATCCTGCGGGTGGTTGGCGATAATGCCTACGGGTTCGATCGGCAGTTCCCCAATGCGCCAGCGGTACAGCAGGTCCACCAGGCAGTGATCGAACTTGGAGACAAGGATCATCACCTTGGGTTTGTAGGACTGGCTGTTCAGGCGATAGTCCATGGTAAACTTGGCGGCCATGGTGTCCACCACAGCGCGCAGGTCGGCTTCGGACGTGGTGCCCGTGACGATATCAAACATGATGCGCATGAAGAAGCTGCCGCTGCTTGTGTCATCATATTGTTGCGCTTCTGTAATGTTTGCGCCAGCCTCAAACAATGTCTGGCTGAGTGCGGCCACAATACCCGGACGGTTAGGACAGCTCAGGGTAAGAATATAGCCTTTGGCAGTCGGTGACAGTGTTGTCATTGGTTCAAACCCGATTCTGAGAGGTGACGCCGCTCATGGCGGCATGAAGGTCATGAAACAGACTAGCCGCGAAACTCCGGAACACGAACAGGTCGTACGCAGCCGGGCTGTCTTCCACCTGCCTGAGAATAACGGGAACATGGCCCGCAAGAGTAAGGGCCACGGACCCGGTGGCAAAGGCATGCGGGTGAAGGTCAACAGGCACCAGGCGCGACAGCACCACATCGGCCCCAACGCCAGAAAGGCGCAGCACCGTACGGCTGTCACCCTGGGTTGTCAGGGCGCAGACATCGCCACAATTGTCCCGCAGGCGCTTATACAGCCCCTGCCCCTGCGGCGCGATAGCCAGCCATTGGGACGGCCCGCACCACAGAAACTCCACCGCACCATCAGCAGTGCTGACAAAGCCCGGCTTTTCGGGCAGGGCCACGCCAAAACGCTCCTGCACCCGGTCCAGCAGTGCTGTGCGCTGCGCCCCGGCAAATGCCCCAAGGCTGACAACATCCAGCGTGGATACCACACGCAGTTCCAGACCGCCGATGGTAAGTACCTCGGCCGAAACCGGCGAGGCAACAGACAGCATATCAGCCATGGAGGCGCTCTCCCGCAGGGTCAACAAAAACAGGGTTTACAACACGGGCTTTGATAACCGTACCCGCGAGAGGGTTATGGACCTCAACAATCTCACCATGGCGGGCAGGACCGTTCTTGAGGAAGCCAATCCCGATCCACGACCCGATGGTGGGAGACCACGCAACGGAGGACAGCCAGCCCTCATCCGTCTCGGCCGAAGGCCTGGCCCCTGCTGGCAGCAGGTGGGCACCCGCTACCAGCATGTCATCAGCCTGCACAGGCTGGATCCCGACCAGTGTGGGCCGCTGCGGGTCTGTCAGCACCGCCCGCTGGGCCATGGCGCGGCCGATAAAGTCCTTTTTGGTGGACAGCATACGGCCCATGCCCAGATCGTGCGCTGTGGTCTGGCCGTTCAGTTCCGGCCCGGCCGGGTGCCCTTTTTCAATACGCATGACACCAAGGGCTTCCGTCCCATAAGGTGCAATGCCGTATGGTGCGCCAACTTCCATCAGTTTGCGGGCCAGGGCATCACCATACCGGGCAGGCACCGCAACTTCGTAGGCCAACTCACCAGAGAAGGACAGGCGGAAGAGCCGCGCCTCAAGCCCGCCGCACAGCGTGACCTCCCGCGCGCCCATATAGCCCAGACCTTCGTTCGAGAGATCAAACTCAGGGTCGATAATCTGGCGCAGCACATCGCGGGATTTCGGTCCTGCAACAGCAAGCTGTGCCCATTCATCGGTCACGGAAATAAACTGCACGTCCAGTTCCGGCCACAGCCACTGGTGGCACAGTTCCATATGCGCCATGACACCACCCGCGTTGGCAGTTGTTGTGGTCATGACATAATGGTTCTCACCCAGCCGGGCGGTTGTGCCGTCGTCGTAGGCAAACCCGTCCTCACGCAGCATCAGGCCGTAACGGGCGCGGCCAACCGGCAGCTTCTTCCAGGCGTTGACATAAAGGCGCTCAAGAAATTCGGAAGCATCCGGCCCCTGGATGTCAATTTTACCCAGTGTTGTCACATCGCAGATGCCCACCGCATTACGCACGGTGTTGACCTCGCGGTTGACGGTCTGCAACCAGTTAGTTTCCCCCGCACGGGGGTACCACTGGGCACGCAGCCACAGCCCGTTGGCTGTAAACACGGCCTCCTGTTCCTCCGCCCACTGATGGGTGGGAGCAAGCCGCTGGGGCTTGAAATGCGTGCCACGATGGGCACCGGCCAGGGCACCAATAGCCACAGGCTGCACTGGCGGGCGGATCAGCGTTGTGCCGGTCTGCGGGATGGAGCGTTCCGTCACCTCTGCCAGCAGGGCAAGGGCGTTGACGTTGGACGTCTTGCCCTGATCTGTTGCCATGCCCAGCGTGGTGTAGCGCTTGAGGTGCTCGACCGAGACAAAGCCTTCCCGCGCGGCCATTCCGACATCCTTGGCGGAAACATCGTTCTGGAAGTCAACAAAGGCTTTGCCCTTGCTCGATGTCGGCACGCCCTTGAGCGCATGGAACAGTGCACGGATGGCATAGGTCGACGGCTGCGCGGCAGGCAGATCGGGCTGGACGGCTGTAAAGCCACACTGCTGCGCGGCACGGCACCCGGCCTCGGCCCCATCCCGCAGGGCGGCAGCAAGACCAAATACCCCTTTGGCAGCCCCGGCCACCATCATGCCCGGCGGCAGGGTGGAGGGCACAAACGCGCAGATATCGGCATCATAATTCGGCCGGGCACCCTGATGCGTGGTCAGTGCGATATTAGGAGACCAGCCACCCGACATGGCCACCAGATCACACGCGATTGTCCGCGCCTTGCCCTGTGCATCACGCACAAGCACGGATTTGACACCCATGCGGCCATACGTATCGGCAATGGCCCCACCGGCAAAGAACTCTGCACCACAGTCCTGCGCGACAGCCGCACCCCGGCCCTCGTTGGCTGGGCGGGAGTCCACAATAGCGGCCACCGACACGCCAACCCGGCGCAGGTCCAGCGCGGTTTGCAGCCCATCGTCGTTACAGGTGTAAACCACCACACGACGGCCCGGAGCCACGCCAAAGCGATTGACATAGGTCCGCACAGCGCCCGCAAGCATGACACCGGGGCGGTCGTTGTTGGGGAACACTACCGGGCGTTCAATCGCACCGGCCGCCACAATGCTTTCCTTGGCGATAATCCGCCACAGGCATTGGCGGGGCATGCCAAGGGCAGGCACAGGCAGGTGGTCGGCCACCCGCTGCAACGCGCCATAAGTGCCGCCGTCATAGGTGCCAAACACACAGGTGCGGGTCATGATCCGGACCTGGGGCATGGCCTCCAGTTCCTGCCGGGCGGCCTCGGCCCATTCCCAGCCGGGTTTGCCGTCCAGCAGCCCCTGTTCCGCCCGCAGGCGGCCACCGGTTACGCTGTCTTCCTCACACAGGATAACGCGCGCGCCAGAGCGCCCGGCTGCAAGGGCTGCGGCAAGGCCCGCAGGCCCGCTGCCAACCACCAGCACATCGCAAAACGCTGTGGCTTTTTCGTAATGGTCGGGATCGGCCTCGTCTGCGGCACGGCCAAGCCCTGCGGCGCGGCGGATGGCAGGCTCGTACACCTTTTCCCAGAATGCCGCAGGCCACATGAATGTCTTGTAGTAGAAGCCCGCCCCCAGCACTGAGGAAAACAGACCGTTCATGCCCAGCGCATCAAACGCCAGCGATGGCCAGCGGTTCTGGCTGCTGGCCACAAGGCCATCAAACAGTTCCGCAACGGTTGCGCGGGTATTGGGCTCGCGCCGGGCACCTTCGCGCAGTTCCACCAGAGCATTAGGCTCTTCCGGCCCTGCGGACAGAATGCCACGCGGGCGGTGATATTTGAAGGAACGGCCAACAAGCCGCACGCCATTGGCCAGCAAGGCAGAGGCCAGCGTGTCCCCCGGGTGGCCTTTCAGGCGCTGCCCGTCAAACACAAACTCGACACTGCGGCTTGTATCCACCGCATTGCCACGCGCGACACGCAGGGGCTGCGATGAACCGGGCGGCAGCGGGGAAAGGACGGAAGCGGTCGTCATGCCGCGTCTCCCTTACGTTCAGAAAGTGCTACATCACGCGCGGCGCGCACATCCAGCACCTGATGGGTGCGTGTGTCGCGGGTTACCACCAGCCAGGACCGGCAGCCGGAGCCATGGTACCACAGCTCCTGGTGCGGGCCTGCGGGATTGTCGCGGATATATACGTAATCCACCCACGCCTCGGCGCTGGCATCCCCGGTGGGGCGGCGCACGGTGGCGTCACCCTTGTAGGTAAATTCCTCATGACCACGAGAGCCACAGAAAGGACAGGTCAGACGCATGGCACCCTCAATGCAAATTGGGCTGTGCGCCCATGCCTTTTTCATCAATCACGGCACCGCGGGCGAAGCGGTCCATCCGGTACGCCACCGCGTCTGGGTGCGGCTCGTCCCGCGCCAGAAGATGTGCAAAGCACAACCCGGACGCCGGAGTGGCCTTGAACCCGCCGTAACACCACCCCGCATTGAGGTAGAGGCCATCGACCGGCGTGCGGTCAATAATCGGGCTGCCATCCATGGACATATCCATAAGCCCACCCCAATGGCGCAGCAGGCGCACACGCCCGATCCGGGGCATGAGCGCCATACCCCCTTCGCACACATCTTCTACAACAGGCAGGTTCCCGCGCTGGGCGTAGGAATTGTAGCCGTCAATATCGCCGCCAAACACCAGGCCACCCTTGTCGGACTGGCTGATATAGAAATGCCCCGCACCAAACGTGACAACGCAGTCGATAAACGGCTTCAAGCCTTCGGTCACAAACGCCTGGAGCACGTGGCTTTCAATCGGCAGGCGCAGACCGGCCATGGACGCCACGCGGGAGGAATTGCCCGCACAGGCCAGACCAACCTTGCCCGCACCAATAAACCCGCGTGAGGTTTCCACCCCGGTGGCCCGGCCCTGCTCGATACGGATACCCGTAACCTCGCAGTTTTCGATAATGTCCACGCCAAGCCGGTCGGCGGCACGGGCATAGCCCCAGGCCACGGCGTCATGCCGGACCGTGCCACCACGAGCCTGCAACAAACCACCACGAATGGGGAAGCGGGCATCATCAAAGTTCAGGAACGGCAGTTTTGCACGCACGGCATCGGCGTCCAGCAGGTCGGCATCGACCCCATGCAGCCGCATGGAATTGCCGCGCCGGATATAGGCCGCTTTCTGCGCATCGTTATGAAACAGGTTCAACACCCCGCGCTGGCTGACCATGGCGTTGTAGTTGATATCCTGCTCAAGCCCTTCCCACAGCTTCATCCCTGTTTCATAGAAAGGCACATTGCCGTGCAGCAGGTAATTGGATCGGACAATGGTTGTGTTACGGCCAACATTGCCGCCACCTATCCACCCTTTCTCGACCACGGCGATGCGTTTGCCACCATAGCGTCGGGCCAGGTAATAGGCTGTTGCCAGCCCATGCCCGCCACCGCCGACAATGACAAAGTCATAGGATGCGGCAGGAGATGCCTTGCGCCAGGCTGGTTTCCAGCCTGTATTGCCACGGCATGCTTCCCACAGAAGGGAAAAAAGGGAATAGCGATCGGTTTGCATGATCAGTCAACTCTCTGTTCTTCCTAATCCTGTAGGAGAGTGCGTGGCTTGTGATATAATAAATTTTTCTTATAATGCGTTCATGGCCATATCGGATCTCCCTTTCGATCTCTCCTCACTGACCGTTTTCCTGGCGGTCTGCGACAATGGCAGCATGGCTGCGGCGGCACGGACACTCAAAGTGACCCAGCCTGCCATTTCCCAGACAATTGCTGATCTTGAAAGCCATTTGGGCACAACCCTGTTTGACAGAAGTGTGCGCCCCCTGGCCCTGACAGCCGCAGGCGCTGTGCTGCGCCAGCACGCCGTAGGCATGCTGGCGGAAGTCCGCCACATTGCCACCAGTATTCAGGAAATGCGGCTGGGCCGTGTGCCCCAGTTGCGTATGGGGGTTGTGGATTCCCTCTCCCGCGCGGTGTCAGCGCATATTTCCACCTTCATGCAGGGCCGCGTAAACCGCCTGACCGTGCATGCGGGCCTGACAGAAACCCATGCGGCCTCCCTGCTGACACGCCAGATCGACTTTGTGATCGGTGTTGATGAAATGGAGGATATTTCCGGCCTGGAACGCTGGCCCCTGTTTGAAGAGCCCTATCTGCTGCTCTGCCCGCGCAATATTACACCGCCCAAGAGTGCTGATTCCTTCGCGCTGTTTCTGAAAAGCCACCCCTTTGTGCGGTTCTCCCAACGCTCGCGCACCGGCACGGAAGTGGAGCGCTATCTGCGCCGCCTGAAAATTGATATTCCCTTCCAGCAGGAATTCGACCTGCCAGATGGGGTTTTTGCAGCCTGCCAACAGGGCGGCATTGCCATTACAACCCCCCTGTGCCTGTACGAAGCAGGCTTTACCCACACGCAGGACATGGTGTGCCATCCGTTACCCATAGGCGGCTTCCAACGCAGGCTGACCCTTGTGGTGCGCCGCCGCGAATTTGGCCGCCTGCCGCTGGATTTTGCCTTATGCCTGCGCGAAAACCTCAAGGACAGCACACTGGTGACCCTTGAGGCTCTTTTCCCCGCCTTTGCGGGGCAGATGCGGGTTCTGGCCTGAACGGCCCAGCAGCCCCAGTTACCGGAGCTGCTGGGAGGAGCCGATTTTGAAATGCCTGACAATATCAGCCAGTTTCCCCGTTTCCTGCTTGAGGTTATGGGTGGCGGCTGTTGACTGTTCCACCATAGCCGAATTCTGCTGGGTTGTCTGATCCAAACTGGAAATGGCCATATTGATGTCACTCAGACTACGGGCCTGTTCCTGCGCGGAGGTAGCAATCTGCGTGACAGACCCGGCAATGGTTTCAATCTGCCCGACAATAGTGCCCAGTTGCTCACTGGTCTGCGCCACCAGCTTGACCCCATCAGCCACATGTGTGCCCGAGGCCAGAATCAGATCACGGATTTCATTGGCCGACGTCGTTGAGCGTTGGGCCAGCCTGCGGATTTCCGTTGCGACAACAGCAAAACCCCGCCCGGCATCGCCCGCGCGGGCAGCCTCCACCCCGGCATTGAGCGCGAGAAGATTTGTCTGGAACGAAATTTCGTCAATCATGCTGACAATGGCTGACATCTGACCCGATGATGTTTCAATCCGGTGCATGACATCAATGGCCTCACGCATGACCACGCCCGAATCCTGCGCCTTGGCCTGGGCCTCGGCGGCACCACTTTTGGCCTCCATCGTGATCTTTGCGGTCTGCTCAACCCCACGGGTTGTATCCGCCACGGCGCGGGCCGTCTCGCCCAGGCTGGCGGCCTGCCGCTCGGTGCGTTCTGCCAGATCATCGGCGGCGTAGGTAATTTCCCCCGCCCCTGTTTCCAGCGCCACCACAGCCTCGGCTACCTGCTGCATGGCCTTGGACAGCGCATCCGCTGCCGTATTGAAGTTCTGCCGCAGACCTTCAAACTCGGGCGTAAACTCGGAAGTAAAGCGAAAGCCCAGATCACCCTGTGCCAGAGCTTCCAACCCAGAGCGCAGGTTGTCGATCAACTGGCCCTGATTTTCCTCCCGCACTTCGGCCTCAATCCGCGCGGCCTCACGGGCTTTGCCGGACTCATGCTGGTAGACGGAAAGCGCCAGTTCCATATCCAGCAGCACGGCCTTGCACAGCCCACCGAGGGCTGCCGCAAAATCATCGGCTGACATTGCCCCCTGAGCGGAGAACAGGCTGCGTTTTGGAAACATCTCCCGCACCGCTGCCTGCACCAGATGGTCCAGCAGAATGGAGTAGCCACCAATATACCAGCGGGGGGCCAGGCCAATACGGGCATGCACATTGCCAATAGCCTGCACCTTGCGGACATAGTCCTGATCAAAGGTGGTATTGGTGATGCTGGTCCAGTGGTTGATCTGCGCCGACTTGGCGTGGCGCATATGCTCTGACGATGAGAAAAAACGGGCTGTTTCGGGCGTGTCGCTTACTTTAGCGTAGAACTTGTCCAGCGCCTTGGGTAACTCACGGTCGATCACGTTTTTGAGAGCATGCACTTTATCGCACTCGGCTTTCCCAAGTGAAATAAAGTTCAGACGGCCCTGAATATCAGGTTCCTGACTATCAAGCGCCATTTGCCCAGTTGAGATGGAAAGAGAATTCATATCTCGCATGCCCCTGTACAGTGACCTGCCACAAAACAGGCAACTGGATACATCTGTGCCTGGTTGGTACAACCAACCATACATCAGGACAACTCACAAAATGCCTCTCCCTGCCCAACCCGAATGGCAGCCATCCCGCCTGCCCCCATCCTGCCAGCCCTAGTCCACCAGACGGCGGCGGAAACTCTCGGGATCGGCCTCGTCCCACCAGCGGCGCAGGGTGGGGTTTTGCGCCCCATCCAGCAATTCCCCTTCACGCACAAAGGGATACAGCTCATCCATCTGCCGCATTTCCGCAACATTGATACGGTGGCGCAGGTGCCATGGTTTAAAATCATCCACCGAATGCAGGCCTGCTGCCACGGTCAGTTCCCGCAAGGCCCCCACCGTCGCTTTATGGAAACGCGCAACCCGCTGGGCTTTTTCGGGCACAACCAGCCCCCGCTGCCGTGCGGGGGACTGGGTGGCAATCCCTGTCGGGCAGGTATCAGCATGGCAGCGCATGGACTGAATACACCCGAGCGAGAACATGAAAGCCCGCCCGGCATTGCACCAGTCCGCGCCAAGGGCCGCATGCATGGCTATGCCAGCGCCCGATGTCACCTTACCCGATGCTGCAAGCCTGACCTGCCCTTTAAGCCCGGCCCCCACCAAAGCATTGCGGGCAATAATCAGCCCTTCACGCAGGGGCATGCCCATCCGGTCGGACAGCTCTGTCGGGGCTGCCCCTGTCCCCCCTTCCGCTCCATCAATAACAATAAAATCAAGCACAATGCCTGTGGTCAGCATGGCCTTGACCACAGCAAACAGCTCATGCGGCAAACCGACACACAGCTTGATGCCCACAGGCTTACCGCCCGAAAGCTCACGCATACGGGCAGCGAACTCCACCAGTTCCCGCGGGGTGGAAAATGCTGAATGCACAGCGGGAGAAAGGCAGTCCTGCCCCTCGGGCACGCCCCGTGTTTCCGCTATTTCGCGCGTGACCTTAACCCCAGGCAGCACCCCACCATGGCCGGGCTTGGCCCCCTGCGACAGCTTGATCTCAGTCATCTTGACCTGATCATCCTGCGCGCGATCACGAAAGCGCTCGGGGTCAAATGTGCCATCTGCCTGTCGGCACCCAAAATAGCCTGACCCCAGTTCCCACACCAGGTCCCCGCCGTGCCTGCGATGGTAAGGGGAAATGCCACCCTCCCCCGTATCGTGGTAAAAATCCCCCAGCTTGGCCCCGAGGTTCAACGCCTCAATCGCATTGGCACCCAAGGCACCAAAACTCATGGCCGAGATATTCAGGCGGGATGCCGCATACGGCCTGCTGCACTGACTGGACCCAACCTGCACCCGCATCTGCGGGTCAACATCCGGGTTAGGCATTATGGAATGGGCCAGCCATTCATACTCGCCAGCATAAACATCCAGTTCCGTGCCAAACGGGTGGGCATCCACCTCCCCCTTGGCACGAGCATACACCAGTGCCCGCTCATCATGGCTATAGGGGCGACCGTCGAGATCACCTGGAGGGATCGAAGAACCGTTGGTTGATGTGTCTTGGTTCTGATTTTGGGCTTTTGGCGATTTGATTAACGGTTCTTTGGGTCGCTTTCGCTCTGCGTTTTGAGTAGAGAGAAGGCCTCCTGCTCTGGATTGCTATGCTGTAGTGCTAATCCGTTCCAGGAAGATGAAGCGGCGCATGTTGTAGACGATATTGGCCAGTCCGATCCTCGTGGTGGCTCGGGTGATGCCGACGGTTCGGACGAACAACCCTGTCTGTGATTTCTGATCCGCAAAGACATGCTCGACGCGTGATCGGATCACCGATTTCCCTGCATTGGACCGCTGGATATGGCGGGGCATGGGCTTGAGATGCGGCTTTTTTCTGTGAACCTTTGAGACAAAACCCTCTTTGTCCATGAAGTCCTCATTTGCTTTCGAGCGATAGGCCGTGTCGGCCCACACAGTTGAGGCCGTATTGGTTTTATCCAGCAGCCCCTCTCTCAATCGCGCGCCATCACTGGCGGCGGCATCCGTCGTTTTCCATTTGCGGATCAGCCTGAATTTTCGATCGATGGAAACATGCGATTTGTAGCCAAAGAACGGAATGGCAAGATCCGTTGACGGGATCGTCCCATCATCCTGCCGCTTTGCTTTTGTGAACTTCAGCGTCCAGCGCGCATGGCGATCCTTGTGGGACAATTTGGATGGCTTGTCCTGCCAGTCTTCAGGAATACGCCCTGCCCGGAGGTCGGCTTTCTCAGTGTTGGTATTGCGCTGCTTTGGAGCGGCTACCAGTGTTGCATCCAGGATCTGGCCCGACATCGGCAGATAGCCCGCGTTCCGCAGGGTCGCGTCAAATCGGTCAAACAGTCTTTCAATGGCCCCCGCCTGGGTCAGGCGTTCACGGAACAGCCAGACCGTTTTGGCATCAGGCACACGGTCCGACAGCCCCAGGCCAAGGAAACGCATGAAGGACAGGCGATCGTTGATCAGATACTCTGTCCGCTCATCAGACAAATTGTTCAGCGTCTGGATCACCAGAATTTTGAACATCAACACGGGATCAAACGGGGGACGCCCGCCTTTGCTGCCGTCTGAATAGACCAGAGCCTGCTCCAGATCAGGGCGGAACACTTCAAAATCCACAGTCCGGGAAAACGCTTCGAGCTGATCACCAAGCCCGCTCAATCGAGCAAGCCGCTCTTCAACATCAAAAAAACCAGGCTGTTTCATAGCGCCATTCCCTCAACCAGAACCGAAGGAAGGGAATCACATAGAAAGCTTCAAAAACAGAGGGTTTTTCGAACCCTCCACCTTCTACAATATAAGAGTGCAAAAAAGGCCGCAGCCACTCGAACATCCACCGGAACCGCGCCGACACCGGGAACGTACGCCGCAGGCTATGAGTGGTCTGTGTCAGGTCCAGCAGGCTCAGGCACAAAACCGGCACAGCCAGCACCAGCAGCCACGCACTATGCGGGTGCCGCCCCACCAGAGCCAGAACCACCCCACACGCCAACAGGCTGGCCCAGAGCAGCACATTGCGGGCTAATGGCTGGTCGGTGAACAGGGCCGTTACAAGAGCATTCTTTCTCACACGCCATCCTTCCGTAGCGCCACATCTGTCCACCTTGCCGGCGCACGCTGTGGCCACGGGCTGCTGGCGCGCCTGAGCAGGCAGGCACGCGGCAACACTATGGCCGCCTTGCACCGATAGCTACCAGGAACGCGCGCTCTTTCACGGATGTGAACAGCCTGCCATATCCCCCTCCACCGCGTGAGGGTATGGTCAACAAAAGCAAATAGTTATCGGATTTTAACTACCTGATTACGATATGTTAACTTATTGAATCAGAAAGGGCCTGACCGCCCTGCCCCGCAGCAGACCCGCCGCCACACCAGATACGATCCCAACCACTTGCTTCTTACAGACTTCAGGGAAAACACCTTCATGACACCAGGGATCACCCTCGGGCTACGCGCCCGTCTTTTCATGGCCATTGGCTGTATGTGCCTGTTTTCCACCCTGACCGTCATGCTGATCGGCCTCCGGCAGATGACCGCATCGGAGCTGGAAAACACGCAAAAACGCTTTGTGGAAATCCTGTCCCACGATGCCAGCCGGGTGAATGAGGAAATAGGCGGGCATATTCAGGCCACTCAGGCGCTTGACCTCGCCATTGCTGGCCTGCTGTCCCAGCAGCCCATCAACCGCGACGTTCTGGGCGCATTGGCTCATAGCGCCGTTCTGGGCCAGAAGGATATTGTTGGCATCACCCTGGCGTTTGAGCCCAACGGCGCCGACAACCGCGACAGCAGCTTTATTGGCCATCGCTACTCCAACGCGGCGGGGCGTTTTGTCCCCTACTTCTTCCACAAGCATGATGGGAGCGTCGGGGTCGAAATCCTGACCATGACCCCCGATACCGGCACCGCCGCCTGGTACGATGCCCCCCTGCATGGCGACAAAGCGGTCATTACCACCCCCTATTTCTACCCGATTGATGGGGTCAACACGCTGCTGACAACCATCAGCATGCCTGTCCACCGCAATGGGGCGGCCGTTGGTATTCTGACAACCGACATCAGCCTCAAACAGCTTGGGGCTTTTATCGGCACGCTGCGCCCGCTTGACACAGGCCATGTCGGGCTTATTGGCACAGGCAATATCTGGGTCGCCAACCCGGACCCAACTCTGGTTGGCAAACCGGTTGATGCCCAGACCCTGGCCTTTGTAGGCATGGGTGACAAAGCCGAGCGTTTTATCACGCAGGATAACGGGGAAAGCCTGTATCAGGTTGCCGCCCCCGTAACCTTTCCCGGCATGAGCACACGCTGGAGCATTGTTGGCACCGTACCCCGCGCAACACTGGTGCAGAACGCCGCCCGCGTGCGCGACCGCATGCTGGTGGCCGCTGTCATTACCTTTGCTCTGACCATGCTGGGGGTCTGGCTGCTTGCCAGCGGACTGAGCAAACCCATTGCCCGCATGACCCGCAGAATGCTGGCCCTGGCGAATGGAGATGTTTCCAGCCCGGTTGAAGGCACTGGCCGCCGGGATGAAATAGGGGCCATGGCTGCGGCTGTGCAGACATTCCGCGAAAACGCCATGCGTGTTGCCGCCCTGACAGAAGACGGCAAACGCCGCGATGCCGAAGCCGCACAGGAAAGAGCCGAACGCCAGAAAGCCGAAGCCCAGGCCCGTGCCCGTGCAGAGCAGGAACGACGCGACATGCTGAGCGCACTGGCCGATGACTTTGAAAGAAATGTCATGGGTCTTGTGCAGGGTGTAGCCTCTGCCGCACAGCAGTTGCGCGAGGAAGTGCAGTCCCTGACACAGGCCACCCGCGATACCTCGCGCGATGCAAGCCAGGTGACGGAAACATCACGCCTGTCAGCCGAAAAGATAGAAGGGGTTGCCGCTGCGACGGAGGAGCTTGCTGCCTCCATCCATGAACTGACCCGCCGTGTTGATGAATCCAGTTCCCTCTCGCTGCAAACAGCAGAAGAAGCGCGCCGTGCGCATGAGACTATTGTCAAGGTGCAGGAAATTTCTTCCCAGATCAGGAATGTTTCCACACTGATTGGTCTGATTTCGCGCCAGACAAACCTGTTGGCCATCAACACATCGGTCGAAGCCGCCCGCACGGGTATGGCCAACCATGCCTTTGGCGCGCTTGCGCGTGAGATCAAGACACTGGCGGAACGCACAGCCTCTGCAACCAGCGATATCGAACGCCAGATCAGCAATGTGGACAATGTCACACAGGGCGCGGTTTCGGCCATAGAAAGCATTCGCAACAGGGTCGAGCGCGTTGCGGACACGGCCTCTTCCATCGCCAGCGTTGTCAAACAGCAAAGCGTGACAACGGATGATATGTCCAGCAACACACGCTCGGTCGCAGATGGCACCACCCGCGTTTCTGGCGCGATTGCCAATGTCACCAAAGCTACGGAAGTCGCGCAGGAGGTTTCAAACCAGTTGATGTCCGCCGCCGACCAGTTGGGTGGACATTCCAGCGAACTGACAAAACACCTCGAAAACTTCCTGCATACCCTGCGCACGCGCTACGCAGGCAGCTAGGACCGGGCTGGCAAAGCCGTAGCCGCACTCTGCTCCGGCTTTGCCACGACATATCAACTCTCACACCATACAAATAGAGGGGCGGACATTATCCGCCCCTCCAGTATTTTGCGGCAGAGATTGGTTAGCCCCCTCTGCGCTATCCCCTCCCCCATGCAAGCGTTACTCACAGAGTAAGCCTCCCATAGAGCGCTGGGGTTATACTGTATCCTGCAACGCTGGCTCATTGCCTCTGCCAGCCACAAAAAGTGTTCTGCCATCAAGATGGTCCAGGAGTTTCATACTCCATGAGGGAGCACTGGCGTGCTGTCTTACTCAGGGCTCTGTCCTGAAACCGGGACCATAGGCCCCATCCCCCGCTGCCTTTACAAACAAAAACTCCCTACAGGATCATCACCTGTAGGGAGCATATCCAAAGTCCGGAGCTGTGTCAGTTGGAGCAGGCAACAGCACCTGCCCCGACATAAGCTTTCAGATAATGGTTTCTTCGCCTCCCGACATCATGTTGATCCGGTAAGCTGTTTCGCCATGGCAGGACAGATCCAGACCCATTTCCTCTTCATCATCGGAAACACGCAGCCCGCCAGTCAGAGAGGCCGCCTTCATGGCAATAAACGTCGCCACGATGGACACCAGGATGCTGAAGCCCATGATGAAAATCTGCACGCCCATCTGGGAGAACATGTCACGACCGTTACTGTAACCCGCACCACCCAGCAAAGGCAGCGCAAAAATGGTTGTCAGCACACCACCAACCATCGCGCCCACACCGTGGATGCCGAATACGTCAAAGGCGTCGTCATAGCCAAACTTGGCTTTCAGGTTGTCCACTGCCCAGATACAGGCGGCACTGGTCAGCACACCCACAGCAATGGAGCCAGCAGGGCTGACAAAGCCGCAGGCCGGTGTAATGCCCACGAGCCCGGCAACCGCACCCGAGACAATACCAAACGTGCTGGGCCGACCGCGATGCAGCCACTCCATAACCATCCAGCCCAGCGCACCACCAACACCACCAAGCATGGTGTTGATCACCAGCTCAATCGCATGGCCGCTGACCGCATAGTCGCACCCGCCGCAGAAGGCCAGCCAGCCAACAAACAGCATGCAGCCGCCGGTGTAGGTCATGGTCATGTCATGTGGTGCCATGGCAATGGTGCCCAGGCCACGGCGTTTGCCAATCATGATGGAGGCAATCAGTGCTGCGACCCCTGCGTTCATATGCACAACGTTGCCACCGGCAAAGTCCTGTGCGCCCCAGTCGGCAACCCAGCCGCCACCCCAGGCCATGTGGGCCATGGGCACATAGTCGATCAGAAACCATACGGCCAGAAAGACCAGCACTGCCGCAAAGCGCATTCTTTCCGCAAAGGCACCAATGATGATGGGGGGAGTAATGGCGGCAAACATCGCCATAAAGAAGTAGTAGAGATATTCAGGCAGCACGCCAACGGCACCATCGGGTGTCACGCCGCGCAGGAAGATTTTGTCCAGACCGCCAATAACCGCCTGATAGGGGCCGGGGCTGAATGTCAGGGAATATCCGACAACCGTCCAGAGCAGGATAACCACACACGACCCTGCAAAAACCTGTGTCAAAACCGAGAGAACATTCTTGGACCGGGACATGCCGCCATAAAACAGCGCAAGCCCTGGTAGCATCATAAGCATGACAAACAGCGCACATGTTGCAATATACGCGGTGTCAGGCAGCCCATACGCGGGCTTTGCTGCGGCGTCCTGCGCGAACGCGGAAACAGGAGCAGCCAGTGATGTTAATATACCTGCTGCACGTAGCAGCCCTTTTTTCGATCTCAACATTCAGCTCTCCCTGTTCTCTCTCATTGTTAGACGACATGACCATACAGCCTGGAGAATGGCGCCGGCATATACGGACCACAGCCCGCCACACCCAGCCAGGATGGAAACCACATGGTCCCGCGCCCTTGTGCCCACCTGCCACCGACGCTGGCAACGCCTGCCCTGGCATCGGGCCTCTTCTCCTGTATTTCTCACCTCCCGTCCTGCACACTGCCGTGAAGGAAACAGATATTCATTACTATACCGAAACAATAAAGGCAGCAAGCAAGGCGTGATCCAAACACTGTCGCGTATACGCACAGATGAATGGGTCACGCCTTAGAAAGGTTTTACCCTTTCAATTTATAATGCAACCAGACTTAACAATCCAGCGTTGTTTCACGCTCCCATTGCGTCAGATGGCCACAGTAGCTGTTCCATTCGGCGGTCTTGATCTTGATGTAGGGGTCAATAAAGCCGTCATCGAGCATGCTACGCAGGACAGCGGAGCCATCAAGCGCGCGCAGGGCGTCAAGCAGGTTCAGCGGCAGGCGCTTGGCTGCGGTCACCGTATGCCCGTGGGTATACATGTTAATGTCCAGCGGCTTGCCCGGATCGCGCTTGCTTTCAATCCCTTCCAGCCCTGCGGCCAGAATGGACGCCTGCAACAGATACGGGTTGGCCGCACCGTCGGGCAGGCGCATTTCAAACCGGCCGCCACCGGGCACGCGGATCATGTGGGTGCGGTTATCGCCCGCATAGGTCACGGTATTGGGGGACCAGGTCGCGCCCGACACCGTACGCGGCGCATTGATACGCTTGTACGAATTGACCGTCGGGTTCAGGATTGCGCACAGAGCATCCGCACTGTTGATCAACCCGCCCACAAAGTTATAACCCGCTGCCGACATTTCCAGCGCGTCAGCATCGTCCTGGCAGACGTTCTTGGCACCATCCCACAGGGAGATATGGGCGTGGCAGCCGCTGCCTGTCAGGTGCATGAACGGCTTGGGCATAAAGGTTGCGCGCAGGCCGTGCTTTTCCGCAATGGCGCGAGCCATGAACTTGAAGAAGACATGCCGGTCGGCCGTGACCAGCGCATCAGCATACTTCCAGTTCATTTCAAACTGGCCGTTCGCATCTTCATGGTCGTTCTGGTACGGTTCCCAGCCAAGCTGCTGCATGGCGTCGCACAGTTCGGCAATAACGTCGTAACGGCGCATCAGGGCCGATGCATCGTAGCAGGGCTTGGCGCTGGAATCGTATTCGTCGCTCACCTGGCTGCCGTCGGGGGAGACCAGGAAGAATTCACATTCCACACCGGTCTTGACGGTCAGGCCATGATCGGCCGCGCGCTTGACCAGCCGCTTGAGCGTATTGCGCGGCCCCTGCGTTACATACTGCCCATGCATTTTCAGGTCGGAAGGCAGCCAGGCCACTTCCGGCTTCCAGGGAAGCTGGATCATGGAGGAGGCATCGGGCACCGCGACCAGGTCCGGGTCGGCGGGGGACATGTCGAATGTTGCTGCAAAACCGGCAAAACCGGCCCCGTTCTTCTGCATGCCTGCAATGGCCGAAGCCGGAACAAGCTTGGCCCGCTGAGCGCCTGACAGATCGACAAACGAGATCAGAAAGTAGCGGATGCCTCTTTCTTTGGCTATGGTTTCCAGATCGTAACAATTCTGTTGTACATGGTCCATCGCTACGTATTCCATTCCTTATGTCGCTCCCCCCGCCTTGGGCAAGGCGAGGGGAGTCGTTTCAGTGTCAGGCTGTGCTCAGAAACCTGCTTTGCCAGGGTACCAGTTGGTACCAGCCAGAGGCAGCTGGGTCATGGCTGCGGCTTCCATTGTCAGGGCCACAAGGTCTTCAGGCTCAAGGTTGTGCAGGTGGTTTTTGCCACAGGCACGGGCAATGGTCTGGGCTTCCATTGTCATCACCGACAGGTAGTTGGCAATGCGGCGGCCACCCAGGATGGGGTCCAGACGTGCGGCCAGTTCCGGGTCCTGCGTGGTAATGCCTGCGGGGTCGCGGCCGTCCTGCCAGTCATCATACGCGCCGGGCTCGCTGCCAAGCTTGGCGTATTCGGCGGCCAGAGAGGGGCTCTGATCACCCAGGGCAATCAGGGCAGCGGTGCCAATGGCCACAGCATCGGCCCCAAGAGCCAGCGCCTTGGCCACGTCGGCCCCGGTGCGGATACCGCCAGACACAATAAGCTGCACTTTGCGGTGCATGCCCAAGTCCTGCAAAGCCTGCACAGCGGGGCGGATAGCTGCAAGAATGGGCAGACCCACGTGTTCAATAAACACTTCCTGCGTTGCGGCGGTGCCGCCCTGCATACCGTCGAGCACAACCACATCGGCGCCAGCTTTTACCGCCAGGGAAATGTCGTAGTAAGGGCGGCAGGCCCCGACCTTGACGTAAATCGGCTTTTCCCAGTTGGTAATTTCGCGAATTTCCGCAATCTTGATTTCAAGATCGTCCGGGCCGGTCCAGTCAGGATGGCGACAGGCGGAACGCTGGTCGATCCCTTCGGGCAGGTCGCGCATTTTCGCCACGCGGGGAGAAATCTTCTGCCCCAGCAGCATGCCGCCACCGCCGGGCTTTGCACCCTGACCGATAACAATTTCAATCGCATCCGCACGGCGCAGGTCATCAGGGTTCATACCGTAACGTGACGGCAGATACTGATAGACCAGTGTGGAGGAATGACCGCGTTCCTCAGGCGTCATGCCACCGTCACCCGTGGTGGTGGAGGTACCAACCGCGCTGGCCCCACGGCCCAGGGCTTCCTTGGCCTGAGCCGACAGAGCACCAAAGGACATGCCTGCAATGGTCACAGGGGTTTTGAGCGTGATCGGCTTTTTGGCAAAGCGCGCGCCCAGCACAACCTCTGTTCCACACCGCTCACGGTACCCTTCCAGCGGGTAGCGGGACATGGACGCACCGAGGAACAGCAGGTCGTCAAAATGCGGCAGCTTGCGCTTGGTGCCAGCGCCACGGATATCATAGATACCCGTAGCCGCTGCACGCTGGATCTGCGAAATGGTGAAGGGGTCGAACGTGGCCGAGAAACGCGGCGTTGTCTTGGTGAAATCGTGTGGCTTTTCGGTCATGACACCCTCAGTACGCAGACGCGTTGTCAACATTGAAGTGATACAGCTTGCGGGCTGAACCATAGCGGCGGAAATCGTCAACCGTGTATTCGGTCACGCCTGCCTTTTGCAGCAGGGCCGACAGAATGTTGCGATCTTCGTCGGTCATTTCCTTCTGTTCGCAGTCAGCACCGGTGCTCTTGACTTCACCGCGTACGAAAATACGTGTTTCGTACAGGGAGTCTCCAAGAGCTTCACCCGCGTTGCCGCAGACAACAAGGTTGCCGCTCTGCGCCATAAAGGCACTCATGTGGCCGACAGAGCCGCGCACGACAATGTCCACACCTTTCATGGAAATGCCGCACCGTGCGCCTGCATCCCCGTCGATGACCAGCAGGCCACCATGGGCCGTGGCGCCAGCGCTCATGGACGCGCTGCCTTTGACATGGACGCTGCCGCTCATCATGTTTTCCGCAACGCCCTGACCGGCATTGCCGTTGATGACAACAGTGGCTTTCTGGTTCATGCCTGCGGCGTAATACCCGGCATGGCCTTCAATCGTCACGGACACCGGCTCAACCAGACCAACGGCCAGGGCATGACAGCCGTTGGGGTTAAGGACCGTCCATTCTGCACCGGCTTTTTCCGCCTGCAGGCTGCTGTTCAGTTCACGCAGCGTTGTTTTTTCCAGATCTATGCTCTGCATGGTTTTGCTCCCGCCTTACGCCGCATGTTCCCAGTGGTAGACACGCTGGGGCTCGGGTTCGAAAACCGTAGCGTGCTGGATGCCCGGCAGACCCGCGAAGGAACGGTATTCCGAAGCAAAGGCCACATAGTCGTCTGTTTCTGCCATAACGGCGGGCTTGCAGGCCACCGGGTCACGCAGAACAGCAAAACCGTCACGTGTGCCGACCACAAAAGTGTAGAAGCCGTCAAGATCGTTCAGAGAAGCCTTAAGAGCTTCATCCAGGCGCTCGCCCTTGGACAGACGCCAGGACAGGTAGCCAGCTGCCACTTCGGAGTCATTTTCGGTCTCGAAGGTCAGGCCTTCGCGCACCAGTTGACGACGCAGGGAGTTGTGGTTGGACAGCGAGCCATTGTGCACTAGGCACTGGTCGGGACCGGTGGAGAAAGGATGCGCACCAGCCACGGTCACGGCAGATTCTGTTGCCATACGTGTGTGACCGATAGCGTGTGTGCCTTGCATTTTCTCAAGACCAAAGCGCAGGGCTACATCTTCAGGCAGACCAACACCTTTGTAGAGCTCAATGCTTTCACCGCTGGATGCAAACGCAATGCCAGCCCCGAAAGCCGTTACATAGTCGCGCACTGCGGCGTCGTACTGTGCGGGGTAGGTCAGCACCACGTGGTCATAGCGCTTGTGCAAAGTGCCGGTGCCACCGATGAGTTCCAGAAAGCCAGCTTCAAACACGGCGATGACATCGTCAGAAACGCCGCGCACCGTAATTTTACGCACGCCGCTTTCCTGGCCGCCATAAATGGCAAAGCCAGCGCTGTCCGGACCACGTTCCGTCATGGTCTTGAGCATCTGGGACGTCAGACGCCCCAGTTCAGGCTGCAGTGCCCGATTTTTAAGAAACAGTCCAACGATGCCGCACATCGCACAACCTCCAAAGGAGTATCAGGTAATAAGCACATCCAATCAGGCATGCGGCGGCGAGTCAACGTAAAAGAATAAAACTTTCTTCTAAGGAAAATACACTCCGGTCAGTCCACCTGCCTCGGATACACGATTATCGAGAGGTAACTGATTGGTTTTTCAATACATTCTTCAGGACCATGCGGGGCGTGGCTATCAAACATCAATGTGTCGCCCGGCCCCATTTCGTACACCTCGTCCCCGTGTCGGTAGGTGACGCGGCCACTCAGCATGTAAATCATTTCGATTCCATCATGCCGGAAGCTGGCATAGGGCTGCGCATCGTCGCGCAGGGTAATCAGATAAGGCTCCAGCACCACAGGCCCGCTGAGCAAATGTCCAAGCAGGCTATAGCGATGTCCCGCCTTGGTGCCGCGCCGGTCTATGATGACCCCCTGCCCGGCCCGCACGAAGGAGCAGTCCCGTTGCTCCTCCGCAGTGGCAAACAACTGGCTGAGTGGCACGGTCAATGCCCGGCAGACCGCCTGCAATGTTGCGAGAGAAGGGGAAATCTGCCCGTTTTCAATTTTGGAGAGCATACCAAGGGAAATACCCGCAGCGGTTGCCAGGTCACTGCCGGTCAGTTCCGCCCGCCGCCGAAGCTGGCGGATCTGCGCCCCCAGGGATTCCTCCAGGGTCAGTTCCCGAACAGGGCTGGCCAGCGAACCCGTCGCCAGTTCCTCGGCGGTCTTGTCCAAAGCTTTCCGGGTGGCGGGTGAGCGCTTGGTAGGCGGCATTATACGGGGGTCTTTCCTGCTTGCAGACATTTCAGTCTTTTAAACAGAGACGCCCCCTGCAACGCAAATATGCAGGCCCCGATACGGGCAGAAAACCTGCCTTTTGCGGTTTTTACACCACGGCCTAGCGCATGAACCGCCGTGACGAACGTCGGCCACCAACCCCACCCACCAACACAACCACCAGCAGGGCAAGGGCATACAGTCCCCCCATGACTGTCATGGACACAGGCAGGCCGGGCACCAGATAGGTCGGCGCGTCACACGGTTTGGAGGGGAGCTTGGGCATGGAGGCCAGCCGTTCGGCCATGCTGTGCCCAAACACATGGGGCGCATGGCAGGACGGTAGCGGGCTGGGCCACCACCCCCACTCCACCCCTGCATGGCACAGGGTCAGCCCGATACTGGCCAGCAGCGGTACCACACACAGCCACAGCCAGAACCGCCCCCACTGCCAGGGAGAAAGCAGACCCAGCAGGCCCAGCCCTATGAGCACACGCCAGGGCCAACGCTCCCACAAGCACAGTTCACACGGCATAATGCCAAGCCCGTGCTCCACCACCCAGACAACAGCCAGCGCCAGCACGCCCCCCAAGCACAGCACGCCTGCAAGGAGCCGGTTTCGTCCATACTGGGTCATGCTCTTTCCCTTCTAGCGGGTATGAGGGGGCAATATGCGCTCAGCGTGCCGCAACCAGTGATGCCAGCCAGGCGCGGAAGACAGCCGGAGTGGGAAAATCTGCCGAAATACGAAAGCCCACACCCCCCAGTTGCCGCGCTGTCTGCACGCCTTCCTCGTCCGTGTGGTCGTCCCCCACGTAAACCGGCTTGCGCCCGACAAAGGGGGGAGCCTGCATGACCTGCGACACCGCGTAGCCTTTATCCACCCCGACAGGGCGGATTTCCCACATCATGTGGCCCGGCTGTAGCAGAAACTCGCCTTTGGATTCGCTAACCCAGCCTGCTGCGGCTGTCCGCAGCGTTGTCGCGGACTCGGGTGCTGCACGATAATGTAGGATCAGCCCGCCATCCTTATGCTCCAGCCGTGTGCCGGGCAGAGTGCCGACAAGGTCACGCGCACGGGCCAGCCAGTGCTGCGGCAAAGGAGGCAACGCCGCCCGCTCAATCGGGCCACCGGGCCGGTGCCGGATGGCAATGCCACGCTCACCCGCCACAGCAAAGGGAACATCCCCCAACAAGCGGTCAATCTCCTCAACCGGACGGCGGGAGATAATGGCCAGGGCATCCCCACAGGCTGCGCGCAGTTTGGCGAGGACATCTGTCAGGCCGGGGGGCACCACCACGTCATCCGCAGCCCGGACGGCATCGACAAGGGTGCCATCAAAATCCAGCAAAAATGCTGCTTCTGCCAAAGGCGGCACTGCAAACCGTGTTTCCCGCGAGCCTGAAAGACCAAACACCCTTAACCTCCTGTCTACACCCATGGCACCGCCGTCAGGTGCCTGACATTCCACCCCCTGCCTGCTTCAGGCCAACGCCTGCTGCGCCAGCCCTTGAGCAGGAGGCGGCCTAGTAAACCCCGCCGTTTTCTGGCGTGCCAGTGCCACCACCTGATGGGGCAGAAAACGGCACCGGCGCAGGCAGTGGTCGGGGCTGAGCCGCACCACCCCCAGACGGAGGCACCGGCAAGGGCTGCGCACCCTGCACTGGCGCAGGTCCGGCGGCAGGATCAGCCTGTCCTGCAGTCGATGACGCGGCCTGAGGCAGAGTCGGCACAACGGGCTGGGGCAACGGTGGCAGGCCGGGCGGCGTATCCTCCCCTTCGCACTGCACCATCCGCACATCGTAAACAGGGCTTTCAAACACCCCGAGCGATGGCTCGGCTGCCAGCATCCAGCCACGAAACACCGCACCATTGGGCAGCGTGTCCTGAATATCCAGCCAGGCTGCGGCATCGGGCGACAAGGTGGGCGGGCGTTGCAGACACCGGCTGGCTGTCACCGTCAGGCCCTTGTAGTGGCCTGCCGTGCCGACAGGGATTTTCAGCTCCTCGACATGAGAGTCCAGCTTGTCGAGCACCCGTACAACAGCCGTTCCCTTACCCTGCCATGTGCCCGGCGGATACATGGCGGGCGGAGCCAGCGCCGTTGCCTGTGCCCAGGCCATGGCAGGCAGCAACGCCCCCGCAGCCACACCCGCACAGGCGACCGTACGCAACCGCGCAACAACGCCCCTCATACGCCCACCTTGGGGGTTTGCAGGCCCGCCACCAGTTGCTGCAACCTGTCGCGCATTACCTGTTCGCTCACGCCCATAAGAACGGCATCCTCAAACGCATCTGTCAGCACCTGCCGAACATCCTGCCAGTTTTCTTCCAGAACACGCAGTTTTTCGTGGCATGACACGGGTTGGCCGTCATCCTGCGGCCAGATCTGCAACGCATCCATGGGCACCCTGTACTCCCCTGCTTGTGGCATGACCAGCCAGTTTTCAGTGTGTGGGCAGGTCTGCCCCTGGGGTGGCCGGGCCACCATGCGGGGTATCCTTGCTGGCGCGGGTCAGCGTGTCGGTGACGGAGAAAATGAACTTGCTCAGCAACTGCTCAAGGCTGATGGACCCCTGGGTCTGGGTGACCGTCGCACCGGGCTTGAGGTTGGTATCATCCCCGCCAGGGGACAGGGCAATATATTTGCCGCCCAGCAGGCTGTCGCTGGTGATAATGGCTGCTGTGTCGTCAGAAAGCCGGATATCGGGGCGCACGGTAAAGGTCACATGCGCCTTGTAGGTTTTGGGGTCGACAGTTTCGGCCACAACCGTGCCGACAGTCACCCCGGCCAGCCGCACATCGGACCCGACATCCAACCCGTCGATATGGCCAAAATCGGCATTCAGCCGGTAGCCGACGCTATCGGTTTTCTGCCCCTTGTCCAGCACTGTCGCTGCCAGCATGGCTGCCAGAACACACAACACGGCCCCCCCGGTCAGAAGTTCCGCCGTGCTGCGCCGTGATTTTTCAACCGATGCCAAAGCCATAAAGCCACCCGTATTCCCTGTTCGAGTTCACACCCTTAGCAGGGAACGCACGGCAAATCACGCCTCGGGGGACCAGGCCTCGTAATCACCCGTGGCGGGCGGGTGCTTGCCGGTGGCGTACAGGCTGCCCTCCGGCCTGTAGGACGCGGATGTTCCGGTCATGTTGGCCTGGTGCGGCAACTGCCAGGGTTTGCGCTCGTCCTGCGGGATCGGTGCATCAAGCGTGTGGTGCAGCCAGCCCCACCATTCAGCCGGGACGGCAGAGGCATCTTCCCCTTTCAGGTAGATCACCCAGCGTTCAGGCCGCAGGACACCCCCGCCCACGCGGGCCGGACCTGTGGATTCGTAGTAGCTGCGGCCATCGGCATCCTTGCCAACCAGCCGCCCTTTCCGGCGCGTATGCAGCCATGTTCCGAAGTTTGCCATGCCTGTATGATAGAACTCCCGCCTTCTGTGCGTCCATGATTTTATCGCATGGAGCCCCAGCGCCCGCGCAGGTGTGATGGGCGGAGAAGTTATCCCCCATATCCTCGTTTTGCAGGGTGATAACCGGGTCCGCACCCCCTCCAAACCGGGTTACGCCCACAAGGATGGTGGCAGTAACATACCGGTATGACAACAGCCCAACGCCATTGGAACGGTGTGCTGATGAGCACACTGGAAGCCGCGGCCGACCCGGACGCGCCCCTTCGTTCCGTCACCCTGCCCGCCGAGTGGGATGCCGGGGCGGCGTCCGCTCTTGCGCGCCTTGTCCCCGGTGATACCGCCATAGACCTGCCAAGCCTGACAGCAGACTGGCTGGGCACGCTGGCCCCTGATGAAGGGACTGCGCGCTCGCTCGTCTGGCTGCTGCTGACCCGCCAGGCCGCACCGACCGAGCCTGTCTGGCATGGCGCGTTTGACCGCAGGGCGGGGTTTGTCCTCAATCTGGCGGCCTTCGTCTCCCCTGGGGAAGGGTTTGCCGCACGCACCTTTGTGGCGGCCCTGCGGCTGATCTGCTCTGTCCTGCGCCACACGGCACAGGTCACCGCGGACCAGCGCAATGGTGAACTGCCACTGCCCGACCTATTTACCCCTCCGGCCAGCGGCACCACACCCTCTGCCACCCCGGCTGAGGCTGGCACAGTCCTGCTGACCAATCTGGACGCCTGTCTGGCTGGAGTCGGTCTGGACTATGACAGTGAGGATGGCCGTGCCGCCGCCTGTGCCATTACGGCACTGGCCACGCTGGCCGCCCATACCGGACGTGGCCCCGAAGCCCTGCCCCTGCCGCCTGTCCGCACGGTCCTGCCCGGCCTTGGGGAAACCTTGCGCGCAGTCTGGAACGAGGCCGCTGTTGTCACTGAAAACCCTCTGGCTGCGGTAGAGACCGGCTTTTCCACCCCCAACCCGGTTGATGGTATTCTGGGTGTTGAAGCATGCGGGCTTGCCCCGGTTTTCTCCATGCTCAACCCCGATGGCCGTCTGGCAGACAGCACCCGCCAACGGCTGGAACTGCGCGGCTTTACGCCCGAGACAGCCCTGGCCGCCGCTCTGGCAGGGGAAACCGTACTGCCCCAGCCCAGCCCGACAGCTCACCTGGCCATGTATCGGGCGCTGACAGGCTTTGTGGACCGTATGCCCGCCCGTCCGGAAACCTTCTCCACCTCCAACCGCATGCGGCTGGAGCGGGGCAAGCGCCGGGTCCTGTCCACCCGGCATGGCGGCTTTACGCAGAAAACCACAATCGCCGGGCACCGCCTGTTCATGCGGACAGGCGAATATGAAGACGGCACCCTGGGCGAGCTGGCACTGACCCCCACGCGTGAGAGCGGGATGGTGCGCGGACTTATGGAAAGCTTTGGTGAGGCCGTGAGCATCGGCCTGCAATATGGCGCGCCGCTGGAAGCCTTTGTGGAAAACTTTGCCTATTCCTGCTTTGGCCCTGCTGGCACGGTGGAGGGCGACCCCGTAGCCTCCTACGCCACCTCCATGCTGGACTATGTTTTCCGCGCCCTGTCCGACAGCTACCTTGGCCGCCGCCTGCCCGATGGGCCTTATCAGGACCGGCCAAACGACCCCGACCCGCTGCTGCCCATGGACCTGCCAGAACTTGACCAGACAGGCGGGAATGGTACCTCATCGGTGCGCAAACATCGTATCCTGCGGCTGGTCAGCCAGACACCAGACCCGTCGGCCCAGCCCGAAGACACCGAACCCGGCACACCGCCGGACACCCATGTCCAAAGGAAAATACCCTGATGAGCACCCCCGAATCCCGCCTGGCGGCCCTCAACATTACCCTGCCCACACCCGCCGTCCCGGTCGCCAATTACGTGGCTTACGTGCAAAGCGGGTCGCTGCTGGTTGTGTCCGGCCAGTTGCCGCTGCTGGATGGCAAGCTGTTTGCCACCGGCAAGCTGGGCGATAGCGTTGCGGTGGAAACAGCGGTGGAAGCCGCGCGTTACAGCATGATCAATGTTATTGCCCAGGTGCGGGCTGCTGTGGGCGACCTGTCTCGCGTCAAGCGTGTTGTGCGGCTGGGTGGCTTTATTGCCTGCACGCCTGCATTTACAGCCCATGCCTCCGTTATGAATGGGGCCTCCGACCTGGCGGTTGACGTGTTTGGTGATGCCGGGCGCCATGCCCGTTCGACCGTTGGTGTGCCGTCCCTGCCGCTGGACGCCCCGGTCGAGGTGGAAGGCCTGTTCGAAATCGCCTGAAACCATACCACCCCGCGCAGGAAAGGCCCGCCATGGCTGACTGGTCCATGACGCTGCATGCCAGCATCCACGACATCCCCGCAGACCAGTGGGATGCCTGCGCGGGGTCAGACAATCCTTTTGTCAGCCATGCATTCCTCTCCGCATTGGAAGATAGCGGGTCAGTCTGCCGGGAAACCGGCTGGCTGCCCCGGCATGTGCGCCTGCAAGCCCCCGATGGCACGCTGGCCGCCCTCTGCCCGGCTTATATGAAAGGCCATTCCTGGGGGGAATATGTTTTCGACCAGGGCTGGGCCCGAGCCTTTGAGGCCGCAGGGGGCGACTACTACCCCAAGCTCCAGGTGGCAGTGCCCTTTACACCCGCCACCGGCCCGCGCCTGCTGTGCCACCCCGATGCCCCAGCCCAGACCCGCGCCACCATGGCCGATGCCCTGCGGGGGCTCTGCGCCCAGACCGGTCTGTCATCCGCCCATGTCACCTTTTGCGAGCAGGACGACAGCAACACGCTGACAGACAGGGGGTGGCTGCCACGACTGGGGTTGCAGTTCCACTGGACCAACAACGACTACACCTGTTTTGACGATTTTCTGGCAACGCTTTCGTCCCGCAAGCGCAAAGCCATCCGGCGGGAACGGCGGGATGCCAATGCGGCCGGGCTGACATTTTCCACCCTCTGCGGCACAGCCATAACCCCGGCGGACTGGCAGGCTTTTTACGGGTTTTATACCGACACCATCGACCGCAAGTGGGGGAGTGCTTATCTGACCCCCGCGTTCTTCCCCCTCCTGTCCGAACGGCTGGGCGACAAGGTGGTGCTGATGCTTGCGCGCGACGGCACAACCCCGGTGGCTGCAGCCCTGAACCTGCGCGGCACAGACACGCTGTTTGGCCGTAACTGGGGGTGCCGGGGGGACTGGCCGTTTCTCCACTTCGAACTGTGTTATTACCGGGCGATCGACTTTGCCATTGCCAACGGGCTGAAACGGGTGGAGGCCGGGGCACAGGGCGAACACAAAATCCAGCGTGGCTACCTGCCCGTGCCCACCCATTCCGCCCACTGGCTGGAAAATCCTGGCCTGCGGACTGCGGTTGCAACCTTTCTGGATGCCGAGCGTGCCGACATTCTGGCGCAAGCCGAGGCACTACGGGCACTGTCCCCCTATCGGCAGGAAAACGGGCAGGATGCCGACTAAAGCGGCAACCCCAAAGCAGACCCGCGCAATACCCTGCAAGTTTCCAGTAGCCTTGGGGGAAGCTTTTCCCAAAAAACCTCAGAGACCATCACTGCCCTGAAAAAAGGTGATACCCCAAAAACACGCTCTCCCTCCAAACCCTGGCAGGCACCAGAATCAGCGGCTGGCGGCCACCAGCATTGTCGAACAGCGTTTTTTTGCGTATGCCCCGCGGGACATCTCTTACCCTTTTCACGCACGATAAAACGGCGGCAGGACTGATGAACAGCACATCTTCCCCCCTTACTTCCGACCATCAGGCAATCCTGATCAACGGCAAGGCCCATGCCGCCACGCTGCGCCATCGCATCCGCGAGGACGTGCTGGCCTTTCATGACAGGCATGGCGTGACCCCTGGGCTTGCGGTCATTCTGGTCGGCAACGACCCGGCCAGCGAGGTCTATGTCCGCAACAAGGCCATCCAGACCCACCATGCGGGCATGCGCTCCTTCATGCACATGCTGCCCGAGACCACGTCCGAGACAGAACTGCTCGACCTGATCGAGCGGCTGAACAACGACGCCGCCATCCACGGTATTCTGGTCCAGCTCCCCCTGCCTGCGGGTATTGATGCGCGGCGCGTGACCAATGCCATCCAGCCGGAAAAAGATGTGGACGGGCTGGGTGAGGTCAACGCCGGGCGTCTGGCCATGAACCTGCCCGGCATTGTGCCCTGCACGCCACTGGGCTGCCTGCTGCTGCTGCGCGACCAGTTGGGGGACATGAAAGGCCAGCATGCCGTGGTCATCGGCTGCTCCAACCTTGTGGGCAAGCCGCTGGCCATGCTGCTGCTGGCCGAGGGCTGCACTGTCTCGATCGCCCATATCCACACGCGCGACACAGCAGCACTGGCGCGGCAGGCCGATATTCTGGTCGTAGCCACCGGCTGCCGTGAACTGGTGCGGGGGGACTGGATCAAACCCGGTGCAACAATCATTGACGTGGGCATTACCCGCGCCCAGACACCCGATGGCAAGACCCGTCTAGTCGGTGACGTAGCGTTTGATGAAGCCGTGCAGGTCGCAGGCCGCATTACCCCCGTGCCCGGCGGTGTAGGCCCCATGACCATTGCCTGCCTGCTGGAAAACACCCTGACCGCGGCCCGCATGCAGGTGGGAGAAACCCCGTCATGAGCTTGGCCCGCCTTTCGGTCGAACTGGTCCCCCGCTCGGCGGAAGCCCTGCTGGAGGAGGTACACGCTGTCCGCACGCTCATGCCTGCGGCGGATACGCTCAACGTGCCTGACCTGACCCGCTTCCCCCTGCGCAGCTGGGAGGCCGCACGGCTGGCGCAGCCTGTCTACGGGCGGGTTATCCCGCATATCCGCGCGATCGACATAGCACCTGATGCCCCACTGCCCGGTGCGGACCAGCCAGACCTGCAGGAAATCCTGATTGTCCACGGCGACCCACCCGCCGACCTGTCACGCAGGACATACCCCAACAGCACGGAAAGCGTGATCCGCCGTTACCGGCGTGAAGCCCCGCACCTGCGCCTTTACGCAGCCTTTGACCCCTACCGCCGCGCCCCTTGGCAGGAGCTGGAGGACGTGGCCCGCAAGAAGGAGGCCGGGGCCAGCGGCTTTTTCACGCAGCCGGTTTTTGACCGCAGGCTGTTTGACCTGTGCCGGGAATGGATGCGGGACGAGTGTGTGTTCTGGGGGCTTTGCCCCGTCATAGGCCCGCGCTCGCGCTCCTATTGGGAAACCACCAACCACGTTGTGTTCCCGCATGACTTCTCACCCACGCTGGACGCAAACATCGCCTTTGCCAGTGCGGTGCTGAAAGAACTCTCTGATGATGCGGGGCATGCGTATCTTATGCCCGTGCGCGTCAAGCTGGAGCAGTATCTGCCCCCGCTGATGGCAAGCCTGACGTAACTTAAAGCACCTGCCACGTATGGTGTCACACGTGGCAGGCAACGCCCACTAACGGGCTACGCCACCATACAGGGCTGTCAGCCTTGCGGCAGCCAGTTGATGGTGGTGGACCATAAAGCCCACCAAAGCCGGGCTGGAATCAGCCGTGACATCCAGACTGGGCACATCCAGCGCATAGACGGTAAATACATACCGGTGCAGGTGCCCCGGCGGTGGCGCTGCCCCGCCATAGCCCGGCGCACCAAAATCGGTACGGACCTGCAAAGCACCCTCCGGCAGGCCACCCTTGCCCGACCCGGCCCCTTCGGGAACACTGGTCACAGTGGGGGGAATATTCACCACCACCCAGTGCCACCAGCCTGATCCTGTAGGAGCGTCCGGGTCATAGGCGGTAATGACAAAGCTCTTTGTCCCTTCGGGCGCGCCTTGCCAGTGCAGTGCGGGGGACAAATTAGCCCCTGACTGCCCCATGCCATTGTATACCTGTGCCTGTGGCAGAATCTGCCCGGTTTCAAACCCCGGGCTTGTCAGCACAAAAGCCATGACAGCCCCCTTACCAGTTACGGCTGATCAGCCAGAATTCCTCCGATGTCAGGGTCACGCCCTGGCTGGAGTCGGCAGCCGCACTGGCCAGAGCCTCAATCCGTTCGATCATGATGACCTTGCGCACATGGGCTTCCGATGCCTCATCAGCCTGCTTGAGAACGCCGAGCGAAACCCCGGCAGCCTTGGCAACGCGGGCCGCGTCGAGCAGAGCATAGGACATGTGTTTTCTCCTTATGGGTTATCCTGCCAGCGGCATGGCGCTGGCATGTATGGGGCGGAGTCTGGCCCTGTCCGCCCTGCGCTTCAAGCCCCAGGAGCATAGACGCCCGTATTCCCTCTGGCCTTGCCGAGGGTGATTGCGTAAACCCGGCCACATCATGAGCGACCGCACAGAAGACTTTGACTTCCACCTGCCCGAAAGCCTGATCGCGCAGGAACCCGCCCGCCCGCGTGAGGCCGCGCGCCTGCTGGACGCCAGCAGCCCAGACGCGCTGGCAGACCGCCATGTGCGCGACCTGCCCGGCCTGCTGCGTGCGGGAGACCTGCTGGTTGCCAACGATACCGCCGTTATTCGCGCCCAGTTGCAGGCCCGCCGGGGGGAGGCCCATATTGGCATTACCCTGGACCAGATCCGGCCCGACGGCGCCTGGCATGTGCTGGCACGCAATGCCCGCCGCCTGAAGGTGGGTGATACCCTGACATTCTCCGGCACGGACGTAACCGCCAGTGTGCAGGCGCTGGAAGACGGGGGCGGGGCTGTCCTGCATTTTTCAGCCCAGGGTGATGCGTTTGACCAGTTCCTGCTGGCGGCCGGGGCGCTGGCGCTGCCCCCGTATATCCACCGCCCCCATGGCCCCACCCAGCGTGACGCCCAAGATTACGCCACCATTTTTGAGCGCGCCCGCGGGGCTGTCGCAGCCCCCACGGCAGGGCTGCACTTTACCCCCGCCCTGCTGGACGCCGTTGACGCCACAGGCGCGCAGCGCCGCACCCTGACGCTGCATGTCGGGGCGGGTACCTTCCTGCCCGTGCGGGATGACGACATCTCCCGCCACCGCATGCACTCCGAACGAGGGGTTATCACGCAGGAAACGGCCGATGCCATCAACGCCACCCGCAAGACAGGCGGGCGGATTATTGCAATCGGCACCACAACCCTGCGGCTTTTGGAAAGTGCGGCCGATACCAATGGCATCGTCCACCCCTTTGAGGGCGAGACCGCCATTTTTATCCGCCCTGGCTACCGTTTCCGCGCGGTGGATATGCTGATGACCAATTTCCACCTGCCGCGCTCAACCCTGTTCATGCTGGTTTCCGCCTTTGCGGGGGTTGAGCGCGCACGCCAGATTTACACCCATGCTGTCACCCATGGGTACCGCTTCTATTCCTACGGCGATGCCTGCCTGCTGCGCTGCGCCAGCCCCCTTGATGCCCCCTGCACCGGAGCCAGATGATGACCCGTTTCCACTGGACCTGCGAAAGCACTGACGGCGCGGCCCGCGCAGGCACCCTGCACACCGCCCACGGCCCTGTGCAGACCCCCACCTTCATGCCTGTCGGCACGGTTGGCACGGTCAAGGCCATGACGATGGATGCCGTGCGCTCAACCGGGGCGGGAATTGTGCTGGGCAATACCTACCACCTCATGCTGCGGCCTGGGGCAGAGCGGGTGCGCGCACTGGGCGGGTTGCACCGCTTTATGGACTGGAGCGGCCCGATCCTGACCGATTCGGGGGGCTTTCAGGTCATGTCCCTTGGTGCACTGCGCAAGCTGGACCAGGACGGCGTGACCTTTCGCTCCCATATTGATGGGTCGGAGCACCGGCTGACCCCCGAAAGCTCGACCGACATCCAGCATGCGCTCGATGCCACCATCACCATGTGTTTTGATGAATGTCCGGCCCTACCCGCCCCGCCCGAGGCCATTGCGGCGTCCATGCGCCTGTCCATGCGCTGGGCCGCCCGCTCGCGCGAGGCTTATGTCCAGCGGGAAGGCTACGGCCAGTTCGGCATTGTGCAGGGCGGGACCGAGGCCGACCTGCGGGCAGAAAGTGTGGCCGCGCTGACCAACATCGGCTTTGAGGGCTATGCCATCGGCGGGCTGGCCGTGGGCGAAGGGCAGGAACTCATGTTCGCCACCCTGGACACCACCACCCCACTGATGCCCCAGGACAAACCCCGCTATCTGATGGGCGTTGGCACGCCTGACGACCTGCTGGGCAGCGTTATGCGGGGGGTGGACATGTTCGACTGTGTCATGCCCACCCGCGCGGGCCGCACGGCGCGGGCCTATACGGAACGCGGCACGCTGAACCTGCGTAACGCCCGCCACGCGACCGATTCCCGCCCTATTTCCCCCCATTGTGACTGTCTGGCCTGCACGCGCCACAGCCGCGCTTACCTGCACCACCTGTTCCGCTCGAACGAAATCCTCGGCCCCATGCTGCTGACATGGCATAATCTGGCCTATTACCAGCGCCTGATGCGCCAGATCCGCCAAGCCATTGTGCAGGGGCAGCTCAATACCCTGGCCCAGACCCTGCGCGCCGGGTGGCAGGCGGAAGACTGGACGGAGGATGAAATGCCCCAGCCCGCCATCCCCCCCGTGCCATAACAGCAGCCGATGACAGGGCAGCCCCCCGACAACACCAGACTGGCTGCGAGAATCCGCGACAAGGCATTTGCTCTGGGGTTTGACGCCATAGGCTTTTGCCCTGCGGCACTGGGGCCGGAGGTGGGCCAGCGGCTGCGCGACTTTCTGGACAACGGCTACCATGGGGAAATGGGGTGGCTGGCTGACAGGGTGGAGCAGCGCAGCCAGCCCACCGGCCTGTGGCCCCAGGCCCGCAGTATCATTGCCCTTGGGGTCTCCTACGCGCCGCAGGGTGACCCGCTGGCAACATTGCAGCGGCCCGACTGCGGCAATATTTCGGTCTATGCCCGCAACCGGGACTATCATGACCTCGTCAAAGGCATGCTCAAGCATCTTGCCCAATTTGTTGTGCAGGCCGGGCGACAGCAGGCAGGGCAAACGCATGATGTCAAAGTGTTTGTCGATACCGCGCCCGTGGCAGAAAAACCTCTGGCGGCACAGGCTGGGCTTGGCTGGCAGGGCAAACACACCAATCTGGTATCCCGCCAGCAGGGAAGCTGGCTGTTTCTGGGCGAGATTTATACCACGCTGGACCTCCCGCCCTCTCCCCCATCCGGCGGGGGGTGCGGCAGTTGCACCCGCTGCCTGCAAGCCTGCCCGACCGATGCTTTTCCCAGCCCTTACAAGCTTGATGCCCGCCGCTGCGTTGCCTACCTGACCATCGAACACGCAGGCCCCATACCAGAACCACTGCGCCCCCTGATCGGCACCCGCATTTATGGGTGTGACGACTGCCTGGCCGTATGCCCCTGGAATCGCTTTGCCCGGGCCTCCACCCACACCAAGCTGCACCCACGGGAGGAGCTGATCGCCCCGCAACTGGCCATGTTAAGCCAGCTTGATGATGCGGCCTTTCGCACTTTCTTTTCCGGCTCCCCCATAAAGCGGATCGGGCGCAACCGCTTTATGCGCAATGTATTGATCGCCATTGGTAATTCGGGCCTGCCAGAATTGCGCCCCCATGCCGCCGCGCTGCTGACAGACCCGGACCCTATCGTGGCCGAGGCCGCGCACTGGGCGCTGCATCGCCTTGGAGAGCTGCTGGAATGAGCGCACACCTGAAAAAACGCACCCTGATGCTGGCAGGCCACGACACCAGCGTGGCGCTGGAGCCCGAGTTCTGGGCCACTCTGGCGGAAATGGCGCTGCAACAGGCGCTCCCCCTGCCCCAGCTTGTCACCCAGATCGACGCCGCACGCGGGCCCGAACAGTCCCTGGCCTCCACCTTGCGGGTCCATGCCCTGCGCTGGGCCAGACAGGCTCCGCCCGCAGACTGACACCCCTACCCGCCGCCATACACACCCTTGCTGCCGGGATTTTGAAACCACCCGCCCCACAGCACACAAGCCCGTGCATTCCTGTTGCCCCACCCACGCGGCACTCTGCATTTGGGCCAACGGACAGAGCGTGGTAAGAAAACAGACATGGCTATATGGGGTAAACTTTTTGGTGGTGTGGCCGGTTTTGCCATGGGCGGGCCGGTAGGGGCCGCACTGGGTGCAGCCCTTGGCCACGCTGCGGACAATGGCACGCTGCTGAACGCCCCGACCGGTGGCTGGAGCGACCGCTGGGCCTCGCGCGAGCGGCCAGACCCCAGTGGGGCCGCCACCTTTATTGCGGCCAAACTGGCTGCCGCCATGGGCAAAAAGGAACAGCTCTACGGGCTGACCTGCGTGATCCTGAGCGCCAAGCTGGCCAAGTGCGATGCGCCGGTCAACCGCAAGGAAATCAACGCTTTCAAAGCCCGTTTTCAGGTCCCGCCCGAAAACATGCGCGAACTGGGCCGCCTGTTTGACATGGCCCGCCAACGCACGGACGATTACGAAGCCTTTGCGCGCGAACTGGGGCAGGCCTACGGGGCCGATACCCCCCCGCTGGAAGACCTGCTGGGTATTCTGTTCACCATTGCGCGGGCCGACCTTGAGCCGGGCGAACCCCTGGCCCCGGAGGAAGAAAAATTCCTGCGTCGGGTGCATGCGCTGTTTGGCCTTGGCCGTGGCGCATGGGACAGGGCTGAACAGGGCCGTGCCCGCGCCAGCATGGCCGAGAACGACGCCTATACCATTCTGGGTGTCAGCACATCGCTGTCCAACGAGGAACTGCGCGCGCACTGGAAGTCCCTGGTGCGCCAGCACCACCCCGACGTGCTGGCCGCCCGCAATGCCAGCCCGCAGGAGATCGAGGCTGCCTCGGTCCGTATTTCTTCCATCAATGCGGCATGGGACATTATCAAACGTGACCGCGGCCTCTGACCGCCCTTATCAGAGGGGATCAGAGTGCGGCTTTCTGGCAACAGGACGGACCAAAACACCACCACGCCCCTTATAAGCCCCCTTTTGGCAGGGATATTTCTGCCCCCCATACCCTCATGCAGAGAAGCCCTGCCATTGCGTGTGGCGTTTCTCATGCTAGAGAAAACAGCAGTAACAGGTCGGCCCGCAGCTTCTGCACGGCGTGGTCGCATAGCACAAAGGTAACGGCGACGATGATTTCAGGACGGAACGGCTCTCGGCTCCGCCCGCGCACGCAGGCGCGGGAAGGTTCCCCCGCATTGCACCGTTCCCGCCTGGGAAGACTCTGCCTGACCCTGATGCTGGCTGGCACCACCGCAGGGTGCAGCGCCATCAAGGCCCCCGTCCCCACGGACCCCGATGCCCTGGCCGAATACAAAGCCGCCAACGACCCCTACGAACCGCTGAACCGCATGACCTTCAGAATGACCATGAAGGTGGATAAATACGCCCTTAAGCCCGTTGCCCGGGCCTATGTGTGGTCAGTCCCGCGTGCGGTCCGCAATTCGCTGGGCAACATGATCACGACCATGAATGAACCGTCCGTGTTCTTCAACGACGTGGGGGCAGGCAAGCCACGCCGGGCGGGCGACTCCTTCGCGCGGTGGTGTATCAACATGACTGTCGGGATCGGCGGGTTGATCGACGTTGCCAAAATGGCGGGCTTTCCCCACCATGACAACGACGCAGGCCTGACCCTGGCCAACTGGGGCATTTCCTCCGGGCCATACCTGTTCCTGCCCATGGGTCCGTCCTCCTTCCGTGATGGAATCGGTTACGGGATTGATCAGGGCCTGTCCCCGTGGAACTATGTCCCGCGTGGTTATGGGCTGATCAGCTTCAACTGGGCTTACAACATGTTTGGCGTCATTCAGGGCCGTTCCGAACATCTGGACGACCTGGACGCCCTTGAGCGCGATGCGCTCGACCCCTACGCCACCATCCGAAGCGCCTACCAGCAGCAGCGCAAAGCCCAGGCCGAGGCGATCAAGAATGATCACCGCGCCACGGTGCCTGCCTGGTACCAGTAACAACAACACAAGGTAGCGCAGATATGACCTTTCTTGTCGGCCGTCGTACTCTCCTGAGCGTACTGGCCGTGGGGTGTGCTGGCTTTATGGCCGCTGTACCCGCGCGTGCCGCGCAGAGCGCAAAAGCTTTTATCCAGACGTTCGGCGACCAGCTTGTCACAATCGTCAACAGCCCTGTGAGTCTGGCGGAAAAAAAGCAGAAGGTGCTGCCTCTTGTGCAGCAGAACGTCGATATTGACGGGATCGGCCGCTACTGCCTGGGCCGCTACTGGAAAGTAGCCACACCGGAACAGAAAAGCCGTTACCTCAGCCTGTTCCATCAGGTGCTTGTTAACGCCATTACCGACAAGCTGGGCGAATATCGCGGTGTCAGCTTTACCATCGGTGGGGTGAGCAAGAACGGGGATGATGACGCCGTGGACGCGACTCTTGTCCGCCCGCAGCAGCCTCCCGCGACCATGCAGTGGATTGTCGGCTACCAGTCCGGCAGCCCCAAGGTGGTGGATGTGATTGGGGAAGGTGCAAGCCTGCGCCTGACACAGCGCAATGACTACTCCGCCTTTGTCGCCCGCAACGGCGGCAGTGTGGATACCCTGCTCAAAGCCCTGCAGAAGCAGCTTGACCACCACACACAGGCTGCCACGAACAACTAAGGCCTAAGCCCGCCCAGACGCCACAGCATCCCTTTAAACAGGATGTCAGGCAGTGCGGGCAAAGGTTGGACTATAAAAGGGCGCTCCCCGCCATGGGAAGCGCCCTTTTGCTATCCGCGGATACTCTCGTACACTTCCATCACCTGCCCGTTACGGGTGAAGCTGTCGGTGTGGCGCATGCCTATGCTGCCCAGGATCGTGCGGGAGGCCAGATTATTTTCCGCTGCCACAGCCACAACCCGGCGCATGCCCGCATCATGCGCAACGTTAAGGGCCGCATTCGCAGCCTCACGCGCGAGGCCACGCCCACTGGCCCAGGGGAACAGGGCAAACCGTAGCCCAAAGCCCCTGCCATCCGGTCGGTCATGCAGGCCGGTCATGCCCACAAAACGTCCGTTTTCCTGTATGGTAAAAATGCCAACGCGGTGACAGGCCCAGAAGGCAATGTCATCCGCCATTTCACGCTCGGCCTGCTGGCGGGTACAGACCCCGCCGAGCATACGCCCAAAAGCCCCGCTGTCGGCCTTGAGCCGGGCCATGTCCTCTATGTCGGACCAGCGGACAGGCTGGAGTACCAGCCTTGGTGTTCTGACAGAGCGAATATCCATGCCTCAGCCCCCTTCCCCACAGCGTTGCAGGCCATGCGGGAACGGGACCACGGCAGGCCGGTTAGCGGGCCAGTGGGCGGTAGCGGATACGGCTGGGCTCGGTCGCATCCGGGCCAAGGCGACGGCGTTTGTCTTCCTCATAAGCCTGGAAGTTACCCTCAAACCACTCAACGTGGGAGTCACCCTCGAACGCAAGGATATGCGTTGCCAGACGGTCAAGGAACCAGCGGTCATGCGAGATCACAACCGCGCAGCCGGGGAATTCCGCCAAGGCGTCTTCCAGCGCGCGCAGGGTGTCAACGTCAAGGTCGTTGGTCGGTTCGTCAAGCAGGATGACGTTGCTTTCCTGCCGCAGCATCTTGGCCAGATGCACGCGGTTACGCTCACCACCGGACAGCACGCCGACCTTTTTCTGCTGGTCGGAGCCCTTGAAGTTGAACGCCCCGACATAGGCGCGTGACGGCACGGCACGCTTGCCAAGGTAGATCACGTCTGTCCCGCCGGAAATTTCTTCCCACACCGTGCGGTTGGCATCCAGGTCATCACGGGACTGGTCAACATAGCCCAGCTTGACCGTGTCACCCATCCGCAGTGCGCCCGAGTCGGGTGTTTCCTGCCCGATGATCATCTTGAACAGGGTGGACTTACCCGCACCGTTGGGGCCGATAACACCGACAATGCCACCGGGGGGCAGCTTGAAGTTGAGGTTGTCAATGAGCAGGCGGTCACCATAGCCTTTGCTCAGGTTTTCCGCCTCGATCACGGTGCCACCCAGACGCGGGCCAGGGGGGATGACAATGTCAGCCACACCACCAACCTTGTCAGCACTGGCAGCCAGCATTTCCTCATACTTGGCAATACGTGCCTTGCTCTTGGTCTGGCGGGCTTTGGGGCTGGCGTTAATCCAGTCCTGTTCCGCTGCAAGGGCACGCTGGCGGGCGCTCTCTTCCTTTTCTTCCTGGGCCAGACGCTTGCGCTTCTGGGTCAGCCAGGCGGAGTAGTTGCCCTCAAACGGGATGCCGCGCCCACGTTCGATTTCCAGAATCCAGTTGGTGACGTTGTCGAGGAAGTAACGGTCATGGGTAATGACCATCACCGTGCCATCGTAGTCACGCAGAGTTTTTTCCAGCCAGGCAACGCTTTCGGCGTCGAGGTGGTTGGTCGGTTCGTCAAGCAGCAGCAGTTCTGGCTTTTCCAGCAGCAGGCGGCACAGGGCCACGCGCCGGGCTTCCCCGCCCGAAAGCTTGTCCACCGGGCTGTTGGCAGGCGGGCAGCGCAGGGCGTCCAGCGCGATTTCCAGCTTGCGGTCCAGTTCCCAGCCATCACCGGCGTCAATTTTTTCCTGCAGTTCGGCCTGTTCGGCCAGCAGGGCTGTCATTTCCTCGTCGTCCATGGGTTCGGCGAAGCGGGCAGAAATTTCGTTAAAGCGGTCAACCGCTTTCTTGAGGTCACCAAACCCCAGGGCAACGTTTTCACCCACGGTCAGGGCCGGGTCCAGCCGGGGCTCCTGCTCCAGGTAGCCCACGCGCACACCTTCGGCCGCCCAGGCCTCGCCACCATATTCCTTGTCCAGACCGGCCATGATCTTGAGCAGCGTGGACTTACCCGCACCGTTCACACCCAGGATACCGATCTTGGCACCCGGCATGAAGGACAGGGTAATGCCTTTGAAGACCTCACGCCCACCCGGATAGGACTTTGTCAGGTCCTTCATCACATAGACGTATTGATAGGATGCCATGATGACGAGCCCCCGAAAGATATGAATGGACGGTAAAGACAGACCCGCAGGCAACCGCCACAGAGTGGCCAGCGCCTGCGCCCGGCAGGACTTGAACCCGCAACCAAGCCGTTATGAGCGGCCCGCTCTAACCAATTGAGCTACGGGCGCGCAGGCGGTTTCCTGATTACGCAACCTGAGCCATTTGGCAAGGGTATAGCACACGAAAATCCTCCACAGAGGCACTTTCGTGCCCTCTCTCTTGGCAAGTGCCGGGCAGGCGGATAGGGTCGGACGCATTTTCAATGTCCATTTATAGTGGAGCCTGTCTCATGGACGTTTCAAAACTTTCCGCTGGCAAGGACGTTCCGTCCGACATCAATGTCGTTATCGAGATCCCGCAGGGCTCTTCCGTCAAATACGAAATCGACAAGGAAAGCGGTGCCCTTGTGGTTGACCGCTTCCTGTTTACGCCCATGGCCTACCCGACGGCCTATGGCTTTATCCCCAACACGCTGGCCGCCGATGGCGACCCGACGGACGCTCTGGTGCTGACCCCCACCAACGTGATCCCCGGCTGCGTGATCCGCGCCCGGCCGATTGGCGTGCTGAAGATGGAAGACGAATCCGGTCAGGACGAAAAAATCATCTGCGTGCCGCACGACAAGGTGCACCCGGAATACAGCAAGGTTGCCACCGTGGACGACCTGCCCGAAATCACCGTCAAGGCGATCGAGCACTTCTTCACCCGCTACAAGGACCTTGAAAAAGGCAAGTGGGTGAAGGTGACAGGCTGGGGCACCAAGGAAGAAGCGGGCGAATTTATCGTCAAGGCTCTGGAAGCCGCCAAAGCCAAATAAGTCAGGCCAGCCGGTGGCGGGATGACCCAGGGTCGCCCGCCACCGGCCCCCTGCCCTCGCACCCATGGTGTGAGATATCTTCCGCACAACGCGGATTATCATCCCCCCACTTTACCCGCACAGTCCAAGCCGCACCTCATCACGGCAAGGATAACGGCCATGACCGCCAGCGGGCAGCCTTTTGCAGCCTCTGCCCCCCATCCCCACAACAGCGAACAGACCGCCCAAAGGCAGCCTGTCCTGTTTATCCCCCATGGGGGCGGTCCGTGCTTTTTCATGGACTGGCCCGGCACATGGGACACCATGGCGCAGTTTCTGCGTGACCTGAGCACACGCCTGCCCCGCAAGCCAGACGCCATTGTGGTTGTTTCCGGCCATTGGGAAGAAGCCGTGCCTACGGTCACAGCATCGGCCCAGCCCGCGCTGATATACGATTACTATGGCTTTCCACCCCATACCTATGAGCTGAAATACCCAGCCCCAGGCGCGCCTGATGTTGCACGCGCGATCCGCCTGCTGTTGCAGGAAAACGGACTGCCGTCCGCCCAGGATGACACACGCGGGCTGGACCATGGGGTGTTCATCCCCTTCATGCTGGCTTTTCCTGATGCCGATATTCCGGTGGTTGAGCTGTCCCTGCGGACAGACATGGACCCCCAGGCCCATATTGCCATAGGCCGCGCCATCGCCCCGCTGCGGGACCGCAATATCCTGATTGTTGGCACGGGCATGTCCTACCACAATCTGCGGCACTTTATGTCTGGCTCCCCCACCACCAATCAGGCCGCGCAGGATTTTGACACATGGCTGGCCACGGCCACCTGTGCCCCTGCGCCCGAACGCGACCGGCTGCTGACCCACTGGGACACCGCCCCCGGCGCACGGGTGAGCCACCCCAGAGAGGAACACCTGCTGCCGCTGATGGTGGCCGCAGGTGCCGCTGGCCCAGATCAGGGCCAGCGCATTTATGCCGACACCGTGCTGGGCAAGCCCCTTTCGGGCTTTCAGTTCGGCTAACGCCCCCGTTTTGCAACCCAAGGAGTTTTTTTGATGACATCCATGACATCCCGCCTGGCCATTGCCACACTCGGACTGGCGCTGAGCGTTTCCGCAGCACATGCTGCCCCGGCCTTCCCCAGTGTTGAAAGCGGCCACTACGCTGTGGAACCCGGCCATACGCAGGTCACGTTCTCGGTGCTGCACATTGGCTTTACCAACTACTCCGGCCTGTTCTCCAACGTGTCGGGCAGCCTGGACCTGAACAGCGCACACCCTGAAAAATCGAAGCTGGATGTCACCATCCCCGTCAGCAGCGTGCAGACAACAAGCTCGGTCCTGACCGGAGAACTGAAGGAAGCCAACTGGCTGGACGCCACGCAGTTCCCCAACGCCACGTTTGTATCCACCCAGGTTGTTCCCACCGGCAAGGGCACGGCTGACATCAAGGGCAACTTTACGCTGCATGGCGTGACCAAGCCTGTCACGCTGCATGCCCGCTATATCGGCTCTGGCGTGAATCCGCTGGACAAGGCCTACACGGTCGGTTTTGAAGCCACAGGCACCATCCAGCGCAGCCAGTACGGCATCAAGACCTATCTGCCCATGATCGGTGACGATGTGACGCTGAGCATTGCGGGCGCGTTTGAAAAAGCCAAATAAGGCATTTCTTATCAATCGCTTATGGCGGTAGTCCGCGGTTTTTTCGGACTATCGCCATAAAAAATCATTTTCGTGCTTTTTTTCGCGTTTACCCTGTTGCCAAGCCAAAAAAATTCATTATAAAGCCACACATACCGGCGCACATGAGAATGAACGCCGAGAACGCGGGTGTAGCTCAGTTGGTTAGAGCGCCGGCCTGTCACGCCGGAGGTCGCGGGTTCGAGCCCCGTCACTCGCGCCACTTTCCTTTAAAATTTACTCTGTAACGGAAAGTGGCGCGACACTCCCTTTGAGCACTGTGTCACACACCAGCTTCCCCTACATACTGTTAAGTCCATACGCTCCAAGCACTGCCATGGCGTTTCTGCAAGACATGCGGATGCCCGCCACGGCCCCGGTCATGGACCGGCAGCGTGGCGACCCTCCTGCCCTCTACGGTCAGGCTACCCTGCGGGGCCTTAAGCCCCTTTCAGCGCATCCACTTCCTGCAAGGTTACAGCCACGGCATGCACCGTTGCGGCAATGCGGGCGGCTGTCTGCACAGCAGCACTACCAAGTTCTTCACGCACAATTTTCTCATGGCTGGTCACGCACAGGTCACAGCCGTTAATGGCGGAAACTGCCAGACACCACAGTTCGAAATCCGTCTTTTCAATGCCCGGATTACCGATCACGCTCATCCGCAACTGTGCGGGCATCTTGGCGTAATCACCACCGGCCATGTGCACAAAGCGGTAATAGATGTTGTTCATGCCCATAATGGCGGCGGCGGACTTGGCGGCGGCTAGCGCCTGCTCGGACAGCGCGCTGCCGAAATGGGCAACAACAGCCCGCGTTACCTCATCATTGCGCGACGCAATGGCAGAGGCCACGAACGTGCCTGCAAGCTGCTGCGGGTTGAGCGTGACGTCATTCGCCAAAGACCCGAGGTTCAGCCGCAGGTCCTTTGCGTAATCGGGGATACGATCCTTCAGGGAGTCGATGGACATAGCTTTATTGTCCTTCCTTGCAAGCGTTCGATTTCATGATGGAAGACCCCTGCCCGTGGCAGGTGGTGCATGGCCCCGAAGGGCGTGGTGGTGGCAGCGCCATCACACAGGGGCCATAGCCCCCAGCCCGTATGCGGCAGCCCTGGGCACCGACACCGGGGGTTCCCGGCGCGTTATCACGCCGGGAACGGTAGTGTCAGGCTCAGACCTTGATAAAGTCGTCGCCCTTCTTCCAGTTACAGGGGCACAGTTCGTCGCTCTGCAGACCGTCGAGAATACGGATGATTTCCTGCGGGTTACGACCAACCGACAGATCGTTCACAGAAACGTGACGGATCACGCCCTGCGGATCGACCACAAAGGTAGCGCGCAGGGCAACGCCCGCGTCACGCGCCAGCACGCCCGTGCCTTCTGTCAGCTCGCGCTTGATGTCAGCGAGCATGGCAATCGGCAGATCCTTCAGGTCGTCGTGGTGGAGACGCCAGTTCAGATGCACGAACTCGCTGTCGATGGACACACCGTAGACAACGGCGTCACGATCCGCGAATTCCTTGGAAAGCTTGCCAAAAGCCACGATTTCAGTCGGGCAGACAAAGGTGAAGTCCTTCGGCCAGAAGAACACGACCTTCCACTTGCCGGCATCTGTCTCGTCGGAAATCTGGACAAACTGCCCCTTCAGGCCTTCCGGGCCACCCGGAACGGCGGTCAGGTTGAAGCTGGGGAACTTATCGCCAACAGTAAGCATATGCTTGCTCCTTAACTAGACTGGCATTGTGTCTCCGACGCGACCCGCACCGGAGACTGCGTTGACATGTATGGCGCGGCTTTATCATTTAAGCCAATGAATATTTTATATAGGAATAATTGATTCGTTCGATGATTTTACCGCCCTTCATCCATTCCGCCTCTATCAGGTGCCTGCCATGCTCCCTTTGCCCTCAGCCCAGCAACTCCGCTACCTGATCGCCCTTTCCGAACTGCGTCATTTTGGCCGGGCCGCAGCGGCCTGCGCGGTCACCCAGTCCACCCTGTCAGCGGGCATTATGGCGCTGGAACGCCAACTGGATGCCACCCTGCTGGACCGCACCGTTGGCAAGAAGGTTGTCTTTACTCCATTGGGGCACGAAATTGCCTTGCGGGCGCGGCAGGCCCTTCTAGCGCTGGAGGCGGTGCCGCAGATCGCCGCTGCCGCCCGCACCCCGCTGACTGGCCCCATGCGGCTTGGCATCATCCCCACCATTGGCCCCTTCCTGATCCCGCAGGCCGTCACAACCGTGCGGGAGCACTTTCCGCGCCTGAGCCTGTCCATTACGGAAGATACAACCGAGCACCTGCTGGAAAAACTGTCTCTAGGCCAGTTGGACATGCTCGTGCTGGCCATGCCCTGCCTGTGTGATGGCACCGAGACCCACCCCCTCTGGCAGGACCCGTTCCATGTCATCATGCCCCCAGGGCACCCTCTGGCAGCCTTGCAGGCAGTGCCAGTGGAGCAGTTGTCGGCCCAGAGCATGGTGCTGATGGAGGATGGCCACTGCCTGCGCGAACAGACGCTGGCCATCTGCCGCCAAGGCCCCAGCCGCAACGGGTCGGAAGGGGAAAGTGACGCCACCTTTACCGCCATGTCGCTACACAGCATGGCGGAAATGGTGGAACTGGGACTGGGCATTGCCATCATGCCCGCCATGGCCATTGATGGCGGTATCCTCCAGGGGCGGCGCATTGTTTCCAAGCCGTTGACAGGTGCCCCCGCCAGCCGCACCATCGGGCTGGCATGGCGACCACGGTCCCCCCGCGCCAGCGACTTTCGCGCTCTTGCCGACACGCTGGGCACGCTGGCCAGACCGCAAACCCCGCAAACGACAAAAAAAACAGGCTGAGACAAGGAAAAATGCTTCGGAAAAGCGGCGAATCTTGACTCTGGGCCTCGGCCCCGGTATGTGCCGTGCCACCTTATACAAGTTTATGCACTCACCAGTTACAGGCGGAGAATACGGGCCATGAAAATCAGAAACAGCCTGAAGTCAGCCAAGGTGCGCGATAAAGACTGCCGTGTGGTCCGTCGTCGTGGCCGGGTTTACGTCATCAACAAAAAGAACCCCCGCATGAAAGCCCGCCAGGGCTAAGGCAATGCCAGGACCAGCCTTTTGGGGCTGGGCCTTGCGGCCTGTCATGCCAGAAACCCGTTTTTCCGCCAGGCGGGGAAACGGGTTTCTGCTTTTTAGCGCCCTGATGGCGGCGTCTCTTGCGCCCCATGTCGGCCAGGCCGCCCCGCAGGCCCAGAATACCCCCAACACAGCACCGCAGCACAGCCAGCAGCCCCCTGCGGCCACAACGGCAGCGCTTGTCAGCACCCTGGCAACGCAGTTGGCCCACGCCCGCACTGTGGACGAGGCCCATACCCTGCAAGCCCAGTTGGAGGCCCTGCGCGCCTCTGGCCTTTCCCCCACCACGCAGTTGCTCGTGCGCCGGGCGGAAAAAGACCTGACCGCCGAAAAGCCTGATGATGCGGTGGAAGACATGGGCGATGCGCTGGCCCTGCAACCTGATCAGGCCATTCTGTGGCGCAGCCGGGCACAGATGCGGCTTGTCGCCGGAGCACTTGATGGTGCCGTGGCCGACCTTGGCCAAGCCCTCCAGCGCGACCCGACGGACGCTGAAAGCTGGTCCCTGCTGTCCAAGGTGGAAGAACACCGCAATGATGGTGCCGCCGCGCTAAAAGCCTGGAACAAGGCAACAGCCCTGAACCCGATGCTGGACCGCAGCCACAAACGCCAGGATAGCCTGCGCCTGAAAGCCTTTGGCCAGCCGAGCTGACCTCAGCCAGAACCATGTGCGGGTCCCTGGTTTTACCCTGAACCAATGGGGGCCAAAGCACCCTGTTCAGACCTCAGGGCCGAGCCTTGAGAGCATGCCGGGACCTCGCAGTCCCTGCCTGCCACACACCGCTTTTGATGGGCCGGCGTTCAGGCCTGCTGCTTTTCGATCAGGCTTTTTCTGATTTCGCGCCCACGCTCTATGCGGTCCACGATATAATCGGCATCACCCCAGCGGATGGCTCGGGCCATGGCCTGGGCATCTTCCATAAAGCGGCCAAGCATTTCCAGCAGGGCTTCTCGATTGGCCAGAAAAATATCACGCCACATCACGGGGTCTGACGCCGCAATACGCGTAAAATCCCTAAAGCCCGATGCTGCAAAATCCAGCACTTCGGAGCGCGTTTCCCCTGCCAGATCATCAGCCGTGCCGCAGATGGTAAAGGCCAGCAGATGGGGCAGATGGCTGACAATGGCACAGACCCTGTCATGATGTGCCGGTGTCATTTCCCGCAGGCGCGCGCCGCAGCGCTGCCAGAGTTCCCGCACGGCCTCGATCGCGCTGGCAGGCGTATTGTCCAGCGGGGTCAGCAGGCACCAGCGGTTTTCAAACAGGTCCACCAGACCGGCATCCGGGCCGGAAAACTCGGTGCCCGCCATTGGATGAGAGGGCACATACGGCACATCGGCCCGCAGGACGGGGCTTATGGCCTCAATCACCGAAACCTTGGTAGAGCCAACATCCGTCAGCACCGCCCCGGGGCGCATGAAAGGCAACACCTGGGCCGCCACATCCCCCATCACCCCGACCGGCACACACAGCATGACGCAATCAGCCTGTGCGGCTGCGGCTGCGGCATCCGTTGTTGCCTCATCAGCAATGCCCAGCTCCATCACGCGCTGGCATACAGCCGGGCTGCTATCCACAGCAATCAGTCGGCGGGCCAGCCTGTGCCCCGCCCGCGCACGCCGCAGGACGGATGAGCCAATCAGCCCCGGCCCGACCACCACCAGCGTGTCAAAAATAAAAGCAGTGTCATCAACCAAGGTGTGTGTCCTCCCCCTGGGCAGGGGCCGCAGCGCTGGCTCCAGCCGCCAGCGCCTGCCTGCGCCGCAGACCGCGCATTTCCAACACCTGCCAGATCAACAGCACAGGAATACCAATCACCAGTTCGCGCCCACGCCGCAGCAGCGACAGGCCAAGAGAGACCGACGCCTCGATACCAAACGCATGGCCCAGTGCCATGTAGGCCCCTTCCTGCACGCCCAGACTACCGGGCACCAGAAAGCCGACCGACATAATGGCGCAGGCCACGCCCTCAACCGCCACAGCGTGGGAAAAGGTCAGATGCACACCCAGATAGCCCGCGGTCAGCCAGAGCATGCCAGCCCCACCCAGCCACCCGACAAGGTGGTAGGCAGCAGAGGCCGCGATATGCCAGGGGCGACTCCATGCCGCCTCCAGCCGCTCCTGCATGGTGTCCATGCCGCTCAGCAGGCCGTCATGCCACTGCCCGGCCATGCTGCGGGTAAACGCACCACCAAAGCGGCGCAGCAGGTTGCCACCATTGCGCTGGGTCCAGATAAAACCAGCCACACCCAGCACAAGGAAAACCGCCCCGCAGATAACCGGCACCACCAGCGGGTTGGAGCGCTGATACGCCACAAGCGATGCCACAGCCAGCAGCACGAACACGACCTGCCCCATGACCTCGGTCGTAATATCCACCAGATTGGCGCAGGTCGCTTCCGGCAGGTCGATCGCCCGCCCGGAGGAGCCAGCACGGAAGCACGTGGCGCGCACGCCCAGCACCATCCCCCCTACTTGCGAGAAAGGCAGGCATGTTGCTGCCGCATCGCGCACCATACGCGCGCCCAGCAGCCGCAGATATCCGATTTCGGGAAAAGCCGCGTGCCAGGCCAGACCGAGCACGCCGTTCACCACCATCTGGCAGCAGATAACCACCAGAAAACCGCCAAACCCTATACTCAGGACAGCCCGCAGAACGGAATCGAAACCGCTCCACGCCATAGCGGCAGTGATGGCTACAAGCCCGAGAAAAGTGAGAAAAACCGTAAGCTTCTTCAAGACCCAAGCTCTATCTGGCCATGACACCTGCGGGCCTGCCCAGCCAGCAGGCTCGGCAGTTGGCCCGTTCAGGCGCATGTGTGAGTGATCCGCTCCCTTACACCACCACGGGGTCTGGCGCCACCTCAGGTGTCAGGATAAAGAAACAGACCAAACTGCGTGGCATAATGGCCAACGGCCCCGTGGCCCTGGCCTGTGCCATACCCTACTGCTTTTCCTGGGGAGAGTCCGTCCTATCATGACAGCCCAAACGCTTGTGACCGGCGCCACTGGTTTTGTTGGCTCCGCCGTAGCACGCGCCCTGCACGCGCGCGGACACTCCCTTCGGCTTATGGTGCGCGAAGGCAGCGACAGACGGAACATTGCCGACATCCCCGCCGACCTGGTGGAAGGGGACCTGTCCCGCCCCGACACCTTTGCCCGCGCGGTGGAGGGGTGCCGCTATGTCTTCCATGTCGCAGCCGACTACCGGCTGTGGGTACCCGACCCCGCCCCCATGATGACAGCCAATGTCGAAGGCACCCGCCTGCTGATGCTGGCGGCACAGGCCGCCGGGGTTGAGCGCATTGTCTATTGCTCCTCCGTTGCGGCTCTGGGACTGATCGGGGATGGCAGCATTGCCGATGAGACCACCCCCGTGCGCGAACATGCCGTTATCGGCATTTACAAGCGCTCCAAATACCGGGCGGAGCAGGATGTGCTGCGTCTGGTGCGCGAACGCGGCCTGCCTGCGGTTATTGTCAACCCGTCCACCCCCGTTGGCCCGCGTGACATCAAACCCACCCCCACCGGGCAGATGATTCTGGATTGCGCGGCAGGCCGCATGCCCGCCTATGTCGATACCGGCGTGAACATCGTGCATGTGGATGACGTAGCCGAGGGCCATGTGCTGGCACTCGAACGCGGCCAGATTGGTGAGAAATACATTCTGGGCGGGGAAAACTTTCTCCTGCGTGACCTGTTCGCCATGGTGTCCGAGATCGCGCATGTTCCACCGCCGCGCATCAGCCTGCCGCAGGAGGTCATCTGGCCTGTTGCCGTAGTGTCAGAATGGCTGTCACGCAGCTTTGGCATTACCCCCCGCGTCACGCGGGAGATGCTGGCCATGTCGCGCAAGAAAATGTTCTTTTCGTCCGACAAAGCCATCCACGAACTCGGTTACGCCCCCCGCCCGGCCCACACAGCGGTGGAGGACGCCATTACCTGGTTCCGCGACAACGGCATGCTCAAAGCGTAAGGGGCAACCCGACCTATGGCATTGCTGCTTCTGTCCATCCTGTGCGCCTTGATCTGGGCCGGGCTGATTTTCTGCCACGGCCGGTTCTGGCAGGCTGGCCCTGTCCTGCGCCCGCAGGCATGGCATGGTTCCCCTACGCCTCAACCCGACACGACCGCCCCGGATGTCACCGTGGTTGTGCCTGCGCGGGATGAGGCCGAGTCGATCGAAGTCGCCTTATCGTCCCTGCTCGCGCAGGACTATCCGGGCACACTGCGTATTATTATGGTCAATGACCGCAGCACGGACGGCACGGAAACTTTGGCACGTGCCTTGCCCGACCCGCATGACCGCCTGACCGTGCTGGACGGTGTCCCCCCGGAAGCAGGGTGGAGCGGCAAGCTCTGGGCCGTGTCGCAAGGTGTGGCCCATGCCGAGCGGCTGACCCCCGACAACAACGGCTTTATCCTGCTGACGGATGCCGACATCATCCATGCTCCAGCCCATGTTTCGACCCTGGTGGCCAAAGCGCTTGTGGACCAGGTCCATCTGGTGTCGGAAATGGTCGAGCTACAGTGCGAAAGCCTGGCCGAGCGCGCCCTTGTGCCCGCGTTTGTGTTCTTTTTTGCCCTGCTTTACCCCTTTGCCCGCGTCAACAACCCCCGCAGGCGCACCGCTGGGGCGGCCGGGGGGACAATCCTGCTGCGCCGCGACATGCTGCGCCATATTGGTGGGATTGCGGCCCTCAAGGGCGCGTTGATTGACGACTGCACACTGGCAAGCTGTGTCAAACAGGCTGGGGGGCGGCTGTATCTGGGCCATTCCTGTCTGGCACGCTCCATCCGCCCCTACCCCGGCCCGGCTGACATCTGGCGCATGATTGCGCGCACGGCCTATGTGCAACTGCGCTTTTCCCCCATCCTGCTGGTGCTGACCGTACTGTGCATGGGCGTGGTCTGGATTGCCCCCATGGCACTGGCACTGCTGGCCCATGGTCCGGCCCGCTGGGTCGGGGCCATGGCATGGCTGGCCTCCATGGGGTCGTTTGTACCCACGCTCCGGCGGTTTGGCCTGTCACCCCTGTGGGCTGTTGCACTCCCTTTCATTGCCCTGTTCTACACGGCGGCCACCATCGGCTCGGCAGTCAACCACCACCGCGGACGTGGAGTTGTATGGAAAAACCGGGCCTATACCGACGCCATCCCCAACGACGGCCGCGCCGACCCGGTATAACCCCCCGGCCCAGCCCCCGACCAATGGGGGATAGGCAGTGCCGGTCGCCTCGTGTAAACCACTGCACTGCCCGAAAGGACTATTCACAGCAGGGTTGAGGCATGACTGACGATACAGGCGTATGGGGGACAGCCGATGTCTCCTCCGGCAAGGGCGCATCCGACGAGAACTTTCCCGTAGGCTCCCTGCTGCTCAGCAAGGCGTTGCGCCCGCATGTTCACGCCTATTACGCATACGCCCGTGTCATTGATGACATCGCCGACAGCGAAACCCTGACACCGGATGAAAAGGTCGCCCGGCTGGACGCCATGGAGCAGGTGCTGCATGGCACACGCCAGCCCATTGAGCGTGCGGATGCCCAGAGTGCGGCCCGGCTGCGTACCTCGCTGTTGCAGACAGGTGTGCCGTTTGAAACCGCCACCGATCTGCTGATTGCCTTCCGTGACGATTCCCGCGGCCACCAGTACCAAAGCTGGGACGACCTGCTGCAGTACTGCCGGTATTCCGCCAACCCGGTCGGGCGCTACCTGATCGGTCTGCACCGCGAAACCGACAACGCCTTTGCCGCGTCGGACGCGCTCTGCACATCCTTGCAGATTCTCAACCACATGCAGGACTGCGCAGGGGACCTTGAGCGCCTCAAGCGCTGCTATATTCCCTCGGACATGATGCGCCAGGCAGGCACGGGTCAGGACGACCTGCGGGCAAGCCGCACCTCCCCCGCCATGCGCCGTGTCTTCAACACCATGCTTGACCGTGTGGATGGGCTTAACCAGCAGGCCAACGCCCTTGTGCCGCATATTCGCGACCGCCGCTTCCGTATGGAATGTGCTGCCATTGTCAGCCTGGCACACAGGCTGACCCTGCGCCTGCGCCGGGAAGACCCGCTGGCTGGCCGCGTTGCCCTGCGCCGGACAGACGCCATGCATGCAGCCATTGCTGCCCTGCGGGCATGGTGTTGACCTTTCCGAATGAAGAAACTTCTGTAAAAAGAGGCCAGCTTCAATGGTCGTGACCGAACAGAGCAGGTAGAAAGCGCGTGACAGCCCAACACATCCAGACGCATGACGAGCCGACACCCCTCGGCTGCGATCCTGCCGATCTTGCATGGGTGGAAAACACCGTCCGCCAGGCCGGGACCTCCTTTGCCTCCGGCATGCGTATTCTGCCGCCCATGCGCCGCTACGGCATGTATGCCATTTATGCCTTCTGCCGCGTGGTGGACGACATTGCCGACGGCCACGACCCGCTGGAAGAACGCACACGCGCCCTGCAGGACTGGCACGCCCGGATTGCCGCTCTGTATGAAGGCCCGCAGGTTGCCCCGAAGGAACCGCTGGAACGCGTGCTGCTGGCTGCCATCCACTTTTTCGCACTCCGGCAGGAAGACTTTGCCGCCGTCATCGACGGCATGCTGATGGACACCCAGACAGCCATTGTCGCGCCTGATGAAAAGACGCTCGACACCTATTGTGACCGCGTGGCCTCGGCCGTCGGCCGCCTGTCCGTGCGTATTTTTGGAGAATGTTCGGACCTGGGCGACAAGGTTGCCTACCATCTGGGCCGGGCATTACAATTGACCAACATCCTGCGTGATATCCCAGAGGACGCAACACGCGGGCGGCTCTACCTGCCATCCGACCTGCTGGACCGCTTTGCCGTGCCCCATGACCCCGTGCGGGCACTGACGGCTCCGGGTCTGGAGGGTGTGTGCCGCATTCTGGCAACGCGCGCGCAGGACCATTTCCGCACGGCCTTTACGCTTATGAAGTCCTGCCGCCCCAAGGCCATGATGCCCGCGCGCATTATGGGGGCCAGTTACGAATCCATCCTCTACGCCATGCTCAAACGTGGCTGGGCACCCGCAGTCCTGCGGCAGAGGGTCCGGACCAAGCTGCCTGCCAAGGCTGCACGCTTCGTTCACTCCTACCTTCCCTAAGACACACGGCGGAACGGGCACAATGGCAGGTATTCTGCACATTATCGGTGGTGGCATGGCAGGCCTTGCGGCTGCGGTCGACGCGGCTGGCGCTGGCATGCATGTTGTCGTCCATGAAGCGGGCCGAAGCTGCGGCGGGCGCGCCCGCTCCTATGAGGACAAACACCTGGGCTGCCGTATCGACAACGGCAACCATCTGCTGCTGTCCTCCAACAAAACCGTCTTTCGTTACCTGACCCTGACAGGGGCATTGGACACGCTGGCTGGCCCCGGTGCCCCGCTGTTCCCCTTTGTTGACCTTGCGGAAGATGCACGCTGGACGCTGGACCTGTCACGCGGGCGTATGCCGTGGTGGGTGTTCCAACCCCACCGCCGTGTCCCGGACATGCGCCTGGCGGAACTGCGCAGCCTGTACAGCCTGATGAATGCCCCCGACAACGCAACGGTTGTGGACTGCCTGCTGCCCGGTGCGCTGTCGCGCAGGTTGCTGGCGCCCTTTGCCATTTCGGCCCTGAATACCGACTGCGAAAGCGGCAGTGCCGCGCTTCTGGGCGCGGTCGTTCGCGAGTCCCTGTCGCTCGGGGGGGATGCCTGTGTCCCGTGGTTTGCGCGTGATGGCCTGTCCGAATCTCTGGTGGACCCGGCTCTGACCTACCTGCGCTACATGCAGGTAGAAGTCCGCACCCAAAGCCGCATTACCGGGCTGGACGTGGCGCATGGGCGGGTCACAAGCCTGCAAACCCCTGATGGTGACATTGCCCTAGGCCCCGATGACCGGATTATTCTGGCGGTTACAGCCCCAGTGGCACACGGCCTGCTCAGCCCGCATCTGCCCGCGCTGGCTGTTCCCACCGAGTTTGAGAGCATCCTCAACCTGCACTTCCGGCTGGATGAAGCCCCTCAGCCTTTGGGCTCCTTCGCCCAGTGCGGCTTTATCGGTGTGATCGGCAGTGTTGCGGAATGGGTGTTCCTGCGCGGCTCCGTACTGTCTGTGACTGTCAGTGCCGCCAACCGGCTGGCCAATCAGGACCCGGACCATCTGGCAGACATTATCTGGCAGGATGTCCGCCGTGCCTGCGATACGGCCCTGACCCAGCCCCTGCCCGCACGCCCCGCGGCCCAGCGCGTAGTGTGGGAAAAACGCGCAACCTTTGCCGCCACCCCGGCCCAAAACCGTATGCGCCCAGGCTCTGCCACACCGCTGGTCAACCTTGCCCTGGCAGGAGACTGGACCGCAACGGGCCTGCCCTCTACCCTTGAAGGGGCCATGCGTTCAGGCATTAGGGCTGTGGAAGCCCTGGGCCTGAAAAACCCCACCGATCCCTGAATACAGCAGACCACGGGTGCCCCCGCACCCACACACGTCAAGCAGAAAGGAATTCCCGACATGCCCGCTGACGGCAGCGCTCTTTCCGACACCCCCCTTTCCCGGGACGACCTGGACCGCGCAGTCAGGAATGCTCACGCGACCCTGGCTGGCGCACAGCAGGGTGACGGGCATTGGGTGTACGAACTGGAAGCCGACGCCACCATTCCGGCGGAATACATCCTGCTTGAACACTTTCTGGACCGGATTGACGACGCGCTGGAACAGAAAATGGCTGTTTACCTGCGCCGCATCCAGAGCGACGTGCACGGTGGCTGGCCGCTGTACCATAACGGGGACTTCAACATCTCCGCCTCGGTCAAAGCCTACTTCGCACTCAAGGCCGTTGGGGACGACATTAACGCCCCCCACATGCGCCGCGCGCGCGAGGCTATTCTGGACCACGGCGGGGCAGAACGCACCAACGTGTTCACCCGCTTCCAGCTTGCACTGTTTGGTGATGTGCCATGGCGGGCAACGCCGGTCATGCCAGTCGAGCTTATGCTGCTGCCGCGCTCGGCCTTCTTCTCCGTCTGGAACATGTCCTACTGGTCGCGCACGGTGATTGCGCCGTTGCTGGTACTGGCCGCCCTGCGCCCGGTTGCCATCAATCCCCGCCAGATTCATGTGCGCGAACTGTTTGTCACCCCGCCCGAAAAGGTAACGGACTGGATCCGTGGGCCTTATCGCTCGTCCTGGGGTTATGTGTTCAAGGGGCTGGATGTCGCGCTGCGCCCGCTGGTGCCGCTTATCCCCTCCAAAACCCACCAGAAGGCCATCAAGGCTGCGATCGACTTTATTGAACCCCGCCTGAACGGGCGTGACGGTCTGGGCGCGATCTACCCGGCCATGGCCAATGTGGTCATGATGTATCGGGCAATGGGTGTGGCCGACACCGACCCCCGCGCCGCCACGGCGTGGGAAGCGGTGCAGAACCTTGTTGTTGAAAAAGACGACGAAGCCTACTGCCAGCCCTGTGTCTCCCCCATATGGGACACCGGGCTGTCCGGCCATGCCATGATCGAGGCCGCATCTGGCCCCAATGGCGTTGCCCCCGCCGAGACACTTGAGGATATGAAGAAAGCCTGCGCCTGGCTGCGCAGCAAGCAGATCCTTGATGTCAAAGGGGACTGGGCCATCAACAACCCCAACCTGGCTCCGGGTGGCTGGGCTTTCCAGTACGGCAACGACTATTACCCCGATGTGGATGACACCGCAGTTGTGGGCATGCTGCTGCACCGTGAGGGCGACCCGGCCAGTGCAGAAGCCATTGAACGCGCCCGCCAGTGGATTATTGGCATGCAGAGCACCGATGGTGGCTGGGGTGCATTTGATATCGACAACAACAAAGACCTGCTCAACCACATCCCCTTTGCAGACCATGGGGCGTTGCTTGACCCCCCCACAGCCGATGTGACAGCGCGCTGCATTTCCTTCCTGGCCCAGCTTGGCAACCCGGAAGATGCCGCTGTGATCCAGAAAGGGCTCGACTACCTGCGTAAGGAGCAGGAAGCCGATGGCTCCTGGTTTGGCCGCTGGGGCACCAACTATGTGTATGGCACATGGTCTGTCCTGTGCGCCTTCAACGCGGCTGGCATTTCGCATGATGATGCCGCAGTGGTGCGGGCCGTGGAATGGCTGCGCGCCATGCAGCGCCCCGATGGTGGCTGGGGCGAAGGCTGTGAATCCTACGAAAACGGGCCGCGCGGCACCTATGGGGAGAGCCTGCCCTCCCAGACCGCATGGGCAGCGCTGGGCCTGATGGCTGCTGGCCGCCGCGACGACCCTGCCGTATCACGCGCCATGTCCTGGCTGGCCGACCAGCAGGATGAAACCGGCGCATGGCACGAAGACCCCTACAACGCGGTTGGCTTCCCCAAGGTGTTCTACCTGCGCTACCACGGCTACAAGCAGTTCTTCCCGCTTATGGCCATGGCGCGCTATCGTAACCTTGAAAGCAGCAACACACGGCGTGTTGGCTTCGGGTTCTGATACCATGGCACTTGCGGCAGTACAGTATCCCCTTTCCAGCCCCGGCATTCTTGTCGGGCTGAAGGCCGAGGCCCGTCTGGTGCGGCGGATATTCCCCCGCGCTGCCATTGCTGCAAGTGGCGCCACGCGCGATGGCGCGCGGCGTGAGGCCGACAGGCTGGCTGCCTGTGGTGCCAACTGCCTGATGTCCTTCGGGCTGGCTGCCGGGCTGGACCCGTCCCTGCCCGCAGGGACAATCCTGATCCCTGACAAGGTACAGGGGTGGGGCAATGTCTGGGCGTGCGACCCCACGCTGCGCCACATTCTGGGTGGCAATCAGGCCGGGACCATCAGTGGTCCGCTGCTGCATAGTGATGATGTCGTGCTGGACGCCGCCCATAAGGCAGAGCTGTTTGCGGCCTCTGGCTGCAAGGCGCTGGACATGGAAAGCGCTTTTCTGGCCCGCGCGGCAGAAGAAGCCGGGTTGCCGTTTGCCGTGCTGCGGGTTGTCTGCGACCCGGCAGACCGTACACTGCCGCCCGTGGCAGGGTGTGTGCTCTCCCCCGATGGCGGATTGAAAATCGGGGCACTTCTGCTGTCGCTGTTACGGGCTCCAGGCCAGATTGGTGGCCTGATCAACCTGGGGCGTGATGCGGCAAAAGCCCGCACCGCCATGCTGGCGTTTTTTCAGGATCAGGACAGCAGACCTGCCTTCCGCCAGTTAGCACAATAATTTTTCTCTGCTCCCACCTGCCCGGCAAAGCACCATGGGCAGATGGGGCAGACAATGCAGCTTACTGCTTGAACGCCCGCGCCAGCACGTTCTGCGTCTCCAGCGAGACTGGCAGGGTCGAATTGGTCAGGGCAACGCCTTTCCAACCCGCGCCAAGGGCTGTGTACAGGTTCACAGCGTCCTTCAGCCGTTCCAGACGGGCCAGGGCTTCCATATTCTGGGCCTTGAGTGTTGTGCGCTCGGTTGTCAGCACTTCCAGAAAGCCAACCAGACCAGCCCCATACAGCTTGCGTGCACGGTCACTGGCGGTGGCACTATCTTCTGCCGCCTTATGCAGTTGCTCGGCATATTCAATGTCATCATGCCAAGCAGCCATGGCGTCTTCCACCTCTTTAAAGGCGGTCAGAACGGTCTGGCGGTAGGTCAGGCGGGCAGCCTCGGCCGTCGCCTGTGCAGCCCGGATTTCTGCCGTCATCTTGCCGCCGTGCATCAGCGGCATGCTGGCCATCAGCAGGAACTGCCAGCTCATGCCATTGACCTGAAAGACCTGATACATGGCCGAAGCGTTGGGGTTAAAAGTCAGCGGCACCACAAAATGCGGGTACAGATTAGCAACCGAAACCCCGATCTGCGCCGTGGCCATCGCATATTTGCGTTCGGCCATACGAATATCAGGGCGGTTGGCAATAACAATGGAGGGCATGGCCGCCGGGAACTCCGGCACCACAGGCAGAGGACGCGGCTGCTTAAGCTGTTCCTCCAGTTCCCCCGGCATTTTGCCCAGCAGCACGGCAATAGCGTGCGTCAACTGCGATACCCGCGTGCGCAGGGGCTCACGCTCGGCAATCTGGGCGTCAAGCTCGGCCTGAGCCTGCGCGATCTGGAGGGTATTGCCCACCCCTTCACGGTACAGGCGGCTGCTCAGGTCCAGCGCGTCCTTGGCAACACGGATGTTGTCGGTCGCAATGCCGATCTGCAACTGCGTCACGCGCAGCAGCATGTAGTCCGATGCCAGTTCGGACAGCAGACCCATCAGAACAGCGCGACGGGCCTCGATCGTGGCTTCCACCTCGCGCTCATGGGCTTCCACATCACGCCGGATACGGCCGAACATATCCAGCTCCCACGATGCTGTCGCACCATAGGTCAGCATGGAGGCACCGGGCCTGTTGGACGGGTTGCCGGGGCGGATAGGCCAGTTGTCGATATTGATGGAGTAGCGGACATCCCCGCCCCCCATGTTGGCATCCATCTGCGGGTACCACTGCGATGCCGAGCGGTCACGCATGGCGCGTTCGGCCAGAATGTGCTGGCCTGCAATCTGGAGGTCGTAGTTGCCTTTAATGGCATCCTGCACCAGATGGGTCAGAATGGGGTCTTTAAAAAGAGCCCACCACTCTGTCATTTCCTTATTGGTGCGTTCGATCTCTTCCGGCGTGGCCGGGTGTTCCTCTGCCGCTTCCTTGAAGGAGGCTGGCAGCTTCATCCGGTCTGGCTGGTAATTTGGCCCCACTGTGCAGGCCGACAGCATCAGCGATGCTGCCAGACATGCCCCCAGGCGAGAATGACCCTTCATGACTTTCACCCTCGGCCCATGATCACAGATGGTCCTGCAACCATGTTGTCAGCTTGCCCCTGCGGCCACGCGGCTCCGGACCGACACTTACAGTCGCGGTCATGCCTGCCGCCAGCGTGATACTGTCGGGCACATGGTCGAGGTGGATACGCACGGGAATACGCTGTGCCAGACGCACCCATGTGAAGATGGGGTTCACATCCTGCAGGCCCAGCTTGTCGGGGGCACCGTTGGTGTCGTTAATACCGCGGGCAATGCTGGCCACATGGCCCATCAAAATGGGTTTGTAGCCCATCAGCTTCACCCGGGCCTCATCACCCACATGCACGCCCCACATCTTGGTTTCTTCAAAATACCCGTAAACCCAGAAGGAGTCCGCGTCGATCACGGCCATACGCGCCTGCCCGGTGGAAGCAAAATCGCCCACACGCAGATTGAGGTTGGTGACATAGCCGTTGACCGGAGAATACAGAATGGACCGCTGAAGGTTCAGCTTGGCCACATCCAGAGCTGCACGTGCGGCATCAACTGCTGCAATCTGTGTGGCCACGCTGGAGTTAAAGACTTCCTGCTCTTCCGCCGACACAATGCCACCCAGGCCCATACGGCGCTTGGCGTCGTTGCGCTTGAGCTTCAGATCCTCCAGCGCGCCGTCCAGACGGGCCTGCGCCTCGCGGATAGCCAGGCGGAAGCGCACGGGGTCGAGCACAAACAGCGGGTCGCCCTTGTGGACATACTGGTTATCGACCACCGGAATCTGCACCACCGTGCCAGAAACTTCGGGCGCCATATCCACCACATAGACGCGCACACGACCATCGCGCGTCCAGGGCGAGATCATGTAGACGTTCCACAGGGTAATCCCCAGGACAATGGCCAGGGATACGACCACCAGGGTCAGGACAACTCGGATCAGGGTGCGCAGAAAGGGCATTGCGGCGACTCAAAAGCCTTACAGGGTCAGACGTAGAGGATCAGCAGGCACAGGATGCAGACGTAAAGCGAAACTTCGAACAGCGCGATATGCCAGAACCAGCCCAGCAGGCCGCTCCACCACAGCACGAACCGAACACACATGGTTATCGGCAAAGCCGCCAGCGCGTAGACAACAATTGGCGCCATGAAGACGCCAAACAGGTTGAATTCTGTCAGCATGACGCGGGCCTTGCCCCATCTGCACTGGAGGGTGCTGGTGGCTCATCCCGGTTGCTCTGGGCTGCATTTTCAATACAGTCGAGAATATCGCGGCAGTCCTGCAGGTTCTGCTCCGACACATCGGCGGTCAGGCGCACGGCCACAGAATCGGCCACCCGGGTGACCAGCGCGGCCACCTTGCGGCCTTCTGCCGTAATGCTCACCAGTTTGGAGCGCCTGTCCTCATCATCCGCGTCGCGGCGGACGTAGCCGCGCTTTTCCAGCACATCAAGCAGACGGACGAGGGAGGGAGCCTCCAGCGACAGGGAGCGGGCCAGATCGGTCTGGCGCATGGGGGTGCTGGAAAAATGAAGGTGGTAAATAGGGCGCCACGTTGCATCGGTCAGGCCAAATTCACGCAGATCACAGTCGATCTCGCGCCGCCACATGGATGCAAGTCTGGCAAGCCGGTACCCAAAGGAGCGCCGGATATCACTTGCCATGACCGTATGAAGTTGAGGTTCCATTCACTGCCCAAGCCTGCGGGTGCACATACAATTATGTGCACCCGCGAAATCACGCCCTACTTTTTACAGAAACAATGCGGCACGCCAGTGCAAATTTGGAATGGAACCTATGGCCCAGACCAGACTGGACAGATTCAGTACTTTTTACGGCGCACCAGATCCCACACGCTCCGCATGCCGCCACGGCCCATGGCGGTCGCCACTGTGGCAGTCACAGCGGCCATGGTCACGGATTCGCGCATCTGGGTCAGGTAACGGTCACGGGCAATCCGGGCTTCCACTTCCTCGACCGTCAGGTACGAGCGGCGGCCAAACAGCACGCACACGACAGCGGCCAGCACATCCAGCCCGAACACCACGAAGGACGCGCCAACGGGGCCAAAATGGGCAACAAAAACCAGCAGAATCCACAAAAGCCCATGCCCGGTGATCAGGGCAAACGCCCCGAACACAGCCGCAAGCACCAAAAACGCAGCCTGGCGGCCATAGCGTATGGCCATCTGCTGCGCCACACTGGACTGTGCACTAAGGGCGGATTTACCAAGATCAAGGATACGCATGGGCTCTGCAGTTACCTTCCTTCGGGGGTGGCGCTAAACAGTCAGCGAGACAACCGCCCGAGGATAAAGCCTACCACGCCTGAAATGGCAATGGACACCCACGATGTCTGGCCCCGTGCCCGCTTAGCAAGGTCATGCTTGGTATGATCGGCCAGTTCCTTGGCATTGGCAACCGCCTGCTCGGCCACCACACCCGCCTTGTCCCCGGCACGGCCCAGTGCTGGCACAACATGCTGGCTGAGCAGACGTTCCAGATGGGCCTTGACGGCCTCGATTTCCTCACGCGCGCTTTCGCTCACGGCTTCACCAGCGGCTTTGACATCCTTGATTTTATCCGAAGACATGCACTTCATCCCTTTCGTGCGAGTCAGTGAAATGACACCATCATTTCAACACCCAAACCGAGGATTCAGTTGCATGCAAGCTGTGCATGGCTCGCCCACAGCCCTGTCACTTCACGATTTTGCGTTCCAGCCCGCTACCCCCCCACTCACCCTGGACATTCACAGAGGGGAATGTGTGGCCCTATTGGGAATCGGGTCGGACCCGCACGATATTCCCCGCCTGACAGATGCGCTGACAGGCCGCAGCCCCCTGCTGGGCGGCAACCTGATGGTGGAAGGGGTGGATGTTACCACCAATGCCCCTCCTCACCTCCGGGGCATTGCCGCCATTGGTCCGCAGGCCCCCCTGTTCCCGCATCTGAGCGTGCTGGACAATATTCTGTTCCCCCTGCGGGCCACCAGAACATTGCCGGACGCCGAAATACTGCGCCGCGGGAACGAAACCCTGGCCCTGACCGGGCTGGACGCCCTGCGCGACACACCAGCGGGCAGGCTGTCGGGGTTGCAGTCTTTCCGGGCGGCCCTTGCCCGTGCGCTTATCCGCACCCCCAGCGTGCTGGTGCTGCAACAGCCTTTTGACACTCTGGACCAAACCGCGAGCGAGCAGGCCATGGCCATGCTGGACCGCCTGCGTCATGCAATCGGGCTGAGCGCCCTGCTGCTGACCCGCAGCCGTACCGAGGCCCTGATGGCCGCAGACAGAACCGGCATTTTGGAAAACGGTGCCCTGATCCAACTTGCCACCGCCCCCACCCTGATGGACCGCCCCGCCAGCAGCAGCGTGGCCGTAGCCATGAGCAACGCCAATGTCCTGACCGGCAAGGTGCTGGATATAGACGACGACACCGCAATCCTGCGCCTGCCCACGGGGGAAACGGTGGAGGCCGCAACCACCCCCATGCTGGAAGAAAACGATCTGGCCAGCATCTGTATTCCACCAGACCGGCTGTCCGTCCTGTTCCCCCGCCAGATGGCCGCCGATACCCCCGAAGCGGGAGATGTTATCTGCACTCTTGTTTCGGCCCATCACCTTGGCCATACCATCGCCATGCGGCTGCGCACGCGTGACGGCACGGAAATACTGGCCCAGCGCCCCCCGGTACACACCACCCGCGACCTGGCCGCAGGCCGGCAGGCCGTGCTGGCGTGGCAGGCGCGGAATGCCATTGCCTTTCCGATGGACCAGAAAACCGGCTAGACTGGTATCGTCGTTCCCCCAAGTTCCAGACTCGCAAGAGGTTTCCCCTGCTTCCACGTCCCTTCCCGCGCAAGACCCCTGTGGCCCCACAACCCGGTGCTGGCCATATGGGGTCTTCCCTGCTGTCGCGTCGCTCGGCCCTTCTTGCCGGGTTGGGAGTGCTGTTGCCTGCCGCCGTGTCCAACGCACAGCCCCGGCACCGCCAGCGCCACGTCGCCCCGGCGCGGCTGACGGTGCTCAGCTTTGCAGGCAGGATCACCCAAACCCAGAAGGCGGTGCTGTTCGGCCCTTATGCCCATATGGCGCACCACCCCATTGCCCTGCACCCCTGGAACGGCAGCCTAGACAGCCTGCGCCAGCAGGAGGCCCACCACCCCGGCCGGATTGCTGCCTGCATGATGGAAACCAGCAGCCTGCACATGGCCTGTGGCATAGACCTGCTGGCCCGCGAGGGGGCGGATACCCCGGCCAACGCCTGTGGCAAGCCTTCAGCCTCCATCGACTACGCCATGGCCTGGGACCACGCCCGGCTGGACAGCCCACCCAACTGGGCGGACTTTTGGGATGTCGCACGCCACCCCGGCCGCCGAGGCCTGCGGAACGACCCGCGCACAACGCTGGAAGTCGCCCTGCTGGCCGATGGTGTGCCGCCTGACATGCTGTACCGGGTGCTGTCCTCACCCGAGGGCGTCAACCGGGCCTTCCAGAAGCTTGACCAGATCCGCCCCTACATTGCGTGGTGGTCCACGCCGGAAGACGCCGGGCGTATTCTCAAATCCGGCGGTGCGTTAATGGGGCTTGTGCCCACGGGTGAAATCCTGGGGGATGATCCCACCAACCGCCAGCGCTTTGGCCTGTACTGGCCCCAGCGGCTGCAAGTCCATTACTCCTGGGGGCTACCACTGAGTTCCGCCACCAACGCCACCTGCCTCAGCCTTGTGACATGGCTGGAAGAGCCCGCCCAGCAGCAGGCTTTTGCCAATGCGTGGCCCAGCCTGCCCTCCATGCAGGACATCGCGCTGACCGAGACCAAGACAGGCCCCATTCCACCCCCTACACAGTTGAACGACAGTTTCTGGAACACTGCCCTGCCGACCCTCGCCCCCCGTTTCCAGCGCTGGGCCCGCCTGCCGTGATCCCGCTTCTGTTAACCACCGGGCCTTATGCCCCTGTACTGTCTGGCCTGATTATTCTTGTTGTCAGTTTTGCCGCCACAGCGTGCCTCCTGCTCGGCACCGCGCTGGCCCGGGCCGGGGCGGTGCTGTATATGCTCTGTCTGCTCCTGATCGTGCCAGCGACCGCACTGGCGCTGGGGCTGCCTCTGCTGTGGCAGAATACGGCCACACCATTTGCGCAGGCTGTCTTGCTGGTCCCGCTGCTGGCACTGCCCCTGTCGCTGCCCCTACGCACACTGCCTGCAAGCTGGTCCGCCACAGCGGTGGAACTGGGGGCCGACCGAGCGCAGCAGGTCCGCCTGCTCTGGTGGCCCCTGCTCAAAACTCCGATGCTGATCAGCCTGAGCCTGACCCTTGTTTGTGGAATTCTGCAATGACCGACACCACCACCGCCCCCTACTGGGAAACCACCGCATTGCAGGACATGACCCGCCCACAGTGGGAGGCCCTGTGCGACGGCTGTGGCCGGTGCTGCCTGCACAAGCTGCGCGATGATGACACGGAAGAACTCTATTATACGTCTGTCGCCTGCCGCCTGCTGGACGTTGGCACGTGCCAGTGCACGGACTATCCCAACCGCCTGCGCAAGGTACAGGACTGCGTGACCCTGACCGCAGAGATGATCCCGCAACTGGACTGGCTACCCCCTGACTGCGCCTACCGCAGACTGTCTGAAGGGCTGCCCCTGCCAGACTGGCACCCGCTGATAACGGGCACGCCTGACACGGTCATCTCCTCCGGGGCATCGGCAGCGGGTCGCTGCATAAGCGAGCGGCGGGCGGGTGCATTGGAGGACTACATTGTGACATGGCCGGGGGAACCTGCCACTGCTGCCGGATAACATCACCCTTGCGCCTCTTGGGGCTGTGCGTGTGTTCTGGCGGCTCTCGCCACGGGCCAGAAGGCTCTCACTGCGCATTGCCCCACGCGACCACGCGCTGACAGTCACTGTCCCGCAGTCCTGCCCACCGGCTCAGGCGTTAGCCTTTGTCCACAAAAATACGGGCTGGATTGTCAGCCGCCTGCAACGCCTCGCCCAAGGCCCCAGCTTTACCGCAGACAGCCTGATTACAATTGAGGACAAGCCCTACCGTATCCTCCACGCCCCCACGCGCCACGGCGGGGCCTGGATTGAAAACGACACCCTGGTCATTACAGGCGATGCCGCCTTCCTCAGCCGCAGGGTCATGCAGTATCTGCGGCAGCATGCGACCCGCGCCCTGGGCCGAGACCTACGCGCCATGGCCCAGGCCGCAGGGTTAAAACCCGGCAGGCTGGACATACGCGACCCGACCAGCCGCTGGGGCAGTTGTTCCAGCACAGGGCGGATCATGCTGTCATGGCGGCTGATCCTGGCCCCCCACCCGGTGCGCCATTATCTGATCGCCCACGAACTCAGCCACCTTGCCCAGATGAACCACAGCCCGGCATTCTGGAAACACGTTGCAACCCTGACACCACACCGCGATGTGGCGGAAAACTGGTTGCGCCACCACGGCCCTTTGCTGTTACGGGCGCGCTAAACGCCTGCGCTTTGCATACGCCGTGCCAGCGGTGCCAGCAAGGCAGGATACCAGCCCAGCACCAGAGTCACCGCACAGGCACACACCGCCATCAGCCCGACCCACAGCAAAGTGCCAAAACCACCGCCATCATGCACGACGGCGCAGACCAGCGACAGCACCAGCAACACTGATGCCACACACCGTATCAGTGTTGCCCTGCTGGCGGGCAACTCCGCCGTCCCCGTTGCCCGCCGATGTGGAAACTGGGTCAGTGCCAGCAAGGAAAATGTAAAAAACAAAAGGACTGATAACGCTGGATAAAAGAAGAAGCCAGGCATTATGCAGCCTTCCTTACTGACACAGGCAAAGCAGCCCCGCTCTGCTGCCGTGCCTTGCGCGACAGACGCACCGCCGCCAGCAAGGCCAGCCCGGCCCCCAGCAACAGCACCATATCCATTCCACCCACTGGCCAGAGCCAACGGTGCAGCAGAGTCCGGGCGAGGTGGTCGCCTGTGGTCACCCAGTTGAGGACAACGGCCAGCACAGCCAGCAGGCTGATAGCCGCACTCTGCACCCCCCAGACCTTACGCGGCCACACCCAACCATGGACAAAGGCCACCAGCCAGACCGCGTAAAAACTCCAGACTTCCAGTGCTGAACGATCCAGCCCCCAGCACCGCGCACCCGGCGGCAATAACCGGTTAGCGACAAAAAATGCCAATGTTGCCAGAATAATGCCTGTCACCGCCCCGGCTGACAGCCCTTCCACCAACCGAAAGCCAAATGTTGCCCCCTGTTTTTTACGCCGGGAGTCCAGCCAAAACAGAAAGCCAGTAGCAATAAGCGTGCACCCGCCAAGGCCAAGCACAAAATACAGCCACCGCAGCAACCAATGATGGAAATGGACAAAATGCAGACCGCTGAGAAAATGCTGCACACGAATAATAGGCCGGACAGTAGATGACTGTGACACGATTTTTCCTGTCACAGCATCAAAAGCAACAATCGCCCGGTCCATGACAACCTGCTGCTCGCTCTCTCGGAAAAACGCCACCCTGGCATTGGCCGCACCCGGACGCGCCACAAGCACCAGACCGGGCTGCGTACCACCCCAGAGTTGCCGGGCAGTGGCTTCCATGTCATTCAAAGCAGATTTTGTATTATCCGGCTTACCCGGTTTTCCTGCCAGAAAACCAAGGCTATTGACCTCGTTAAAATAACTTCTGGGGTTATCATACAGTGCATTTACGCCAGAGGGAAAATACGTAACGCCCAGAATAGCCAGACCGGAAAACGTAATGACAAGGCAGAACGGCAGGCCAAGAACACCAGAAATATTATGCACATCCAGCAAAACACGGCGTGCCTTCTTGTCCGGCCGGAATGTGAAAAAATCTGCGAATAGCTTGCGGTGGATAATAACGCCCGTCACGCACAGCGCCAGCATGGCCATGGAGGAAAGACCGACAAGCCACTCCCCCAGCCCCATAAAGCGGAGTTCCAAGGTATAATGGAACGGGAAGATAAACCCCGAAGCCCCTAGCGTTCCGGCCTCTGGTAAAACCTGCCCTGTATGGGGGTCAATATCATGGCTGATGGATTTTCGGCCAATCCGGTACCGGACTTCGGCAACACTCTGGCGGTCATTGGGGAAAGAGACATTCCAGAACGCTGCTTTATGGGCCGCAGCTTCTTCCAGAAACGGACGGAATGTTTCAAGCGGCAGTGTCTGTTGGGCTGGTGCTATGCGTGTCGCGGGCTTCATCCACTGGTCTATCTCGCTATCAAAGACCGAGAGTGTGCCCATCCAGAAAATAGCGAACAGAAAACACCCCAGAACAACACCGGCCCAGGTATGCAGCCACCCCATAGAACGCCGAAAATCCTGGTCCATATCAGTGCCCATGCCCCATGAAAGCGGTTAACCCATACCCAGACACTGTAAGAAGAAAGAACACAACAAACGGCCGCCACAGCGTGGCAGAGGCAAAAACCCACAGCAGAAAACAGAGATACACCACAAAAACCAGCAACATGCCCAACGTGGCGGCCTCGGCCCTGGGCATGCCCAGGGCTGCCAGCATCATGCACAGCAGAACCAGGACCGAGGCCGAGGCTAGATACCCGCCACCTATGGCAAGCCCAACCCGTGCGGTGGTTTTAAGCCATGGGGGTGCCATCAAAAATCAGCCGCGACCGAAAAACGGAATGTTCTGGGTGCACTCAGGGACAGGTAATTATACCCGCCGGAGTTCCAGTAGCGCTCATTGGCCACATTATCCACATTCAGCAGGAACGAGAGTTTTCCTGTCTCAGACACCGGGTTTTTCATAACGTAGCGCGCCCCCATATCCAGCCTGACCCAGCCGGGAATACTCCTGCGATGGGCTGCATTTTCGATATATTGTGAACTGGTATACATAATATCGGCCGTTACCGAAAAACCTTTGACGAATGGGACATCATAATCAAGCCCCATATTAAAGTTGACGGGCGATGTATTGGGCGCACGTTTGCCATCATACAGACCGCCCTGTGTTTTTGTCAGGATCGGGTCCAGCAGCATGATCCCCCCGGCCACACGCAGGCCGTGCACGACCTCCCCTGCAATATTCAGCTCCAGCCCACGGTTACGCTGTTCACCATTCAGCGACATGATATTGGTCGTGTTGTCATAAACAGTGCTCGGCTGAGATATCTGGAACACATCAAACGTAACAAGGAATTTTTTTAGGTCAGCCTTGATCCCAATTTCATATTGCGTCGATTTGTAGGGCGCAAAAATTTCCCCGGCATTGGCATAATTGGTGCCAACGGTTGTGCCCTGCTGCAAGCCCTGAATCCAGTTCCCATAAATGGAAACATTTTTAAGGGGCTTGAAGACTGCCAGCACAGAGGGGCTGATAGCCGTCTGGTCATAACTGCTGGTTGCCTGCCCCGTGGTTGCACTGATATTGGCAGACTGCACCTGCTGCACCCGGAAACCACCCGTGACCTGAATACGTTTGTCCAAAGCCGACACCGTGTCCACAAAAGCAAGGCTGGACAAGGTGGATGTGCCTGTGGTGGGGGAAGACCCAGGCACCGCGACATCATGGTTGAGCAGGAAACGATCTTTCCCGCTATACATATTGAGGGAATAGGCTGAAATACTGGAGTTGGAGCCAAAAATACGGCCCATAGTCAGGTCCAGCCGGTTGGCGGAAAATGCCAGTTCCTGCGTAACAGGGCCAGTTTTGACAGACCCCCGCACCCCGACCTCGGCTGTCAGATAGCGGCCGTTCTGGGCAATGCCCACGGGTACGGCCCCTGTGCCATTCCCCAACGCATCCTTGACAACAACCTGCTGGGAATACGCCCCCCTGAAGCTGTAATCATGCACCCCAACGCTGCCATACGCTGTGAAATTACGAAAAAGATCGACCTCACCACGGAAGACACCAAAAATGTCTTCCCCTGTCATATAGCTCCAGGGCAGGTCAAAGTTACGCTTCACCCGGCCTGCGTCAGGCACCGGCGCACCGGATGCAAGAGAAACAAAGGGAATAACACCGTCAATTTCACGGTGCTGGTATCCAAAATCGGTTGAAAGCCGGACCCGGTGCAGGCGCAGGTCAACCCCGGTGGCAACCAATGCGGTCTTGAGGTCACTATACGGCGTGGCGGTCGGGCCGGAGCGGATCATACCGTTGATACGCACCCCAAGCTGCTTGTCCTTGCCAAACCGCCGCCCGACATCGGCATGGCCACCAAACTGGGCGTTGGACGTATAATCGGCCTCGATTTTGGAAATGGGCGTGTCATGCGCGCGCTTGGGCACAATGTTGACCACACCGCCCACAGCCCCGCCGGGCGACATGCCATTGAGCAACGCAGCAGGGCCACGCAGGACCTCCACCCGCTCTGCCAGTTCGGAGGTAATGCCGCTAAAAGGCATCATCCCATACAGGCCACCGTATGACATATCCACGTCATCGAGCGTAAAGCCACGGATCTGAATACGCTCGACCCCGGCTGTGCCTGTGGCAAAACCACCCCGTATGGAGGGGTCATCCTTGAGGGCATCCCGCACGCTTCTGATCTGGCGGTTTTCTATAAAGGCCGCGGTATAGCTGGTGGCGTTGAATGGCGTGTCCATCGCGTCTTTGTTGCCCAGCATGCCCAACTGCCCACCACGGGCAATTTCACCCCCCGGCAGGGCGGGCGGCAGGTTGCCGATCATGCCTGTTGCGGGCACGGTTTCATGATAGGTGCCCCCCACGCGGATTGGCCCCAGCATAATGGCGGAAGAGGGCTTCATGACAGAAATACGAGTACCAGAGCGTGAAAACGTATAGCCACTGCCAGCAAGAATACGCGACAGGGCGTCGTCCGCTGTCATGGTGCCGGACACAGCATTACCCCGCAGGCCACGCACCTTGTCCATGTCATAAAAAATCTGCAAGCCAGCAGCCCGGCTTAGCGCCAGCAAAGAACTGTTGAGATCACCCGCGGGGATATTGACCGACAGGGTGGGCTGCCCTGTCGGACTGGCAACAGCACTCGGTTGTGCATAAGCCGCAGAGCTCCACACCGCCCCCCCGGCAAAGGCCAGAGCTGTCCCAGACATAACCCCCCACAGTGCTGCCGTACAGTATTGACCCCGCCTGACCGGCCGACGCACCTTTTCCACAGTCATCCTCATCTCACTCCACGGCGACACTCCCGGCATAACCGAGAATGAATTGCATTTGCTTCTTGTGAGTAGGACGTGCGGGCCGTCACATTTCAGTAATGGTTTTTGCATTTTTATGGTGTTTTTTATTTTCCCGTTATTTTACAGATGGTTACAAACAGACACACAGGCGGTGTATTCCTCCGTGCTCAATACATCAGTGTAATCAGCCCCCCGACGGACAGGGTTTTGACACCCAGCTCGCGCGTGATTGTGGCGGTTGCACTGCCGACATCGGCACAGGCAAACACACCGCTGACGCGGCGCTTTGCCAACCCCCGCCGGACCAGCACAATACGCCCCCGCCGGTAGCGGTTAAGCTGCTCAATCACCGCAGACAGGGGCGCGTTATCAAAAACAAGCTGGCCCATGCGCCATGCCGTCACTGTAGCCGCCGCCACCTGATGCGGGTGGCCAATCCCGTCCTGATCGTAATGAATACTCTGCCCCTGGGGAACAATCACGCTTTGCGGGCCCACGCCATGCGGCCATGCCGTTACACGCACACTATGCTCGGTCACGGTAGTATCGACCCCCCGCCCCTCCCGCGTGACCATAAACTGCGTGCCAAGAGCCGTTGCACCACCGTTGGCAGCCTGCACGACAAAAGGCCTGTGCTCGCCCCCGGCAACCGGTGCGACCGTAAAATAGGCCTGCCCGCCCAGTAGTACGACCCGACGTTCCCGCGCGGTATAGCGGATGTTAATGGCAGCATGACTGTCCAGCACGGCGCTGCTGCCGTCTTCCAGCCGCACGGTGCGGATCTCACCCTTGCTGGTTGTATAGTCAGCAAACCAGCGGGCGGGCTCCACCCACCCCGTGCCAACCCCACCGCCCAGAACACACAACCCGGCCAGTCCGGCCGTGGCTGCCTGCATGGCAACACGGCGATAACGGGCTTTTTTCTCACGCCCCCCCAGATCCAGGTCAGACCATAAAACCGATGCTCTTTGAAACGCCGCCTCATGGCAGGCCGATACCGCCCGCCATGTCTCCAAGTCCCTTTGCTCCTGCGCGCTCAGGCTGCCTCCGCCAAGACGGATAACCCATTGGGCGGCTTCCTCCTCCGCCCTGTTCCGCTGGGCCTGTGTGGTCTCCATCAACCACGCGGCCTGCGGTTCTGTGCCCCCAGCCTCAGCACGGCAGGTGCAACAGCAGGTGCCGCAGCACAGTTGCAAGGTGCTTTTGCACCGTACTTTCAGACACGTGCAGGCGCGCCGCCACAACGCGGTAGCTCAGCCCCGTCACACGGTTGAGCACAAAGATACGACGTGTCAGCTGTGGCAAATCGTCCAGCAGGGCTGCAATCTGGCGTATTCTCTCCCGCGCAGCCATGACATCCTCCGCGCAGGGTCGGTCATCGACAATATGGACCAGGTCTTCCGTCGGGACGGCATCTGTCTTGCGGCGGCGCAGGGCACGCACATGGTCGATAACAAGATGACGCACCGTGCTGTATAAAAATGCCCGGCAGGATTCCGCAGGCAGTGTGTCCCCGTGCTCCATGAAGCGGATAAAGGTTTCCTGCACGAAATCCGCGGCAAGATCGCGGTCATTCAACTGCCTGCCAACATAATCCGCCAGTTCGCGCCGGTGGTTGATAAACAGTGTGTTGATTCGTGTCCTGTCCACCCTGCGGGTCGCCTGACTGTACGTGAGAGAAGCCCGTGGATTAGCATAGTTAAGAACCATTCGCAAATACTATGTTCCCATTCCCTCCAACCTTCTGGTGCGTATCCAGCGGCGGCGTTCTGGACAAACCCTTCTCACAACAAAGCTGCCTCAGGGGTTTGGTGTTTTCCAGGTCATCATATCCGCGCCTAGCCTTTGCCGCAGCCAACGCGCAGCAGCCCCCTGCGCGCGCCTGTGGTCCCAGACCACAGCCAGAGGCACCAGCCTGTCGCTGGTATCAAACTGCAAGGGGGGCACCACAATATCCGGCGCTGTGGGTGAGGCCTCCAGCACATGATCGGACACAAAAGCCCAGCCGATGCCGTGCTTTACCAGTTCCAGAATCACCCAGTGGCTCTCCACCCACCAGACCTCCCCCGCAACACGCAGATACTGCTTTTCCCGGTCCTGCCCACGGGCCGCGACCAGAATTTGCCGGTAGCGTTTGAGGTCCTCCCACGCCACGGCCCCGCCCTGCGCCAGAGGGTGCTGCCGCCCACACACCAGTTTAAGCGGCACACGACCAATGGTCTGAAACTGCAAGGTTGGTGGCATACGGTTCTGCTGCCACATGACACCAAGCTGCGCTGCGCCTGCCTGCACCAGCTCTCCGACATCTTCCATAAGCGGAAACAGGATTTCCATTTCAACATGCGGGAAGACGCGGGCAAATTCGGAAAAGACCGGACCTAAAGCCTGCTCCGGGTATAATTCATCAATCGCGACGACGAGCTTGTTTTCAACCCCTTCCTCCAAAGCTCTGGCCACGCCCATCAGATGCTCCCGGCGGTCAAGCACAACGCGGGCCTCCTGTAGCAGGCGCTCTCCTGCCGGGGTCAGCACCGGGGTGCGCCCATGGCGGCTGAACAACTGCACGCCAAGGTCAACCTCCAGATTGGCAACATGGGTGCTAATGGCTGACTGTGCGCGCCCCAACCTGCGCGCCGCAGCAGAGAAAGACCCTGCGTCAACCGTTGTGACAAAGGCGGCCAACTGTTCCAGCGACACACTCATCTATCTGCTTTTCCGATAGTTTCTATCTTTCCTTTCCTCAAAGGAAAGATAGGCTGCGCGGCATGTCAACACCAGCGACCCAATCCCCCGCCCAGCCTGCCGCCATGCGCTCCGTCCCTGACCGGATGCGCCATGCCCTGCTGTTTGAGATTCTGGCTCTTGCCATCGTGATCCCTGTGGGAGGCTATCTTTTTAACCTTCAGGAAAGCGCCATGGGGGTTATCGGCCTTGGCAGTGCAATCACTGCCACCGTGTGGAATTACTGCTATAATCACCTTTTTGACCACACCATGATGAGACTGTTCAAAACAACGCAAAAAACAGTTGTCCTGCGGGTTATTCATACCTGTCTGTTTGAGGGTGGCCTGCAAATAGTATTACTGCCCGCTATTGCCCTGTATTTGCGGACCAGCCTGGCGGAAACATTCTCGCTTACGCTTTCAATCGCCCTTTTTTATCTGGTGTATGCTTTCTTCTTCAACTGGGCTTATGACCGGCTTTTTCCCATACCGCTCCTGCCTGCTGGCAGTGGTCGACAGGCAGCATCGTTATAAATATGAGTCTTGAAAAATTATGATCCGCTTTTGCCATTCAACGAATTTTTACCGCGTTTTACTTTTTCCATAATGTCAGACAGCTTGTGCGTATAAGCATTTTTGACACTCGACACGGCCTTTTCGAGCGGTTCCTTGGGGTATTTCTGACATTCATCCCTGATGGCTCTGGACAGCCCTATTGTTTCCTCATCCGGGGCAAGGGATTCTGACATTTTATCACCTGCGTATTCTCCGTGTTCAGAGTTAAGATAGTCAATGCAGGTAGAATTTGTCGTCACCTTGCGGGACAGTGCATTGTAGTCGCTGTCTTCTTCCTGCGCCAACGCTGGGGTTGCGCTTGAAATGACGCCGACAAGCCCACAATAGACAATCCATTTACGCATGTTCTCAACCCCTTCTGGTCCCTGCGCGCAGCATACGCCTGACAGCGGGAAATCAAAACCAGTCAGAGAGAAAGGGCTGCGCCCCAACACCCTGCCCCGCCCTCAACAAGCCACGCCAGGGCAGAACACACGCCCCTTTCAACCCGCAGGCACTGGCGGCATAGTGAGTGTTCACGCAACCCTTGTAACGGGACCATGACATGGTGAGTTTTCTCAAAACCATTTCTACGCGGACAGGAATGATGGGGCTGGCCTTGTGCGGGTTTATCCCTCTGCTTGGCCCCACCCAGAGGGCTGCGGCTGAAACGCTGCCGCATTCTGAAAGCGAGTTTGAAGCCCAGCAGAACGGTGACCCCAACCACACCGCCATTACCGGGCAGCGCAGCACGGGCTGCAAAGTCCTGTACATCAGCACCAAGCCGGGCTCCAAAGCTGATGAGCTCCCATGCAATGGCTTTTTTGTCGCTGACCGCAAGGATGGTGGTAAGGAGTTTTCCTTCTACGGCCCCAAGGCGGCCATTACATTCTACAACGCCATCCCCCCGGCGATGACCCCCAGCAAATACTCGATTTTTGGCCTTCTGATCAAAGACTACGAAGGCACACCGCATGAAATGCTGCTCAAAGCCCGCGGAACCTGTGACTACCTGCCCGGACAGCAGCTTGCATGCTCCACCAATGATGGAAAGCTGAAGTTCCAGGCCACGATCTCGGGTTAAATCAGCGCGGGTGCACCTCTGCCCCACGATATGCGCCCAGCACTCACGGCCCGGCTGACACAGACATGACGCAAAAAGTCTTTGCGTCGTGTCACGCCCTCGGGGTAGCCACACCCAATGCATTTTACGTTTGAAACTATCCTGTTCCTCATCTCCACCGCCTTCGTCGCTGGCGGCATCGACGCACTGGCAGGTGGGGGTGGATTGCTGACCATACCTGCCCTGATGGCGGTGGGGGTCCCCCCCGTCTCGGCACTGGCGACCAACAAGCTGCAAAGCACCATTGGTACCTCCTCCGCCTTTCTGACCTTTTTGCGGGCGGGCCATGTTGACCTAGCACAGTTTGCCCTGCCTGCCGCTGGGGCTTTTGTGGGGTCTGTTGCTGGGGCCACAACAGTACAGTTCATCAACCCGGCTTTTCTGTCCGCCTTTGTGCCCGTTCTGCTAATTGGTATGGGGTTTTACTTTCTGTTAGCGCCCCCCATGAGCACAGCCGACCGCCATGCCCGTCTGGGCCGCTGGGGGCTGACAGCCTGCATTAGCGTTGTGGGGTTTTATGATGGTTTTTTTGGCCCCGGTGCCGGGTCGTTCCTGACCACTGTGCTGGTCGCAGTTGCGGGGCTTGGTCTGGTGCGGGCCATTGCCAATACCAAATTTCTCAATCTTGTTACCAACCTAGCCGGGCTGAGTGCCATGATCGCAGGGGGCAAGGTGCTATGGTTACTGGGGCTGGGCATGGCATGCGCCAACGTGCTGGGCAACCAGATCGGGGCCAGACTGGCCATACGCTTTGGTGGCAAAGGTGTGCGGCCCTTGTTGGTCATTATGTCCTTTGCATTGACCATCAAACTGCTGGCAGACCGCAACAATCCGATCTGGCATTTATTCTAAGCGCGTGTGGCACCTGAACAAGACGCCCTTAGTTGCCATGCCCATAAAAAAGCTGAGCCTTCGATACAAAACCCAGGTTTGAACACCATCCCCGGAATGGGACGGCCCGAAAGGCTGACGACCATAGAGTGAGGTTATGACCCGTATTTTTGTTGATTCCGACGCCTGCCCTGTCAAAGAGGAAGTGTATCGTGTTGCGGGGCGCTATGGGCTGCATGTATTTGTGGTGTCCAACAGGATGATGGCTGTGCCTGCTTCCGCCCTGATCGAGCGGGTTGTTGTGAATGCCGGACCAGACGTGGCAGATGACTGGATTGCCGACCACATTGCCGCTGGTGATATTGCCATTACAGCAGATATCCCCCTGGCCGCACGCTGTGTGGAAAAAGGGGCCTATGTGCTGGAGCCAAAAGGGCGCCTTCTGGATAAGGACGCGATCGGCATGGCTCTGGCCATGCGTAACCTGATGACAGATTTACGCTCTGCCGGAGTCATGACCTCAGGCAGTGCTGCCTTTGGGAAAGCCGATAGGTCGCGCTTTTTGTCTGAACTGGATACCGTGGTGGTCAAAGCCCGCAAACCTCGGCCTTTCCCCCGGACTCCTCAGCCGCAGTAAACGATACCCCTCTGCACCTGCCTGCTGCATCGGACAATTTGCCCTCTTCTCCCGCGAGGACATCTGTCCTGCCAGACTACGGCATCCCCGCCCGATCTGGGGCGTGCCTTGCAAAACGGGGGTTTTGTGCCTGTTACGTCACAAAGCACGCCCTCCAATGCACAGGCATAATCTGTAAAATTGATAGAAAAACATTCTATTTCAATACGCTATACTAATACCCGTTGATCATCTGGCATGGCTTCGAGACCTTGCCCCTCTCGTCAGCACGGCACGATAGCGCGCGTGCGCGATAACAGCACCTGTCGTTTTATCCATGCAATGGACATTAATTAAATTACAAAATTAACGTCTTCCAAACCATTTCACTTAATGATCGGGGGGCATTTTATAACATCATGACACTGCCTCCTGCTCAAACCACGATCAACAGGACGATCTTCCAATGCTCGTTTCCGCCACGGTCACATATACTGATGTCAGCCGTCCATCCGTGGCGAGCGACAGCACAGACACAAACGCCTCCACTCAGGCTATTGAGAAAGAGGCATCCTCCGTTGAGATAACCCTGTCACAGGCAGGGCAGGATTACCTCGCCAGTGGTTCCTCCCTCGCCAGTGCCAGCATGTCTTCCGCGCAGCAGGCTCTTGGGCGACTGGACCAGTTGATCAGGTCCGACCACTCTGACGCCAAGCAACAGGCGGAAGAGCGGGTCAACATCCTCAAAGCGCAGATGCGTCAACTCATGCAGATCAAGGCTCTGCTCTCCCACAAGGAACTGGCGCAGCAACTGGCCCAGCTTGCCCACCAACTTGCAGCAGCCGTTGCCCAGTACATGCAAAGCGGCGGCGGCAGTGCGGCCAATACTGCTGTCGGCACGGTTGTTCTGTCTTCCCCTCAGAATGGTACCAACGCACAAACACCGCAATCAGATCAAAACACGACCGCACAAGCAGAAGAGAACACGCAGGCGGCCAATACCGCCACGGACGAACAGGCATCGTCCTCCGGCAATCAGTCCGACACAAATAGCGACGACCATCAGGGTTTCGCCCAGACTGTGCAGACCCTGGCAGAGCAGATCAAAAACATGCTGCAAGAGAGCAAAAAGCATCTGGAAAAGCAGGATGTTCTGGCAGATAGCGATGCCAGCGACACACAAAGCACCCTGCAAAGTGCTGAACAACTGGCCACACAGGTCTGAAACAACGTTCCGGGCCTGCTCTCTTAATCAGCGTGGCGCACAAATCGCACCTACGCCTCTGGTGTTCTTTAAAACCTTTTCCAAGACAGAGTAGAATTGGTTGTAGCCCGAGTCATGATTTTGGTCTGTGTTCTTGTTCGGTCAGCATAAGGGTAAAACTGGCCCACTTTCCCGACGGGAACAGATAGTCGGCAAGCACAGGGAGGGTTGGGAAAGCCCTCCTTAAGTATTCCACCTCTTTCCCGCAATGAGAGACTGCAACACCAGAATAGAGTTATCGACTCTCCATATCTTTCAAGCAGATCAAAAGCGACACAGCTTAACGTGCCACCGAATGACTGGCTCTTCCCGGCATTAAACACAGAGCCTAAAAACCGTATTAAACCCCTAAAACTCAAAGGTTTTACTGATCGCGCAGGGTGCCATCCACACAGGTCACACAAGCCCCGCCAACTCTGACTTTGCCGCGTGCATCCACCTCAACAGCAATACGCCCAGCCCGTCCGACCCGCTGCCCCTGGGCCGCACTATAGCGATTCGTGCCGCCCTGCGCTGCCAAGAGTCCGCGTGTATGCCGAAAAACCGCAACCGCCCCATTGCCGCTGCCACACACCGGGTCTTCCTCACACCCGCAGGAGGGAGCGAAGGTGCGCACCTCAATCTCGGCCTCACCATGCCCGTGGTCGCCAAACAGAGTTATGCCTGTTACTCCAAGTCGATTTTCAAATCGGGCTGAATGGGCAAGATCTGGCTCTAGCCCCAGCAGCACATCGGCATTTGCCACCTGTGCGACAACCCAGACAGCCCCGACATCAATAATCGCGGGTGCTGCACGACGCATAATGGAAATACCCGCAATAGCTTCCAGTTCCTCAACATCCGCAGGAGCAAGAGGTGTTATGGATGCATCTGGCAGGTCAAAAACAAGCTGGCAGTTCTTACCTTCCCCCTCTACCGCAATACGAACCAGCCCTTGCAGGCACTGTTGCACCAGCACACCGTTCTTTGGGCTATAACGCCCGGCTTCCAGCACAGCATGAGCACTCCCCAGTGTCGGGTGCCCAGCAAAGGGCAGTTCCCGCTTTGGGGTGAATATCCGCAGGCGATAATCTGCCCTCGCCTGTGTTGCTGGCAGGACGAATGTTGTCTCCGACAGGTTTGTCCAACGTGCTATGGCCTGCATTGTCCCATCATCCAGCCCTTCGGCATCCAGCACAACGGCCACCGGATTACCTTTGAAAGGACGGTCAGAAAATACATCGACAACTTTATAGGCACGCATCAACAGACCCCATCTGCAAAAATTAACGACCAAATTAGGCCGTTTTTACTACACTGACTATGGTTGGAAGCCGGTCCTGTCCGCGTCGGTAATAGCCCTTATGACCCTACAGGGAACACCCGCAGCAATCACATTGGGGGGAACATCCCTAGTGACAACACTCCCTGCCCCAATCACGCTACCCTCACCTATCGTCACACCCGGTGTAATCTGCACGCCGCCGCCAATCCACACCCTGTTGCCTATCCTGACGGGCTTTGCGTAGCACCCACCGGCGGCTCGTTCCTTGGCATCTATGGCGTGATTGGCCGTATAAATACCAACACGGGGGCCAAAAAGAACGTCATCGCCAATCTCTATGCCGCCACCGTCAAGCAACACACAATCAAAATTGGCATAGAAGTTGTTGCCGATAACAATATTACGACCAAATTCGCAGCGCAACGTGGGTTCAAAATGCACTTTACTGCCAATACGACCCAAAAGCTCTTTCAGAATATCTTCCCGTTCTGCCGATGACTTACCAAAACTGGCATTATAGCGATTAGCCAGAAACACCGCCTGCTCTCTGGCCTGCACGAGTTCGGCTGTCAGGTCGTTATACACCGCGCCACTGCGGATTTTGTCCATTTGCTCATCAAGCGTCATCACCCATTCTGCTCCGTCGGTATCACTGCCTTACCCGCCCAGTTCCACTCTGTGTGGGACGAGACCTAGACTACCAGTCAACTCGCAGAGTGTGGCAGAAATACCGTAGCGAGGGCACACCTCGAACGCTTTTTAGAAAACTGAATTTTCCTCATCATGATTGATGTCACGCATTTTTTTCTGATCACTCTCTGCACCAGAGGAGGAGGGTGATTGAGACGGTGACGCAAAAAGCTCGTCAATCATGTCCTGCTCCCTCTCGGCATTTTTTGTACCAAGAGACCCAAAACTTGCCTGAATGCTTGTTGTATTGCCGGATGGTGAAAAATTATATGGCCCAGAACTGCTTGAATCCACAGCAAGCGGGCTCTGATACGCATTACCAAGCCCAAAAAACTCTTGTCCGGAAAAATTGGATGACAGCGTAAAGCTTGTTTCAGTTCCTGCCCCTGTCTGGAGCGTGCTTGCCTGTATATGAATAGACAACGAGGATGAGCCCCATACTTCCTCCTCAGCAGCTCTTTGTTCTCTTTGCTGGAGATACAGGAGAGCCCTTTCTATCGGGATGGAGACAGGTTGCTGGTCATCATATTGTAAATTTCTTGTTTTTATATCGGCAAGGGCAGCATTGATTGTCTTCATGAATGCTGTGTTTTCGGTTTGCTGGTCAAACGCTGTGACAAGACCATCAACCCCGGAACCTGCATGGGCTTGAGACTCAAAGCGCATTTCATCACTCGTCACATAAGCCGCCCATTTCTGGGAATCTGATGTGTTGGAACTGCTAATAATCGACGCCAAAGTATCGTAAATTTTCTGTACTGTTCCTGTCGAATCTTTAAACTGCGTTGTTGTGTTGCTGATATAAGTCTGCGCCTCGTCAGACAAAGCAACAGTGTCGCCGTCTGCATCATCATACTGGCTGGAATTATTGTCCGTCGTGCTTACAACCGCACTGCCATGGTGCAGAGTGCTTTGGCCATTCGCTGCATGCGCTTCCCTATCAGCCATAGACGGGGTCTGAAACCATGACGCCGACCATGACAGAGTGGTAGTAGTCAGAGTAGCCACAGTTTACCCCACATCCAAAGCATTGAGAGAATTCTTTCTGGTAATAAAGAACCTCAAAATTGGTAAGCGAAAAGTAAAGAGCATCTTTGAATATTACTTGTGATGAAAATGTGAAGAACTCTGCCACTCAGACATGCCTCTTCCGCGTTCTGCACACAGCAAACCCCCCTGATGATCAGGGCTACCACCAACAGCCAGAAGCACCATGAAAACCCACAATGCGGGCAGAGGCCGATAGGCTATGAACACGCATTACCATGCAAAACCAGATTTTGAGGCAGGCACAGAATGCCAGCAGATCAGACGGCAGATTGGCTTGCTATAGACCGGCGCAATACTGCGGAAGATTTAGGATAAACCTAGACCAGAACAACTGAAGGGAAATGCTGGTTTTCTGAGCAGTTCTGAATGTTCAAACGAACAGCGGCGCATTTAGGCACAAATGCAGAAGCTTATACACTCAATGGCGTCCCGTACGGGATTCGAACCCGTGTTGTCGCCGTGAGAGGGCGATGTCCTAGGCCTCTAGACGAACGGGACAGGCAGAGGCAATGGCTGTCTCCTATGCGAAAAGATGTCCTCAGACAAGTCTTTTTAGTGCAGATGGAAAACAACAGGGATATGCCCTGTAATCGCCCCTCCTTCTGGCAGGGTACACTGCAACCCTCGGACAGCCTCCACCGCCGCGTCATCCAGGTCATCAAAGCCGGAAGTTTTGAACAGGCGCGCTGTCAGCACATGGCCGGAAGGGTCAAGTGCGGCCTCGACTACAGCCGTTCCTTCTTCATGCAAATGGCGGGCCATGGGGGGGTAATGGGTTTGCACGTGCGCGCAGGATAGCAACAGACCATGGGCCTTGCCGCCCCCTGTCGCAGGCGGAGTAGCGGCAGAGGGGGCTGCTTTATCTGCCAGCCCATGCCCTGTTGTGGCCTCGGCCCCCTGTGTTGGACCATGCGCTGCCAAGGACAGGGCCATTCTCGGAGCAGCAGCATGCAGCGCAGTGTGGGGTGGAATGCCAAGCTTGGCTGGCAAGGGCGGCAAGGTCACATCTGCCGGGGCTGGAACATCAGGGGCCGTCAAGGGAGGCGTGTCTGGCAAAGGCTCCATGGAATCTGGCAGAGGGGCCATAGGCGGGGCACTCGTGGCAGGGGGCTCAAAAACCATGCTCACCACACTGTCCTGCCCCTGCACGGGGGCCGTATGTGTTGCCGTCAACACCAGCACGGCAGTCAGAACCGCATGAGCACCCAACGCCAGCAGCAAGGCCACACCCCACAGACGCCGGGTCTCCTGCCGTGCGGACAGGCCCAAAGGTTGCCCTGACACCGGACGCAAATGAAAAGACGACGCAGCCTCGGAGGTGCAATCCGCCTTGGGTTGAACAAGCCTGTCATGTTCGGTTGCGTTCACAGCAGCCCTCCGCACCGGGTTATGTCATAGCCCCGCCAGATTTGACAGGCACCCCGCCGGGGAGGCAGATACAGCGCAGCAGCCCCGCACACAGCCAAGGTGTTTGCACGCGCAATGTCCCGCCCTTTGTCCATCCTACGCACGCGGCTGTTATGGCCCACGCTGCTGGTGGTCCTGGGCTGCTTTGCCGGGTTGCTGGCACTGCAATCCTACGCGCTCCCAGGGGAGTTGCCACGGGCCACGCTGGAACGCACCCTTGGCATTGACATAGCCCCCGGGCACGACGCGCAGGAATGTTCCGACCCGTCAGACGACAGCATGCCCGCAATGCATGCCATGTCCATGGGCACCCGTGGGGAGCATGCTCCCCCCATGCCGCATGACCACCATGACGGTGAGAACTGCCCCCTGTGCCCCCTGCTGACACTCGCGGCACTTATTCCGTTTGTGCCGCCTGTTCTGCCGGGAGTCGGGGTTTTATGGCTGCACCGGGGTGGGGCTGCATCCCGCCCGCGGGCACCGCCCCCTGTTCCCTTGGGCCTGCCCCCTGCGTGCGGCCCCCCGTTGCCCCTGCTGTCTTCATTCTGGAAGGCTGCTTTCCAGGGGTAACAGATTCTTGCAGGCCCCTCCTTTGGGTCTGCGGCAGAACAGTGCCAGAGCGCGCTGCAAACCGTCTGCCATACCCCATGTCTGAAAACAGTCTTCCCCATCGTTCTGGTAACCCCGGCACGTCGCAGCATTGCTCGGCGTGCTGGCGGGTCTGCCAGAGCCTGTCTTGCATGTTTGACACAGGATGACTGTTTTCCCATGTCCTATACCCGCACCCTGGGCCAGCATTATGGCTGGCTATGGGCGGTCGCGACTGTCTGCTGCGCACCGCTGGCAACACCAACCCACGCCGCAACCGTTGTAACCCTGCCCCAGCTTGATGTTTCCGACACTCAGGACGACACGGAACTGGCGGACTCCCCGCTCAATGCCTCGTCCCCCAACGCAGCCTCCCGCCGTATGTCCAGCCTGTCCAGCCCGGACAGTGCCTCGCTCTTTCGCGACCAGCCGGGCTTTAGCAGCTACGCAGGTGGGCGGCTTGCCAACCTGCCCGTGCTCAACGGCATGGCCGACGACCGCGTGGCAACATTTGTGGATGGCGTGCGGATAAGCCCTGCATGCCCCAACCACATGAATCCTGCCCTCTCCTACATAGACCCCCAAAGCGTGCAGACCGCCACCAGCGTTGCCGGGCTTACCCCTGTCAGCAGCGGGGGGGACAGTCTGGGGGGCTCGATTATTGTCGAGCGCGCGCCACCACGTTTTGCCCGCCACGGCAAAATCCTTTTTACCGGCTCGGCCAGCGGCACGTATCGCAGCAACGGGAGCGGTTATGCCGCCCATGGGGACATGACCGTTGCTAACGACATGTTCAGCCTGCGCTACAATGCCTCCTATGCCGAGGCAGGCAATTACTCCGCCGGGGGTGGATTTGGGCCTGTCCCGTCAACCGAGTATCTGACCTACAGCCACGACATCACCTTTGGCATGCACAAGGGCAACCACCTTCTGGCCCTGACCTTCAGCCAGCAGGATACCCCGCGCGAGGGCTTTCCCAACCAGTATATGGACATGACCAATAACCGCTCCACCGGGGTCAACGGCAAATATACCGGCACGTTTGACTGGGGTGAGCTTGAAGCCACAGGCTACTGGCGGCGGGTCAGCCACGCCATGAACATGCTGGCTGACAAGGGCGGCCATTCCGCCACGACCGGCATGCCCATGAATGATGAATCCCGCACGGCGGGCTATGCCATCAAGGCCACCATCCCTCTGGCACGGGCGCATACCCTGCGTCTGGGCAGCAGCTTTGACCACGAAGGGCTGAACGACTGGTGGCCCCCGCTGGCAGGCAGCAGCATGATGGGGCCCGACACATTCCATACCCTCAACGACGCCCACCGCGACAGGCTGGGCCATTTTGCAGAATGGGAGGCCCGCTGGACCCCACGCCTGTCCACCCTGCTGGGCCTGCGCAATGATGTTGTGATGATGAATACCGGCAATGTTTCACCCTATTCATGGATGAGCAGCAGCATGTCCGGCATGTCAATGATGTCAGGCATGGGCGGTATGTCGGGCTTGAGCACCGACGGGGCGGCGGCCAAAGCCTTTAATGCCCGCCCCCATGGCCGGACAGATGTCAACTTTGATGTCACCGCCATGCTGCGCTGGAAAACCACTGACAGCCTGACGATCGAGGCCGGTTACGCCCGCAAGTCCCGGGCACCCAACCTGTATGAACGCTATGCCTGGGGGCGCAGCAGCATGGCCACCACCATGATCGGCTGGTTTGGGGATGGCAACGGGTATGTCGGCAACCTCGACCTCAAATCCGAAGTTGCCAATACGGCCAGCGTGACATTCGACTGGCACGACCCATCCCTAGCCAACAGATGGCAGTTGAAAGTGCAGCCGTACTACACCTACGCCCACAACTACATCAACGTGCAGCGCATTGGTTCACTGGCCAACAGCATGAACCATCTCAACGGTTATGTGCTCCAGTTCGTCAACCACAATGCCCAGATGTATGGCATCAATGCCTCTGGCCGTTATGCCCTGTGGGATTCCGCACACTATGGCAGAGGGGAAGTCACGGGTGTGCTCAACTGGGTGCGCGGGCAGGATATGGTCTCCCACTCCGGGCTGTACCAGCAGATGCCACTAAACGGCACGCTGGCACTTAACGAAACCGTAGGCCCATGGACAGGACGGGTGGAACTGAACCTAGTGAAAGCAAAAAGCACTGTGGACTGGGTGCGGAATGAAGCACGCACACCCGGCTATGCCCTGCTGAATCTGGCGGGAAGCTACAAGTGGCGGATGCTGACACTCAATGCCGGGATCGATAATATTTTCAACCAGCGCTACTATATGCCGCTGGGTGGGCTGCTGGTCATGACGGAAAAAAGCACGGGCCAGCACATTGCCCTGCCGGGCATGGGACGGTCGTTCAACGTCAGCCTGACCGCAACATTTTAAAAGAAAATAGACGAAATATTCTCAATATTTCAAAAGACTATCGCCTTTACAACAAAGGCGATAGTCAAGAACTCTAATCTGTTCATCAGTCAGCAAGACCGGGGCAGGTCATCCCTGCCCCGGACATCCCCGTGTCAGAACGGAGCCTTGGCATGCTGGCTGCTGACAAGGCGCGTAATGGTGTGGGCGCGCAGGGCTTCTGGCCCGCCCTCGGTGCCGTAACCGGAATCCTTCATGCCACCAAAAGGCACTTCCGGCACGCCAATGCCATGGTGGTTGACTGCGACCATCCCTGCTTCCAGCGCCTCGCCCAGCACGCGGCCTGTACGCTCATTGCTGGTATACACATAGGCGGCGAGCCCGTACGGCAGGCGGTTAGCCTCCTGCACAGCGGCGGACAGGTCGGTAAATTCATCCACAATGGCGATGGGGCCAAAGGGTTCTTCCTGCATCAGGCGCATGTCCAGCGTGGGCTTGAGCACGAGCGTGGGCGGGAAGAAAAAGCCCGTGTTGGGCAGCGGTGTTGCAGGCTGCCACAGCTCTGCCCCTTTCTGGCGGGCGTCTTCCACCAGTTCGGTCAGGGCTGATACACGGCGCTCATTCACCAGCGGCCCCATGGTCACGCCTTCGTCCAGCCCACGGCCGATCTTAAGCGCGCTGATACGAGCCTTGAACTTTTCAATAAACGCCGGAGCAATGTCGCTGTGCAGCAGGAAGCGCGTGGGCGCAACGCACACCTGCCCGGCATTGCGGAACTTGGCGGCACTCAACCGTTCAGCAGCGGCATCCAGGTCCGCGTCGGAGCAGACAATAACAGGACCGTGCCCGCCCAGTTCCATGGTCACAGGCTTCATCTGCCCGCCTGCGAGTGCGGCCAGATGCTTGCCCACGGGGGTGGACCCGGTGAAGGAAATCTTGCGCACAACCGGGTGGGCGATCAGATATTCCGAAATTTCTGCCGGGACACCATACAGCAGCGACACCGCACCAGCGGGAATGCCCGCATCGCAGAAGCAGCGGATCAGTTCTGCAGGGGATGCAGGCGTGTCTTCCGGTGCTTTGACAATAACGGCACAACCCGCACCCAGTGCAGCACCCAGCTTGCGGGCGATCTGGTTGATGGGGAAGTTCCAGGGCGTAAACGCCGCAACCACCCCAACCGGGCGGCGCAGAACACGCTGTTCAACATTGGGGGCACGGGCGGGCACCAGTTCGTCATTCAGACGACGGCCTTCCTCACCAAAATACTCGATCACCCCGGCAGCAGCGTTGATCTCAATAACCGCCTGCTCCAGCGGCTTGCCCTGCTCGCGGCTCATGATCCGGCCGATCTGGTCGGCCCGTTCACGCAGCAGGTCAGCAGCGCGGCGCATGATCACATAGCGGTCCCAGGCGGTCAGGTTGCGCCAGGCTTCAAAACCAACGGCGGCACCTGCAACCGTTTCTTCCATGTCAGCCTTGGTCGCGTGCGCCACGCTGCCAATGCTGTCCCCTGTTGCGGGGTCCAGCACATCCAGCGTCCGGCCGTCGGCGGCATTCCGCCACTGGCCACCAATCAGAAGCTGTGTGTTTACAATCGTATCGGCCATCTGCCCCCCTCACACACGACAGGGCGGCGGTGCACCATGCAGCCGCCCGCGCGTAGCATTTGTGCACCACTCACCATCTTCATTACGACAACGCAAGTGGTAGCACTCAAACTGCGTCTCAAGACCACCCCACACAATACCCCGGACCGGGGGTAGCCCTGCGCAAAAGCCCATCAACTTTGTGGATGTGGCTGGCCTTCATCCTTCAGCACCAGGGGCAGTCCTGCGGCAATAAACACCACCTGCCCTACTTTTTGTGCCAGACGCTGGTGCAGGCGGCCTGCCTCGTCACGGAATCGGCGGGCCAGAGCATTCTCCGGCACAATGCCCAGCCCGACCTCATTCCCCACCAGCACCGTTGGTGCCTGCCGGGCTGGCAGGCTGTCCAGCAAACCCTGAGTGGCGGCCGCGCTATCCTGTTCATCCAGCAGCAGGTTTGTCAGCCATAGAGTCAGGCAATCCAGCAACACCGGGGTATGGGCATGCTGGCGCAGCACGCGGGCAACCTCCACGGGTTCCTCCACCGTCAGCCACCCTGCCTGCCCCCTGTCTGCCTGGTGCTGGGTAATGCGGGCACGCATTTCATCATCCCATGCGCGGCCTGTTGCCAGATAGACCCAGGGCGCAGGCAGGGTGCGCACACGACTTTCGGCAAAACTGCTCTTGCCTGAACGGGCACCACCGAGCACCAGCATGGTTCCCGCAAGGCCCGTGCCACAGTTGTTGAGAACAGGGCCGTTCATGCAATACTCCCTCCACCACCACAGCTGCCGCCATACCACAGCCTGCCCGAAGCACGGAATGACCGACCATGCCCCCCAGCCCTGACGCGCCACTCTCTCTCCCGGCCCTGCTGACACTCTGTACCAGCCTGCCCCCGCACGACAGCGCAGCCCGGCAGGCCATAGCCCTGCGCGAGGCCACTCTGACCAAACCCCCCGCCAGCCTTGGGCAACTGGAAGACCTGACCCAGTGGCTCGGCGGCTGGCAGCATCGGTCCACCCCTCGGCTGGACGCGGTGCAGGTGCTTATTTTTGCAGGCAACCATGGCATGATAGCCCATGGTGTTTCCCCCTGGCCGATGGCGGTGACCGCTCAGATGGTGGACAATTTCCGCCACGGTGGGGCCGCCATCAACCAGATTGCCCGCACTGTTGGCGCACGGCTGGATGTCATCTGCCTGAACGACCTGCGTCCGACGGCAGACTTCACCACAGCACCGGCCATGACGGAGCATGATTTCCTCCATGCCGTGGCAACAGGCTTTAACGCCGTCCCGCCCGACTGCGACCTGCTGTGCCTGGGGGAAATGGGCATTGGCAACACAACTGCTGCCTCGGCCATGGCCGCAGCCCTGACAGGCCGGGCCGGGCCGGACTGGGCGGGTCACGGCACCGGGCTGGACGATGCTGGTGCACGCCGCAAGGCCGCTGTGATCGATATGGCGCTCCACCGCCATGCCCACGCCCTTGGCAACCCGCTGGATATTGCCCGCCGCCTTGGCGGGTATGAACTGGCCGCCATGCTGGGGGCCACGCTGGGCGCACGCCACAAAGGCGTGCCTGTTCTGCTGGACGGGTTTGTCTGCCTGTGTGCCGCAGCCCCACTGGCCATGCTCAACACCCCCGGCAAAGGACTTGCCCACACCCAACTGTCCCACTGTGCAACGCCGGACGGACACACCAGCACCCTGGCCACACTCCTTGGGTTGCCCCCCCTGCTGGGGCTGGGGCTACGACTTGGGGAAGGGTCGGGCGCGGCCCTTGCGGTTTCCATCCTACGGGCAGCTCTGGCCTGCCACACCGGCATGGCCACCTTTGGTCAGGCGGCTGTGTCCACCCCACAGGCATGACCACACACACACCTCTGGCCCGGTTCCGGCTGGATCTGGCCTGTGGCCTGAGCCTGCTGACGCGCCTGCCGGTTCTATGGCTGGCCCCCAAAAGCTGTCACGGTCAGGCATGGCCCATGGCGCACTCCGTCTGGTGCTGGCCACTGATCGGAGCGGGCATCGGGGCTGTCACCGGCACCACTCTGGCGCTGCTGATGCTGGCCCATGTCCCCCCGCTGGCCGCCGCCTGTCTGGCTCTGACCGTGCAAACCCTGCTGACAGGCGGCCTGCATGAAGACGGGCTGGCTGACATGGCCGATGGATGCGGTGCCAGCACCCCCCAGCGCAGGCTGGAGATCATGCGTGACAGCCGGGTGGGCAGCTATGGCGTGATGGCGCTGTGCCTGTCCTACGGCATACGGGCTGGCGCGCTCCTTGCTTTCAGCCCGGTTATGGCGCCGCTGGCCTGCGCTCTGGCCGGTGGGCTGGCCCGCGCGGCCATGCTGGCCATTCCGGCCTGGCTGCCCCCCGCCCGGGCAGATGGGCTGGCCCATGCCCTGTCCCCCCTGCCGCGCCGTGCCCTGCTCGGGGCCGGACTGGCCACCCTTGCGCTCTGCCTGGGTTTAGGACTGGCCCTTGGCGCACAGCCGGCTGTTTTGATGGCCCCGGCCCTGGCCGCACTGGTGGCAACCTATGTCGTAGGGCGTCAGGCCCGTCGCCTGCTGGGAGGCTACACAGGGGATGTTCTGGGCTGCTGCGCAGTGATGGCCGACTGCTTGGCGCTGACAACATTAGCCGCCCTTACAGGCTGACACAGGAGCACAAGCCCAGTGCCCCAGGACAACAGCCTGCTCCCGCGTGCAGGCACCAGCTTTTTCTCCATAACTCCACCACACTGGCCGCTTGCTGGGTGGATGACTTAGCGGCATGATACGGCCATGACATCCCCTGCCTTCCCACCCGCTTTTCTGGCCGATCTGGACCGCCTGTTCATCTGGCGGCGTGATGTGCGGCACTTTCGCACCACGCCGCTGCCTGACAGCGTGCTGGACACCCTGCTGCATGAGGCCTGCCTGGCCCCCTCCGTCGGGTTGAGCGAACCATGGCGCTTTGTCCGGGTGGACACCCCGGCACGCCGGGCGGCGATCCGGCAGAACTTCATCCGCAGCAATGCGCGCGAACTGGACGGCCGCAGTGGTGAAGACGCACAGCGTTACGCTACGCTCAAACTGTCGGGCATGGACGAAGCCCCCCACCATATTGCCGTGTTCTGCGACACAAACCCTGCCCAGGGCCGAGGGCTAGGCCGTGCCAGCATGCCAGAAACCACAACATGGTCCGCTGTCATGGCAATCCATACCCTCTGGCTGGCTGCCGCCGCGCGGGGCATTGGGGTGGGGTGGGTCTCGATCCTGGACCCGGCTGAAGCCTGTAGCACGCTGAGCATTACCCCACACTGGCAGTTTCTGGCCTATCTGTGCGTTGGCTACCCGCAGGAACCTGCCAGCACACCAGAGCTTGAGCGCCGTGGCTGGGAAAGCCGCAACCCAGCCCGACGGCGCTGGATAAACCGCTAACCTACCACCCCGCACCCCAAGGACAGAATGCCCATGCCCCGCCATAAAACACAGGCCCACCCCCGGGCAGGCCGGGGCAGCAGCGTAGCCACACAGGACTACCGGGCATGACGTCCTCCCCCATGGGGGGGCTGCCGTGGCCCGGCCTCATGCCTGATACCCGGCATGACCCCCAGGCCGACTCCAAAACCGCAGCCACCCAACCCACCGCCCTGTCCCCCGGCAGCATGACGGACGGAGCTTTGGCCGCCCTTGTTGAAGATGGTGACACCGTTGTGCTGTCAGAGGCTGCGCGCACGCTCCTCAACGCCATTAGCGCAAACACCGCACCCGGTACGACTGCCCCTAATACGACCGCACCAGAACAGGGCACTTCCCAGCCAAAGGGCAGCGCCAGCACACCGCCCTCCACGACGGTAGAAGAGGGGCAGGCTCCCCCACAGCAGCCCACCACCACCCTGCCTGACAGCCCCACCCCGGTGCAGACACCCCCGTTGTACGGATACAGCCGACCACAAAGCGGCACTCTGCCTCTGGAACTGCCTCAGTCCTCGGAGATGCTGGACACTCCACTCTTTTTCAACGACACCGCGCAGACTACAACGCCATCGCTTGCCACAGGCGGTGCATCAGGCTCCAGTAATACAGTGCCGCAACCCAGCGGGCTGACCATGTTCCTTCAAGCCAGTGCCGATACTGTGCCTGCGGCAACCACCACCCCAAACAGGGTTGGACCAGACAGCCTGCACACGCTGGCCGCCTTGCAGGATACGGCGGACGAAACGACTCTACCCACTGCTGCCAGCATCAGCACCAGCCCGACACAGACCGGCCAGCCTGCCAGCGCCCAGGAACTGACAAACGCACAGACAGCCACAAGCCTGGAAACAACCCTGCGTAACGCGCAGGCTGAGGCTGATGCGACCTTTGCCCAGTATGTGTTGCCGCCCACGACACGCACACGCACCGCCTCAACCGGGGCTGGGGGTTCGGGTCTGTCTGGCAACCTGCCTACGCTGGAAAGTTCTGCCCTGTCCGCCCTGCTGGGGGGAGAGGCCGCACTGGCACAGCAACTTGGCCCCCACAGCACACCCCGCAGGGGTAATACCCCGCTCCAGCCAGACACATCTGACAGTCTTGGAGCACCAGGGCGCATTCAAACCCTACAGGACAGTGCAACACAGGCAGACATGGCCGATGCGTCTGGCACACTCCTTGCCCATCGGGTGCTCCAGACTGGTCTTCTGGCCCTGCTGTCCAGCACTGATGCCACACTGGAGCAAATTGCACTTTACGCGTCAGACCCCAACACCCGCACCCTGGCTGGGGATACCAATCCCCCCAGCCCAGCCCTGAGCGCCTGGCTGGCCGAGCAGGGCAATGCCATGAATGCCGCATTCCCGGCCATGATGGTGTCCAACTCGGCGCTGACACCCTTTGTCGCCCAGGGATGGGCCTTTGTGTTGTTCGGCTTCCCCTCGTCCGGTGTAACCCCCATTCCCCGCCAGCCACGCAGGCGTAGGCAACGGGGCAGGCGCACGCCCTTCAGGCAGAGCCTGCCAGAGGCACACGCTGCCGGTGGACTGGCCGCGCAAGGCTGAAGACCTCGGCCTGAGGATCAGCCTCCTCCTGCCCACTTCCGGCAAATGGCAGGGCTGTCAGCAGGCGGGCAAACCCCTGTGGCATGGACGGAGCAAGCAGGTCTGGCACCTCCCCCACAGCAAGGGAGGCCAGAATACGCAGCGGCCCCCCATGGGACAGCACACAGGCGGCTGTACCCTTTGCCGCAATATCCTGCCAGAACGCCCCGACACGGGCCCGCAGGGTCCGTCCACTTTCCCCTCCCGGCGGGGCAAACCCTTCGGGGTCGGCGGCCCAGGCATCCAACTGGGTACGCGCCACGTCATCCCAGCGCTGCCCTTCCCACTGGCCAAAATCCAGTTCCGCCAGACGGGCATCCACCACCATGCTCATTCCCGTAACCTGCGCCAGACGGCCTGCCATATCGTGGCAGCGAGAGGCCGGAGAGGTATAGACCACACTGCACGGCATACCTCTGGCCAGCACGGCAAGGCCGCCGACAATGCTTTCCCACCCCGGTTGCAGGGCAACATCGCTCCGCCCGTAACAGACCCCCGTCTGCACCTGCACGGCCGCATGTCTGACAAGCAGTAACGGAAAAGGCTGCATGGTCCTGTCCCTCCGCCCAGCCCATGACCGCCATGAGCGGCAGGGGTGAACACCTGGAATTGCAGAAATGCGCCACCCGCCTGACGGCCAGCGTCACTCCCCGTTTCATGCCCATTGGGACACTGTCTGAGAGGGCAGGATGTGCACAAAGCCTGCCCCGTTTCAAGGCCACAAGGACAGGGGCGGCACCATCGCGCGACTGTGCGGGTACAGCCGATTGACCGGGGAAACGCAGGTTATTATAGTTGGATAAACGTTTTTATCTCAAATATATTTGTCCTAATTAATGAGGTGTCCATGACCGAGCCGCGCGACCCACCCGCGCTGGATGAGACATGCTTTCCTGACATGCTGCTCACCCTGCGCGTCATGCGGCTAGCCATGCTGTGGCGCACCCGTCTGGACCGCGCCCTGCGCCCCCACGGCATGACGCTGGCCATCATGCGGCCGCTGACCTACCTGACCATGCTGCCCGACGGTGCAACCCAGAGCAGTCTGGCCGCCGCCATGGATGTGGACTGCTCAGCCCTGGTGCGGGTGCTTGATCTGCTAGAAAAACAGGGCCTGCTGGCCCGCCAGCCCGACACCCATGACCGCCGGGTCAAACGCCTGCTGCTCACCCCCGCAGGACAGGCGCGTTGCGACATGTTCCACCAGATTGCCGCCGGGCTGGAGCGCGAGGACTGTCAGGACATTCCCCCCGCACAGGTCAAGATGGTGCGTGAACTGCTGGCCGGGCTGCTGGCCCGCCGGAGCCACCATGATGCATGATCAGGCCCGCGGCAGCACCCAGCCATGGCAGGCGCTGAACCGCCTGCTTACACGCATCATCCCGGCCACCTTCCACGACCCGGCACAATGGTCGGCCTTTCTGGCCACCGGCGCCTATGCGGGACGTGTGTTCCTGTCCATTGGCATTGCCGTGTTTCTGGCTTTTCTGTTCCAGCTTCAGTCCCCGCTGAGTGCGGCAACAACCGTGCTGATTGTTGCAAACCCCACGGTTGGGGCCATGGTGTCCAAAAGTGTGTGGCGCGTGGCGGGCACCCTGCTTGGGGCTGCACTGAGCGTGACAATCATGTCGGCCTTTGTGCAGGCCCCGGTGCTGTATTTTGCGGCACTGGCGGTCATTGTGGGCATTGCCTGTATGATAGCCACATTCCTGCGGCTGTTCCGCGCCTATGCTGCGGTGCTGGTGGGCTACACGATTGTTATTGTCGCCTCACCCGCCTTTGCAAAGCCGGAAGGGATTTTCCTGTCCGCCATGGGGCGTCTGTCCGCAGTCTGTGTGGGTGTGGTGGTGACGGCCTTTGTGTTCATGATCACATCGCCACGCAAACCCAGCAGTGTGCTGCTCCGACTTGGCAGCGCCTTCCGGGACACGGTGCGCCATGCCTGGATTTTTCATGCTGCGGAAAGCGAGCGCACAGCCCACGGCACATTGGCTGAAACCGCCCTGGACCTGCTTGAGAAGCGTGAGGAACAGAGCAACGCTGGCAGCTTTCGCAGCCTGCCGCGCCCGGTTTATGACAGCCGCGCCAAGCTGCTGTCCTATATGGCAGGGCTGGCCCCGGCCATAGAATACGCCGCAGCCGACGACCCGGACATGCAGGCCCGCATTGGCAACCTGCGCCTTGCCCTCAGCAGGCTGACCGGGCTGATTGTCAGTTACCACCCATACTGGCTGACACTGGAAACCGCAGAGCAGGAAACCCACACTGTCCATGACCACATGGCGCAGTCGCTGGAACGACTGCTGGAACTGACGGAAGACCCGGCCTGGCTGGACAACCCGGCCCCCCTGTCCGCCTGCCTGCACGATACCCTCAAAGCGCTGGAACATCTGGCAAGAGAGCGCCATGGCTCGGCCATGCTGGTTGCGCTGGACAATACGCGCGACACGCTGGTGCAGATGGACCTGGCCCTGCACAACCTGACCAGCCGCCGCCCGGATGCGGCGGGCGCTCCGGCTGTGCCCACCTATCTGGAATGGCCCATGGCGCTGCGCAACGGCACACGCGGGGCCATGATCACCCTGCTGGCGGGGCTGCTGTGGTATGTTTTCCACTGGAGCCTTGGCCCCATGCTGCTGGTGTATATTGTGGCGGCCTCCAGCCTGCTGTCCACCGCACCCTCGGCTGCCAAGGCCAGCCCCATGATGGCAACGGGCACGGCACTGGCCATTCCTGCCGGGTTTTTGTGCCATATGCTGGCCCTGCCCCGGATTGATGGCTACCCGTTGCTGTGGCTGACGCTCTGCCTGTTCCTGCTACCGGGCGTGTGGTTGCAGTTCCACCCCCGCTACGGCATTGGTGCCTTTGGTTACGCGGTGTTTTTCACCATGATGCTGTCGGTCAACAACCCGATTGTGTATGATGACATGACCCTGACCAACACATGGATAACTATGGCAGCCGCCTGTGCGCTGCTGGCTGTTGTCTTTAGGGTTATTCTCCCGGCTGACCATAAGCTGGATGCGGCCCGACTTGTGTCCTCCCTGACGCATAGCGTGCAGCAACTGGCCCGCACCCCTCGCAAACGCACCATCGCCTGGGTGGCATGGGAGGGGCTGCAACTGCAAAAAATCTCCCGCCTGATGATGCGCCTTTCCTTTATCACCACCGGGGTGGACAGGCAGGGCTATACCGATGGTGCCTTTGCGGCCCTTTCGCTCGGCAGGTTGATTGTACGGCTCCGCTGGAACGCAGCCCATGCCACGCTGGACCCGCAGGCCCGCGCAACGCTGGACAGGGCACTGGCTGCTTTTGGCCAACTGCACCGTAACCCCACGGCCACAGCCACGGCACTCATGCAGGCGGCCGATGCCATAGCGGCAAGCCCAAGCCAGAAAGGCGGCATCAACCTGACGTGCGAGCGTACGGTGTCCTGTCTGGAGCAGGCAGCCAGTATTATCCTGGCCATACCGGGCTTTTTCCACCACAAGGGGCCAATCCAGCGTGCGGCCGATGCCCCGGATGCCGCAGACCCGGTTTCCGTCATGCCCGGCACACTCCGCCTGGCCGTAAAATAACCTGTCCACACCATGGCTGTTGCCGTTGCGGGGCGTTACTTCGCAACGGCAAAAAGTTGCATTCTCATAAAATACTTTTCAATGAATTTAATTTTATTACGGTAAAATCGTTTTTAAAGAACTTTCGGGCCTGTCTGCTTTTAAGGGTTAGTCATGTACCCTAGACAGCAAGAAGAACAATCATGATACATGCAGTCACCTCTCCCCCCGCCATTGCCAAAGCAAACCCGGCACCGCTTGGGCTTATGGGCTTTGGCATGACCACAATCCTGCTGAACCTGCATAATGCAGGCTTTTTACCCATGGGATCGGCCATTCTGGCCATGGGCCTGCTCTTTGGCGGGCTGGCACAGATTATGGCCGGTCTTTTGGAATACGCCGCAGGCAACACCTTTGGTATGACAGCCTTTATCTCCTACGGTGCATTCTGGATCTCCCTGGTGGCGCTGATCGCCCTGCCACACACGGGGGTTGTCCCCGCCAGCACCCCGGCCATGATCGGGGCTTATCTGCTGCTGTGGGGTCTGTTTACGCTGATCATGTTCTTTGGCACGTTGCGGGCAACGCGCGCACACCAGGTTATTTTTTCCTCTCTGACACTTCTGTTTGCCCTGCTGGCTTTTGCAGAACTGGCGCAGGCCCCGTCCCTGACTGTCATTGCCGGATATGAAGGGCTTTTCTGCGGTCTATCTGCCGTTTATCTGGCTGCTGCCGAAATTCTGGAAGCCCAGTTCCACAGCCCTGTGCTGCCGGTTGGCCTGCCTGCAAAACGGCCTGTTGCCCTGCACCACGCAGCAGCCTGAATACACTCTCTGGTGTCCTCGCAACCCCTGTGATGGGTCGCGCGGACTACTGGGGCAGGCTTGGGGATATTGCCAAAGCCCGCCTACATTACTCTACAATTTCCCAAAAGGCTTCAAAGGACATTGCCTTTTATATAAAGGCAGTCCCCCGGACATTTTCACCCTTCCCCATCAGGCGGTTATTTTAAAACAACCAGCCAGACCGGGTGAAAGTCCTTTTTTCAGACACCCTCCACAACACGCTGTATTGCTGCGGTATCGACCTCCGCCAGAGTAGCGGGTTGCCAGGCAGGCGTATTATCGCGGTCCACCAGCCTGGCGCGCACACCTTCCGCCAGATCCGGCTGGGCAAGGACATGACGCACCAGACGCCGCTCCAGATCAAAAACATCGTGCAGGGTGCCAAGCTTACGGGCTGCGTGCCAGCCAAGCCAGGTTGCCAGCAAGGAAGACGGGCTGGCCCGCGACAGGTCATCCAGGTCCTGCCGGGCTTCCTCCAGCGGGCAGGCTTCCAGCCGGGCCAGAATACCCGCCATATCCGGCGCGGCGTAACAGGCCTCCAACGTGGCGGAAACCGTGCCGTCATCACCCGGTGCCGTGACAAAACGCGCCAGAGCGTCATCCACATTCTGCTCCGACAAGGCCGCACGCAGGGCGTCGAGCGAGTCAGAAGGCACCAGCCCATCAGCCAGACCCAGTGCCACAGCCTGTGCCCCTGTTACGCGCCCCCCGGTCAGCGCCAGCCGCAAGCCCACATGCCCGCCGGGACGTGACAGAAGCCAGGACCCTCCGGCATCCGTCACCAAGCCGATCGATGTTTCAGGCATGGCCAGAACAGAGCGTTCTGTCACAATACGGTGGCTGACGTGGCAGCCAATACCGACCCCGCCCCCCATCACGATCCCGTCAAGCAACGACACGACGGGCTTGGGGTAATCCGCAAGCCGCAGCATGGTTGTGTAGGCGGTATCCATCAGCTCAAATGTGCTATCGGGGCCATGAGCCAGCAGTGCCTCCCGGATCGCACGCAGGTCCCCCCCGGCGCAGAAGGCACGCGGGCTGCTGCTTTCCAGCACAACAACGGCGACGCTATCGTCGTGCTCCCAGGCGTCCAGCACGCGGTCAATGGCCTTAGCTATGCCTGCATCCAGCGCGTTCAGCCGCTTAGGGCGGTCAAGAACAATACGGCCCATATGGCCCACGCGTTCGGTTCTGACATCCGCCAGCCCCGAAAGGGCATCTTGCGTCATTGCTTTCCTCTCTGTTTCATGTGCAAAAACAGCCGATACTTTCAGGAATAAGGAAAGCAGATGTCAGCTCCACAGACCAGCGCGTACCGCGACGCCATGGCCCGCCTTGGCGCTGCTGTCACCATTGTGACCACTGGCACGCTGGAAAGCCCTGTCGGTTTTACGGCCTCGGCCGTGTGCTCTGTCACCGACACCCCACCCACAGTGCTGGTGTGCCTGAACAGAAACAGCAGGGCACGGGCCTTTTTCCACCAGGGTGCGTCCATGTGTGTCAATGTGCTGTCCAGCACGCAGCAGGATCTGGCCAACCATTTTGCCAGCCCCAACAGCATGGAAGACCGCTTTGCTCAGGGCCATTGGAGCAGCCTGACAACAGGTGCACCGGTGCTTAATGAAGCCCTTGTCAACCTTGACTGCGAAATCAGCCAGATTGCCGAGGTTGGCACCCACAGTGTTCTGTTCGGCTTAGTGCGCGCCCTGTGCAACCATACGACCGCCAACGGACTTGTGTATTTCAGCCGCGCCTATCACAGCCTGCCACAAGCACCAGGCTGACAACCCAAGGGGTGGCCGCACAGACTGAAAGGACACCCCTGATGCCCCTCCCCCCCGCTGGACCCCACAAACGTAACACAGTGCCGGTTATTTCCGGCCCGGTGCTGATTGTCATGCACCTTCTGCTGGGTCTGTTCGTGCTCCTGTGGGCCTGGCTTGGCTGGTCCTGCACCAACTGACCCCGGCCCTCTACACTATTGTGCGATAAGCCCTCGCGCCCCTTTGAAATCCTATGCAATTTTTAAGGAAAACCCTTATATTTCAGAAAAGGCATGCAAAGGATGACGCGGTATGTCTAAAAAATTAAAAGAATTCCTGATCTGGACGATTGCATTTGGCACGGTGGGGGCAATTATTTATGGCGGCTCCCACATGGTCAAAAATTACCGAAACCAGCAGTGGGATGAATTCATAGCCGAGCAACACTGCATGGTTGTTGGCAAACAGCCCAGCACCGGCTTTTTCAGCCCCGCCCAGACAATTTACCGCTGTGGCAATAGCCTGTATTACCGCAACGATTAACCCCACGCCCACACACCTACACCGCTACACCAGAAAACCTGCCCCAGACCTCTGCAATCCTTGTGGCTGGGGCCGTTTTTTTACAAATCTGCTCACAGATGCAGCAGCCCGTCTGTGGATAATCCTGTGGATAGTGGGTACAGGCTATCAGGTCTTTAATGCCGCGTGCGCCTTTTGTGGGGGGATGGCAGATGCCAGAACTGCTGCTTGACTGTATCTGGCAGGGCAGGAAAAGGGTCCACCCCTGTATTGCGCACAAGGGTTGCGACAGTCACGCTGTCACAATGCGGGTGCCGCAGCACATTCTTGCAGACATACACCCCCGCACGCCCACGCCGGGGAGAATACACAGCCTTCCAGGTTGAACTGGGCACATACACATGCCCCGGCCCTATGGTCATAATGGGTTTGCCGTGAAAGGCCGGGCCAGTCACGACGTATAACTCGCCCTCATCACGCGCCATATCCCGCACGGTGCTTTCAATCCTGGCCCATATCCCTTCGTTCAGCACAGCAGCCTGAGGCACGATATTGGACAGAGCAAAGGTTTCATGCTGGGCCTGCTCGTCTGGCTGGTCGGCACTGGGGGCCAGATGCCCACGGCTGTACCCCGATGCCCGGTAGTCCTGCAAGGAACTGCCCCCCTGCCACCGGGGATCGGCGTAGAATGACCCTGTGCGGGGCAGATCGGCTGCAGCCTCCAGTTCTGCTGCCACCAGATGTTCAGCCGACCAGAGCGGCGTATGGGTCACGGACGATACCATGACCGCATACCCGTGGTTGCACAGGACACTCGCCCCCTTGAGCATGAACGGGCGGGTAATGGTGGGCAGCGTGTTGCCCGGACCAAAAGCCTGGCAACTGGCTGCCACTTCCCCTTCGGCATGGGCAGGGACCAGCCCTGTCAGCAAACCCAATACGGCAACACAGGCCACCTGCCCCCAAACATGCCTTGTTGCTCTGGCACTGTGGCTCTGCCTGACACCCATCATCATCCCCTACTGGCGCACAAAAGGGGCTACCTGAACGGGCGGGGTGAAGACTGTCAACTCTCGGCTGTCGTCCCGGAGATACTCCACAACAGAGCCACAATTTTTTACAAACCACGCCATTACGGAATGGAACTGGGGCCAACAGCCCCCTCCGGGGTTTCCGGGCTAGTGCCTTGGGGTCAGGAATACTCCCTGTTGCGGACTGCGTGTAACGGATAGTCCTGAAAATCCATGTCAGGTCAGCTTTTTTTCCACCTCGATAACATCAGTCTCCGGGGCGGCGTCCTTTAAGCCAACCCCTGTCAGCTTCAGGTGTCGGGCCTCGCGCATCAGCCAGGCCAGTTTGTCGGCCGCTACCGGCACGGGCAGGCCGTGAGGGTGCATGTTGGAAATGCAGTTACGGGCAGAATCCGGGCACCCGACATAGGGGGCATAGGTCAGGTATATTCCAAGGCTGTTGGCAACGCTCAGGCCCGGTCGCTCCCCAATCATCACCACCACCATTCTGGCCCCCATAGCCTGGGCAATATCATCCCCCAAGGCAACGCGGGCCTGTGTAGCAATAACCAGCGGGGCAATGCGCCAGTCACTCAACCGCTCACGCATGGCCTCAAAGAGGGCAATCGCACCCTCCTGCGTAGCGGTGGCGGACAGACCATCGCCTGCGACAAAAACAACGTCCCAGTCGCCTTTTTCCAACATCGCCAGCGACGCATCGGACAGCCTGCGTCCCAGATCGGGTCGCCGCAGGTATGTAGGCCGGTCGGGCGCGCGGCTGCCAACATGCAGGGCATCTTCCAGCCCCGGCGTCTGCATCATACCCTGCACATCCAGCGGTGTATGCACAGCATCCCGCGCACGGGCATGGGCGGCCTGAAACGCCAGCACATCAGGTGTTTTCAGCGCATCACCACTGCGCCCCAGACCAATACGCGCCCGTGTGAACTGGCGCAGAGGCTGCCAGTCGTCCCCCTGCGTCTGCTGCGGGGCAACCTGACCGGGCCTGCGGGGGGTATAATGCGTCATGCTACACCTGCCATGCCTGCCAGTAGGCTCTGTCTGGGGCTAAGGGCGCGCATGCGCTCCCGCGCCTGATCATACAGGCCCATCCTGTCCAGCCAGGCGGCAAATTCCGGTGCCGGACGTAGCCCCACCAGGCTGCGCAGGGTCAGAATGTCATGAAAAGACAGGCTCTGGTAATTCAACATCACATCATCCGCGCCGGGTACCCCGATCAGGAAGGTAATGCCCGCCGTGGCCAGCAGCACCATGAGGGTGTCCATATCATCCTGATCAGCCTCAGCGTGGTTAGTGTAGCAGACATCGCACCCCATGGGTACGCCCAGCAGCTTGGCACAGAAGTGGTCCTCCAACCCGGCACGGATAATCTGTTTGCCGTCATACAGATATTCAGGACCGATAAACCCCACCACCGTGTTGACCAGAAGCGGCTTATAAGCGCGGGCCACGGCATAGGCACGGGTCTCCACTGTCTGCTGGTCCAGACCATGGTGCGCCCCGGCTGACAGGGCGGCACCCTGCCCGGTTTCAAAATACATGACATTCTGCCCCAGCGTGCCGCGCCCAAGCGACAGAGCAGCCTCATACGCCTCCTGCAAAATACCAAGGGTGACGCCAAAGCCCTCATTCGCCTTCTGTGTCCCGGCAATGGACTGGAACACCAGATCCACCGCGCCACCGCGGTTCATGATCTCGATCGTGTTGGTCACATGGGTCAGCACGCAAGTCTGGGTCGGAATGTCATAAAGCTGGCGGGCATGGTCGAGCATGTCCAGCAACGCCAGACCATTGGCGACACTGTCTGTCGCGGGGTTAATGCCTATAACCGCATCCCCCATGCCGCACAGCAGGCCATCCAGCGTGGACGCCGCAATGCCTTTCAGGTCATCTGTCGGGTGGTTGGGTTGCAGGCGCGTGGTCAGGCACCCTTCCAGCCCGATGGTGTTACGGAAACGGGTAATAACCCGTACCTTGCGGGCCACACTCATCAGATCCTGATTGCGCATGATCTTGCTGGTTGCAGCCACCATTTCCGGCGTCAGCCCCGGCGCTACAGCCGCCAGGGCAGCACTATCGGCCTCGTGCGACAGCAGCCAGTCGCGGAACTGGCCGACTGTCATATGGGACACAGGCGCAAAGGCCGCCGCGTCATGCGTGTCGATAATCAGGCGGGTCACATCGTCCGCCTCATACGGCACCAGCGCGGTCTTGAGGAATGTGTCCAGCGGCAGGTCGGCCAACGCATGGCGGGCTGCCACGCGCTGGGCGTCTGACCCGGCGGCAAGCCCCGCAAGCTGGTCCCCCGACCGGGCGGGTGAGGCCACCGCCAGAAGCTGCTGCAAGGTGTCGAAACGATAGGTTTCACCCCCCAGGGCATGCTGATACGCCATCCGACCTGTCCCTTCTCCCAACTGGCAGCACCTTGGGCATGGGCTGGCATGCCCCTTGGTTCGATCATGCAACGTATCATGTCCGCCCGTCCACGGCTTGACCGCATCGCACAAATTCTTGACACTTGGTCACACGCGGCACACCCCATGTGCTGCCACACCACGCAGGACAAGGACCGCATGGCTCCGGCTGACAGCGCATCACCCCCCGGCGTTCTGGCCGCCGCGGCGGCAGGCGTTGAACGTTTCATGACCGAGCGCGGCGGCGACATTGACCGCATTGCGGGCCGGGCCGGGCTGTGCACCCGCCAGTTTGCCATGCCCACCGACCGGCTGAGCCTGGATGGATACTGCCGCCTGTTCCACGAAGCCGCGCGGGAGACAGGGGACGGCAATCTGGGCCTGTGGTTTGGCCAGCAGTTCCAACCCCAGATGCTGGGGCTGATCGGCTTTGTGGCCCTGCTCTCCGCCACGGTGGAGGAGGCTGTCAGCAACCTGGCTACACACTTTGGCTACCATCAGGCCCTGACCCACACCCGCCTGGTGCGCGCAGGCCCCCTGATACGGCTGGAATACGCCATTCTGGACCCGGCCATTACAGAACGCCGCCATGATGCGGAACTGACGCTGGGCATGTTCACCAACCTGCTGCGCCATGCGCTGGGGCCAGACTGGACACCCCAAGCCGTCTGCTTTACCCACCCCCAGCCCGAACAGGCAAACGCCCACCGGGATGCGTTTCAGGCTGATGTCCACTTCGGGCAGAGTGTGAATGCTCTGGTCTTCCGCACTGCGGACTTGCACCGCCCCATGCCCGACGCCAACCCTGTCATGCTGGATATCATGCGGGCTTCCCTGATTGCGCTTGCCCGCGGGCATACCCCTGCCGTAGCGCAGCCCCAGACGCTGCGCGAACAGGCACATGCCCTCATCCTGCGTGACCTGCCCACAGGTGCAAATACCATCGCCACACTGGCGGCCCAGTTGGACATGCCCACCTGGACCCTGCAACGCAGGCTGGCCGAGCAGGGCCTGTCCTATTCCAGCCTGCTGGAAAGCGTGCGCTATGCCGAAGCCCAACGTCTGCTGCGCCTGCCAGAGCACGACATAAGCACCATTACGACCCAGCTGGGATATTCCGAAACCAGCGCCTTCAGCCGGGCTTTCAGGAAATGGAGCGGGCTTTCACCCCGCCACTGGCGGCAGAAGGCAGGCTTGGGCGATCGCTGACCTGCCTCCAAGCCGCACCAGGATTACAAGCTTAGCGTGCGCAATATAACGCCATGGCTGCCCGCTGCGCCCCAACAACCTGCTGAGCAGCCACGTAGGCCTGCACAATAGCCTGCCCTGCCGGAGATGCCGCAGCCCCCGGAAAGCGAACACGCAGGGCAAGAGCCAGAGCCTCGTCCAGCAAAGGGCGAAACACCGTTTCAAGCCGGGTGCCACGTGCGGCAAATTCGGCAGGCACTGCCCCGACAAGGCTGTGCAGTATCTGCGCCCCCGCCTGTTGCAGGCTGGCTTCCTCCTGCAAAGGGGGGCCGTCATGCACGCGCAGGGCGGTAGCCCGGTCTGGCGCAAGGGACAGCAGATGCCGCACCAATGGGTGCATCTCCGCCGCCCCGCCCCCAGTGGCAGGGTAGGAGCGCCCCTGAGGGGGCAAGGGGCTGAAAATCATGCAGGCTACTCTGCCCCCCGCTGGTCCCGGCGGGTGACATGGCTGAAAAAGACGATGGCAGGTCTCCTGACTTGCAGCCTCTCCCCTGCCTCCTGCCTTCCCGGCCCCACAGGGCCAGTGACTACCCGAAACACGGGTGCCGGAGCCAGACGGCTGCCTACAGTTGCGGGCACAGCCACCGACTTGCCCTGTGGCGCTGGGCTTACGGTGTTCCCTTTTCAGCCGCTTGCGCGGCACCATCGACCGTCAGGCCCGACACTACCGCCCCACACCCGCCAGTGCGAGCAAAAACCATGCGTTGCACGCCCGCATCCATGACACACCACCGGGGAAAAGCGCGTATTCTCTCTTGCATCCGAGGGCAAAGCCTGCTTGCTCATGCGGCATGCAGCCATCATCCGATCCGTCAGCCTGGTTTCCTGTTATGCTCCGCATGGCCGATGCGCCAGCCCTGGTCGTGGGCGGGGGGCAGGTTGCGGCCAACAAGGTGCGGCTTCTGCTGGGGGCCGGGGCACAGGTGCATGTTGTCTCCGCCACACTCTGCGCAGAACTGCGCCAACTGGCGGACGAAGGTGCCATAACGCACAAAGCCACCCATGCCCGGCCAGAAGATGCCGCAACCCTGCTGGCCCCCCGTTACCGTCTGGCCTATCTGGCAACAGACGACCGGGGGCTGAACAGCGCACTGGCCACGCTGTGCCAGGACCATGGTATTCCTGTCTGCGCGGTGGATGACCCTGAAATTTCCAGCTTCATCACCCCCGCCATTGTCAGCCGGGGGGCGGTGCAGATTGCGGTGTCCACCGGGGGGGCTGCCCCCGTTCTGGCCCGCCGCCTGCGCGCACGTATAGAGGAAATCATGCCCGCGGGGCTTGGCCGTCTGGCCGCCTTCATGCAGGCCCAGCGCCACTGGCTGCGTGAGAAACTGCCCGACCCTGCCGAGCGCCGCCAGCTCTGGGAACGGTTCCTGGACGGTATGGGCGGGCATCTGGCCCGCCAAGGGCAGACCCAGCAGGCCCGGCAGGAGCTGGACAGCCTGCTGGCCAACCACACCCAGCGGGGCGAGGTCTGGCTTGTCGGGGCCGGACCGGGTGACCCGGACCTGCTGACCCTTGCCGCCCTGCGCCTGATGCAGGACGCTGATGCCGTGCTGTATGACAATCTGGTAGCCCCCGGCATTCTGGATTATGTCCGCCGTGATGCAGAGCGGATATTTGTGGGCAAAAGCCGCAACAAACACACCCTGCCGCAGGAAGGCATTAACGCCGAGCTGGTGCGCCGTGCTCAGGCGGGCCAACGCGTGCTCCGCCTGAAAGGGGGGGACCCCTTTATTTTTGGGCGCGGCGGGGAGGAAATGGAAACACTGGCCGCCTCTGGCGTGCCATTCCGCATTGTGCCGGGCATTTCCGCTGCCAATGGCTGTGCCTCCTACGCGGGGATTCCGCTCACACACCGCGACTGTGCACAATCCTGCCTGTTCATGACCGGCCATGCCAAAGCCGATGGCAGCATCACACTGGACTGGGACGCCGTAGCCCGGCACAATCAGACCGTTGTCATTTACATGGGGCTGTCCACCCTGCCCCATATCTGCGCCAGGCTGACCGCCCACGGTCTGCCACCCGACTGGCCCGCCGCTTTGGTGGAACGCGGCACAACCCCCGACCAGCGGGTGATCACCGGCACGCTGGAAACACTGCCTGATCTGGCTGTACAGCAAAAGGCATCAAGCCCGGCGCTGCTGATTATTGGCCAGGTCATCAACCACCGCGTAAGCCCAGTGACGGTCTGACCCCCATGCCCCATACGCCCCTGCCCCCACGCCCCACCACATCCCCCCCCTATGGTGCTGCCGTGCGGCGCGGCGGAGCGCTGGCCAGCCTGTTGACCTGTATCTTACTGGCAGGCTGCACCCCCCCGGTCACCATCCAGCGCCTTGGTCTTGAGGACGCCTACCGCGAACGCAGCCAGAGCGCGCTGGACGGGCACCACCTGAGCACCACCACCCGCATTGTGCTTGAACGCCAGAACCTGCAAAAACTCTGGCGTAAAGACCCAGCCTTGGCGCTGGCCAGCCTGCGCAGCAGTACACAGGCCGGGTTTAGCACCCCCAACCTGCCCGACCAGCTCTTTGCCCTGGCCGAACTCAGCTACGATCTGGGCCGCAGGCAACGTGACCGTGCCCGCTTTATGGTGGCCGCCCTGTATGCTTACGCCTACCTGACACCCGACGCCCCACCGCAAGACCGGCCAAGCCCCTATAACCCCCATTTCCGCCAGGCCTGCGACATTTACATGCTGGCCCTGACAGAGGCCATGGGCACCCCGGTTGACCCCCAGAGCCAACGCTGGACCCTGCCCATTGGCACGCTGGACCTGTCAGCCGACCCGACCGAGCGCCTGTGGCACGGCTATACTCTGACAGACTTCCAACCCACGGCGCGGCTGTCTGTCTCGGGGCTGAAAAATATTTACAGCAAGCCGGGCATGGGCGAACCACTGGCCGCAGTCGCCATAAAACCCACCCAGAACACGGCGGGCCAGAGCAAGACCTTACTGACTGTCTCTGACAAACTGCGTGTGCCCGTCAGCCTGTTCATGCAAATCCCCGACCCGCGCAGGCAGGTGCTGTCAGACCGGATTATGGGCCGCCTGATCCTTAAAAGCATGGATGGGGCCGAGAGCGGCACACAGGCGCAGAATACCCCGCCCCTCCAGTATGACCAGTCCGCCACACGTGCCATCAGCCTGAACCAGAATGTGGACTGGTCAAGCGAATACAAGGGTTTTCTGGACGGTCGTTTTTTTGACGGCACCCACAAGGCACAGCTTGTCAGCATTGAACCCCACAAGCCGGGGCATATTCCTGTCGTGCTGATACACGGCACGGCCTCCAGCCCCGGCCGCTGGGCCGACATGGTCAATGACCTGCTGGAAGACCCTGAAATAACCGAGCATTTTGAGTTCTGGTTTTTTTCCTATGCCACGGGCAACCCCATTCCCTATTCCGCCCTGCAACTCCGCAAGGCGCTGGACAAGGCCATCACAGACCTGGGTGGCCCCAAGGCCGACCCGGCACTGGGGCAGATCGTGCTGGTCGGCCATAGTCAGGGGGGGCTGCTGGCCCGAATGCTGGTCATCAACCCGCAGGACAGGCTTTGGAACAGCCTGTCCCATCACCCGTTGGCCAGCCTGCACATGCCCGCACGGACGCGCGCTTTCCTTCAGGCCGCGCTGTTCCCCACCCCCATGCCGGACATACGCTCGGTTGTTTTTATCGCCACACCGCACCAGGGCAGTTACGTCGCCGGGTTTTCCATCGCGCATCTGATCGGGGGGATGGTCACGCTGCCATTCAGTATTACCGACGCCATGGGCCAGATCATCAAAGGCAATGGTGACACCATTAAAACCGACATGGGGCCCCGCCGCCTGGGCAGTGTTTACAGCATGTCGCCCAACAGCCCGTTTATCCGTGCGCTGGCGGCAACCCCGATTGCGCCTGATGTGCACACATACTCCATTATTCCCGTGCTGGGCGATGGCCCGCTCAAAACAGCGGATGATGGCGTTGTCATGTACAGCAGTGCCCATCTACCCGGCACCGTGTCGGAACTGGTAGTCCGACACTCGGGCCATTCCACCCAGGCAAACCCGATCACCATTGCCGAGGTCAGGCGTATTCTGCTCCAGCAGCTTGCCGCCACTCACTCCGCAACCGCCTTGCAGGACAACACCGACAAGGCCGACATTACCCGCATGGGTGGCCAGTACCTGCAAGCGCCCGCCCTTTCGCAGCCATGATGAGCAACCTACAGCCCCGCCCCGCTACGCCCCCTCACCGCATAGGGCGCTGGCTGTTGCAGGGGCTGCTGCTGCCCATCGCCTTATATGGCGGAGCGGCCTTTTGGTACTCCACCTTAACACCGCCCATGCTGCGCGGTGTGTTGGCCATACTGTTTCCCGCCCTGCTGCTGCTTTGCCTGCTGGTGCGCCCGGCAGCCCCGCGCCGTATTGCCATAAGCTGCCTACTCGCAGCCGGGCTGACGTGGTATCTGACCGACCAGCCCCGTAATACCCGCGACTGGGCGGCGGAATACGCCGTGCCTGCAAATGTCATTTTTAAAGGCAATACGGCGTATATCGAGAACATTCGCAATATCCGCTACAAAACACCCGACGATTACACAACGCAGTATTATAACGCTGCCTTTAATACGGATGATGTGACCTCGGTTGACCTGATCACCTCCTACTGGTCTGGCCCGGCCATTGCCCATGTCTTTCTCAGCTTCGGGTTTGCTGATGGCCGCCACCTTGCGGTTTCCATTGAAACGCGGCGGCAGAAGACTTTTCCCTATTCCGCCATTGCCGGTTTTTTCCACCATTACGAGTTGTTCTACGTTGTGGCGGACGAACGTGATCTGATTGGCGTACGCACCGATATTCGCAAAGAACGTGTGTATGTCTACCACCTTGACCTGTCTGCCAAGACACGCAAGGCGCTGTTCCTGAACTATCTGCACGCCATAAAAACCCTGCATGACCACCCACGCTGGTACAATACGCTGACCACCAACTGCACGACCGAAATCCTCACCCGTGCAGGGGTGCAGTTGCACTGGCGGTTTGACTGGCGCGTGCTGCTAAGTGGCCATACCGCAGCCCTTGCCTATGACCTGGGCCTGCTGGACACGCATATTCCTTTTGCAGACCTGCAACGCCGCAGCCTGATCCAGCGGCCCGAGGGGGCAACGCCGGATGCCCCTGATTATTCCGCCAGCATCCGCCGTGGCCTGCCACTGCCCCCCAGTTCGGAATAACACGCAAATACACATCACGCGTAAATGAAACATTGATCCGCAAATGCGAATTATTCTTCTTAATATACTGATTTAATAAAATTTTTTATTTGCATAAGCCCACAACAAACAGTAGATAGTGCAACACGCACCCTATGACAGGAAGGTACAAGACCATGGTTAAAGACCCCAAGGTTATCGACTATCTCAACCTCCAGCTCACCAACGAGCTGACAGCCATCAACCAGTACTTCCTGCATGCCCGCACCCTGCGCCACTGGGGCGTGACCCAGCTGGGCAAGAAGGAATATGAAGAATCCATCGAGGAAATGCGCCACGCCGACTGGCTGATCGAGCGCATTCTGTACCTGGGTGGCCTGCCCAACGTGCAGCGCCTGAACACGATCCTGATCGGCCAGGACGTGAAGGAAATTCTCGAATGCGACCTAAAGCTGGAAGAAAAGGCCATGGCCGACCTGCGTGAAGGCATCGCCTACTGCGAAAGCGTGCGCGACTTTGTCTCCCGCGATCTGCTGCTGAAGATTCTGGCCAACGAGGAAGAGCATGAAGACTTCCTGGACCGCCAGTTCGACCTGATCCGCCAGATCGGTATCGAACGCTATATCCAGCTGAACTCCGCCGCAGCGCCGGACCAGGAATAAGACACTCCCCCGCCGGGCCTTTAGCCCGGCGGGGTTGCGTTATATGACAGCTCAGCCCTGTAGTGGCAGGGCCGCGTAAATGTCTGGCTTAAAGCCAACACAAATCCCACCTGCATAGATAAGCACCGGCCGCTTTATCAGCGACGGATGCTGGACCATCAGAGCAATCGCTTTTGCCTGATCTATAGTGTCCTTGTCAGAGTCGGACAGCTTTCTGAATGTGGTTCCGGCCCGGTTCAGCAGTTTTTCCCACCCGACCTGCGCCACCCAGGATTCCAGCCGCGCTGCTGTAATGCCCTGGGTTTTATAATCATGAAAAACAACATCAACCCCATGCTCTGCCAGCCAGAGTCGGGCCTTGCGCATGGTGTCACATGCTTTGATGCCATAGAGTGTGGGTGTGGTATCGGTCATGCCTGGTGTTCTCCTTCTGCCGGGGCAATCCCCAACGCTGCGCGCATGCTCTGCATAAAGGCGGCATCCGCCTGCGGGTCAAAAGGCCGTGCGGCGGCAATATCATACCCGACACATAAGGGCTGCACCCGGCGGGCAGCGTCTTCATCCGCATAACGGGGTACAATATGGGTGTGCAGGCTGGGGGCCAGATTGCACCATGTCTCGTAATTGATCCGCTCGGCCTGCGTGACTGCCAGCAGGGCATCACCCACCGCCACAACATCGGCCAGATAGCGCTGGCGGGCCTCTCCTTCAAGCGCATTCAAGCTGGACACAACGGGGTCTGCCAGCAAAATGCAGTAACCCGGCACAGGCTGCGTATCCGCCACGACCAGCCAGCCTGAGGGCATTTTGCCAATAACCTGTGCGAAGCGTCCCTTACGGGCCAGTTCAACGCGGTGGGCAATAATATTTTCTGTCGGCATTGTTTTTTCCCATGCTCCATCAGCACGCCCTTATAGCAGGCTCATGCCGGGCCGACACGTAACCGAAGTGGCAAGGGAACCATCCCCGCCGCTCTATCTGCCTGAATCCAGGTCATACTTTAAAAAGTAAAAGCCACTAGTCGTCCTGAAGGCTTGTACCCGCCCGGTTACTGCGCTGGAGCGCCATATCCATGAAATACTGGGCAGGCGTACCCAAAGTCAGCCCACGCCGCCACATGACCAGCAGATCCGCCGCGGGCAGCTCTTCCTGCACGGGGCGGCGTTCTATCTTCTCACCTTCCAGCGACCAGGGGCGATAGATCAGTTGTGGCAGCACCGCCACCCCATGGCCCGAGGCCACAAGGCTACGCACCGCCTCGATCGATGTTGTGCGAAAAACCGTTTCCGGCCGAAAAGACAGGCGCTCCCACACAGCCCCCATGCGGCTTTCCAGCACGTCTGACGCCAAAGCAATATAGGGTTCGGTCTGCAGGTTGCGCAGGCTGATCTGCTGCTGCTCGGCCAAGGGGTGCCCATGCGATAGCCAGACATAATGGGGCGATACCCCCATGACCCTGAACCCACAGGCATTGGGCACGGTATTACCCAGCCGCAGCATGATGGCCAGATCAAGCTCGCCCCCCACCAGCATGTGGTCCAGATATTCGGGCTGGTCCTCCACCAGCGTGACTTTCACACGTGGGAAGGCGCGGCGGAAACGGGTGAGAATATCGGGCAGCACATACCCTGCCACAACGGGCGTAACCCCCAGCACAAACGCCCCGGCGAGGGATTCTTCCGCCTCGTCCTTCATACGGGTGGCGGCGGTTACGTCTTCTAAAATACGCTGCACACGTTGCAAAAACTGCTGGCCACGCCGGGTCAGGATAACACCTCTGGCGTGGCGGTCGAACAGGCGGAAACCCATTTCGGCTTCCAGATCCCGCAGAGCTTCCGTAACGGTGGACTGCGACACCAGCAGCACCATGGCCGCGCCGGAGATAGACCCCTCCTCCGCTACAGATGCAAAATACCGCAACTGCCGCAGGGTCAGGGCCATAGTCTGTCTTCCCTAATGTTCGCGGGAGACATCCCCCGCCAGTTTCTGCCCGATGATAATGGGCACGAGTGTGACGGCAATGACCGCAAACACCACCACATTGACCTCCGGCATATGCTGCCCCAGACGGATTGCGCCGAAAATCCACAAGGGCAATGTTGTCTCACTCCCCGCCGTGAAAGTCGAGACAATCACCTCATCAAACGACAGGGCAAAGGCTAGCAGCATGCCCGACACAATGGACCCGGCCAGCAGCGGCAGGGTGATGGTGCCAAAACTGCGTAACGGGGTGGCCCCCATATCCTGCGCGGCCTCCGCCAAGGACGGTGGCAGCCGCCGCAACCGCGCGATGACATTGTTATGGATGATCACCATGCAAAACGTCGTATGCGCAATCACCAGCGTAACCAGAGTAAAGGGAATGCCACAGGCGGTGAAAAAGCTGTTCATGGCAATCCCGGTCAGCACGCCGGGCAGGGCAATGGGCAGGGTCAGCAAAAACGACCCCGCCTGCGTGGCCCTGGGGGACAGGCCATTCATGCCCAGAGCCGACAGCGTGCCCAGCACGGTGGCAAAGAGTGTTGCCAGCCCCGCCACCTCCAGCGAGGCCGTAAGAGCGCCGCGCACTTCCTCATCCGCCCAGGTGGCGGCAAACCATTTGAGAGAGAACGCCCGGATCGGCCAGACCTGTACCGATGCCGCGTCAAACGCATAAACCAGCACCACCAGCAACGGCAGCAGCAGAAAAGCCAGAACCGCCATGGCGGCAGCCCATAGCACCCAGGTGCGTACAGTTTCGCTCATGCCCCGTCAAACGCTCCAAACCGGCGGGCAACCAGCATATACGCGCCGACCGCCATAAGAAGAATTAAGGAAAATGCCGCTGCAAAAGGGATATTTCCCGACACACCAACATTGGAATACACGACATTGCCGATAAATTCGGACCCGGCACCGCCCACCAGCATGGGGGTCACGTAGTCACCCAATGTGACTGCGAACGTAAAGACCGACCCCGCCGCCATACCCGGCACCGCCAAGGGTAGAATAACCGTGCGGAAAACCTGTGCAGGTGTTGCCCCCTGATCGCCCGCGGCATCCAGCAAGGATGCCGGAATACGCTCCAGCGCGGCCACCAGCGGCATGAGCATGAACGGCAGCCACAGGTAGGAAAACACCAGCCACAGGGCCACATTGGTAAATGCAAAGGACTGTTCGGGCAGGCCCGCCGCCCGCAAGAACCAGTTGAGCACACCATCGTGCCCCAGAATAAGCCGCCACGCATAAATGCGTGCCAGCATGCTCGACCACAACGGCAACGCAACCAGCACCAGCAGGACCAGCCGCGCCCGCCGCCCCACCTTGCGGGCAATCACCCAGGCCAGCGGCCATGCCAGAACAATATCTGTCAGGGTGACAAGAACGGCGATGCCCGCCGTTCTCTGCGCCACGATCCGATACGTCGCATCCGAGAGGAGAATACGGAAATTCTCCAGCGTCCAGTCATGGACAATCTCGCCCGACATCGTATCAACCTGCCAGAAGGCCGAAAGCAGCAGGACTGACAGGCTGCCGAGGTAAAACACCGTCAACCAGCCAAACGGCGGCACCAGCAGGGCCACATGCCCCAAAAGCTTTCGGCCCGCGCGCATCACTGCTTGACCTGCTGCCAGGCCCGCTGCCAGGCGGAATAGTCAAGGCAGGAGTTCTGCCCGTTCCCACACTGTTTGACCGGGGTTTTCCAGAACTTGATGCTGGCAAAATACGCCGCCGAGGCATCGGCATGGTACTGCTTGCAGCTTCCGGGTTGCAGGGCATCCATTTCAGCACAGGCTTTGGTGTTAGCCGGTGTTTCCCCAAAGGACAGAGCCTGCTGGGCCTGCACCTTGGGGGTCAGGGCATTGTTGATCCACAGATACGCGCAGTTGGGGTGTTCCGCATGTGCGCTGATCATCCAGGAATCAGCCCAGCCTGTTGCCCCTTCCACCGGGATGGTATCCTGCACCGGCACACCCGCCGCACGCAGCGTATTGGCCTGGTACGGCCACGCAGCACCCACCTGGGCATCACCACTTTTGAACAGATCTACCTCGTCCGAGGCCAGTGCCCAGTATTTCTTGACCAGCGGCCGCTGTGCCTTGAGCAGCGCCACCACGGCGTCCATCTGCTCCTGTGTCAGTTCATAAGGGTCGGTAATGTGCAGCTCGGGCTTGATATGCGCCAGGTAGAGGGCGGCATCGGCAATCTGCACTGGGTTGTCGGGCACCGTAATCACCCCGGCATGGGCCTTGTCGTAAATGACAGACCAGCTTGTGGGGGCCGGGGTAATGGCCTTGCTGTTCCACATCAGCACATTGGGCCCCCACTCGTAGGAAACGCCGTAATGCACACCCTTGACGGTGTTGAACGCAGGCTCCTTGAGTTCGGGCATGATGTCAGCATAGGCGGGAATAAGGCTGACATTCACCGGCTGGACATTCTTGCCAAAGATAAGCCGCAGTGCAGCGTCACCCGAGGCTGAGACAACGTCAAACCCCTTGCCGCCCCCCATGCGGGTGAGGGCCACCATTTCGTCCGACGAGCCAACGTATTTGCGGTGCACCTTGCAGCCTGTTGTGGCTTCAAACGGCTTGACCCACGCATCATCCGCGTAGCCTTCCCATGCAACCACGTTCAGGTCGCCTTCACCCTTGCCAATGGATGCCGGAAGATCCGCCGCCCGGGCCCCCGAGGCCAGAAACGTGCAACAGCCTGCCAGAAGCAGTGTTCCAAAACCCTTCATGCTCATCCTCTTGTATCCCATGCGAACAGTCAGACCGGCCCGGACGCCCGCCCTGCCCCGTGGGGCAGAGTATAGGCCGCCGTACGGGACCAGACGGCCACAACGGCCATGTTTTCGCGCAGACCGCGCGCCAGACGTGAGGGCAGAATTGCCTGCACGTCCTCCCCCCCTTCGGTCACAACACGGCAGCGCGTGACGGGACCAAGGTAGGATACCTCCCCAATGGTGCCAGCAAGGCCGACTTCATCAGGGGCGGGAACGTAGCCCTGTGCTTCCAGCCGGATATCCTCCGGCCGCAGCAGCACCTCGTACCCCGCTTCATGACGGATGTTGGAAGACCCGATAAACCGCGCCACAAACGTGCTGACAGGCCGCTCATACAGGTCCGCCGGTGTGCCGATCTGCTCGATCACACCTTCAGAAAACACCGCAATCCTGTCGCTCATGCTCAGGGCTTCTTCCTGATCATGCGTGACATAGACAAAGGTGATTCCTGTCTGTTTCTGAATACGCTTGAGTTCAACCTGCATTTCCCGCCGGAGTTTGAGGTCCAATGCCCCCAGGGGTTCGTCCAGCAGGATCAGGGATGGCTGGTTGACCAGTGCACGCGCCAGCGCCACACGCTGGCGCTGCCCGCCTGAAAGCTGGGCTGGCCGCCGGTCCATGACTGCGTGCAGATGCACCATTTCCAGCGCCTTGAGGGCCCGCGCCCGGCGTTCGGCAACGCCCACGCCGCGCATACGCATGCCATAGGCCACGTTGTCCAGCAGGCTCATGTGCGGGAACAGCGCATAGTCCTGAAACATGGTGTTGACATCACGCTGATACGGCAGCAGGCGCGTTACTGTCTGCCCGCCCAGCATGATTGTTCCGGCATCGGGCAGTTCAAACCCACCAATCAGCCGCAGGGTTGTTGTCTTGCCTGACCCTGATGGGCCCAGAAGAGTAAAAAACTCCCCCTGCCTGATCTCCAGGTCAATCCCCTTGAGCACCGGCTTACCGTGCCCGTAGGATTTGGTCAGCCCGACCAACTCGACGGCTAGACCAGCCTGTGCAGAAACTTCGACCATCAGACGCCTTACCCCCACTTCACCATGACATGGCGGGCAACGGTATAGTCCTCCACCGCGCCAAGGCTGAGGTCCTTGCCGTAGCCAGACTGGCGGAACCCGCCGTGCGGCATTTCATTGACCAGCATGAAATGGGTGTTGACCCAGGTGCAGCCATAACGCAGGCGGGCTGCGGCCTCCATGCCGCGCTGCATGCTGCCGGTCCAGACAGAGGATGCCAGACCATAGGCCGAGGCATTAACGTCCTGAATAACCGCATCCATATCCGCACACCGCGTGACTGACACAACCGGGCCAAATACTTCGCGCTGCACGATCTCGTCACTCGCAAGAGCACCGGCTATGACAGTGGGTTCGTAGAAAAACCCTTTTCCATCATGCATTTTTCCGCCCGTTGTAATGTCGATATGCGGCAGTTCGGCCGCACGCTCGACAAACGCTGCCACGCGGGAACGCTGGCGGGCGGAAATGAGGGGCGGCATTTCGTTAACCGCATCCTCCGCCTGTGCAAAACGAATGCTGGAGACAGCACTCGTCAGGTCTGCCACAAGGCGGTCGTAAATTTTCTCATGCGCATAAACACGGCAGGCTGCCGTGCAGTCCTGCCCCGCATTGTAATAGCCAAAGTTACGCACACCCTGTACAACAGCATCAATGTCCGCATCATCATAGACAATAACAGGGGCTTTCCCGCCCAGTTCCAGATGAGTGCGTTTGACTGACCGTGCGGCGGCAGCAATAACCTTGCGGCCTGTTGCAATATCACCCGTCAGCGAGACCATGGCAATATCGGGGTGGTCAAGCAGTTGCTGGCCAACCGACATGCCGCGACCCAGCACAATGTTGACAACACCGGCAGGCAGGCAATCCCCCAGAATACCGCCCAGATGCAGCAGGCTCAGCGGCGTGTTTTCCGACGGTTTGATCACGCAGGTATTGCCTGCGGCCAGTGCGGGGCCGAGCTTCCAGGCCGCCATCATCAGCGGGTAGTTCCACGGGGCAATACCGGCCACAACACCCACGGGGTCACGCCGCAGCATGGAGGTATGCCCGGCCATATATTCCCCCGCGACAGGCCCGTGCAGGTTGCGCGCTGCCGAGGCAAAATAGCGGAAACAATCCGCCACTGCGGGAATTTCGTCCGCCAGCACCAGATGATAGGGCTTGCCGGTATTCAGGGATTCAACCCTTGCCAGGGTTTCGGCCTCACGCTCGATCCCGTCAGCCACCCGCAGCAGGCGGGCCGAACGCTCTGCCGGTGGGGTCAGCGCCCAGGCGGGAAATGCCGCAGTTGCAGCCGCCACCGCTGCATTAACCTGTGCGGGCGATGCCTCGGGCAGGTCCATGATAACGTCACCGGTTGCGGGGGCGTAAAGCACTTCGGCTTCACCCTGCCCCTCAACAAACCCCTGCCCTATCAGCATTTTTGTGAACATTTTATCGGCTCCTTAACGCCAGAGACGGGGGGAAACCCGCTTGTTTCCACTGTTGTCAAAACACTGACACATGTTTCGGGATCAAACCAATAGATAATACCCATGCCATCAATCGGAAAAACCGATACCTAGAATCGGCACTATCCACGCCACCATCCGGCCTTCAAAAGCGCGTGATACTGGTGTTTCTGAGCGTTTTTGGCGCAAGCATGCCTGATACCCACAAACCCATCGGTTATGACGATGAATCCCGCAGCCATAAGCAGCCCCGCACCAGAACACACCGGACCATAAAAAAAGGCGCGCAGGACCTGTCAGGACCATGCGCGCCTTTGGAAAGGCAATAAAACTGATAATCAGAAGTGCTTGTAGAAATACCCTTCAAATACTCCGGCATGTTCCCCAAGGTTATGCAACTGATACCCTGTGGGAATACTTGCAGCAGCAAGAGAGCGACCGGCAGGCCCAGCAAATGCCACACCACCCCCCAACGCAAAGGATGTCGTGTCGTCCATATTGTATTCCACAGTCAGATCGACTTCACGCGAGATATGCCGCCCCGTGCCTTTGGGCAGCCACATGCCCTCAACATGGATCAGGGACAGGTCGTAATAGTGCACACCTAATTTCACTTCATCTTTCCTCTTGAAAAGATGAATTGGAGGCGTTGCCGTTACGTCAAACTGGTGGATCTCAAGGTCGGAAAGCGGGGCCAGATACATACCCACGATTTCACCCGGCCAGTAACCACCGTAAACATAGCGCTTGCCATCATACAGAAAGAACGGGTCGTAGTTTCTCTTGACCTTATCCGTTGTGTTCTTGGCGCCACCATAGCGGGTATACCGATAAAACACATGGGGTTTCCATGGCAGTTTGCTAAATGTATATCCAGGCTCGAAATACATACCAAATGCCTGCACGCCTGTATAACCATTCCCCGCGTGGCTGTTCTGCTCCGATACAAAGTTGCCATAGAACGTGAAATCATTTTCCATATTCAACGCTTTTACCGGAAGAACATTACCGCCCCAGCTTAGCGATGTCACATTCATACCGCGCCGGTCCGCCCTGACTGCATAGTCATAGGTGCTTGAAACGTCGGCATCCAGCACGTGGAAATAGGTCAGCGTGACATAGGCTTTACGGTCAAAATAGTTCTTGCCGCCGTTTCCGCCTTTGGTGTTGATAAACCAGCTAAAGTCAAACCCTACAAATTTTGTCCGCGGACGGTCGTTTCCCTGTGCCCGCTGATTGTTGGTGCTGTTTTCCAACATAAAGATATCAGCGCGCGTATTTTCCCCTTCAATCTTGATCGTGCCGGGGCCAGCAAAAGCATAACGGGGCGCATACCACCAGGCACCAGTGCCTGTCGTACTGTAACCGCCTTTACCGACAAGAAAACCATCATCAATAGTAAAAGCCTGGCGCCCGCCCTGCACAGTCAATGTCTGTTTGGTGTGCAGAAGTTTGAAAGGCACCACAACACCCAGGTACCCCTCTTCCCAGGTGACTGCGCTGGGGCCGCCTGCTGTCTGGGAAATGCTCATGGCATCCCCATCACCGACTGTGCCACTGCCAACAGCCGATGCTTTACCTATGACAGAAAAGCCCCATGGCGTATCCCAACGGCCGGTGACCGCAGGTTTACCAAAGAACTCACTATAGCTGACGTCACCATGCCTTTTGTAATCCCCACTCGGCAATTTGGCATAAGACCCTGCACCAAAGTTGCTATGGGGAAGCGCGAAGAAATCTCCCCCAATATCGAGTGAGCCCTGAAGAGACAGTCGTTTGGTCGAAACAAAGGTCACTTCGGCCATAGTTTCGTTAGCGTAACAAATAGCGCCAAAAGCGCACAGAGCAGACAATACCTTACGCAAGACTGTGCCCCTTACATTTATGAAGACACAGTATTATTGCATAAAGTGATTCCGATTCTCTAGTAAAAAGCGACAGAATTATTTGTATTTATTTTAACAAAAACTTCCGAGCCCAGAGCGGGCACGCTATCTTCAAACACGCGGGGCAGCTGCATTTTCACGCACTCGCCACTGCGCAACTGGATGGAGCACATCAGCAAAGCCCCCAGGAAGGTGATATCAAGCACCGTACCTGCAATAACATTGGCTGATTTTTCCCGACTGAAGCTCATATCCTCAGGCCGCACCATCAGGCTTGGTTCTTCACCAAAAATATGGCGCTGTTGGAAAATTCCTATATCTTCAAGCACTTCACCACTGACAAGGCGCACTTTGCGGGTGTCCGGGTCACAGGCTGTTGTTTCCAGAATATTGGAACTGCCAAAAAACCCGGCACAGAAACGCGAGACCGGCTTTTCGTAAAGGTCGCGGCAGGTGCCTATCTGCTCCACTTTACCCTGATTGAACAGGACAACCCTGTCCGACAGGCGCAAGGCTTCCTCTTGATCATGCGTAACATACAGGATGGTAACGCCTGTTTCCTCATGCACGCGCTTGATTTCGGACTGGATTTCTTCTCGCAGTTTCCGGTCCAGCGCGGACAGGGGTTCGTCCATCAGCAGGATGTTGGGGTTGTAGATCATGGCGCGCGCAATGGCCACGCGCTGCTGCTGCCCACCCGACATCTGCTGTGGGTAACGGTCAGCCAGAGCCTCCATCCGCACAAGGCGCAGCATTTCTGCCGTGCGTTCTGCAATTTCAGCCTTGTTCACCTTCCTGACCGTCAGCGGAAACGCAATGTTTTCGGCAACAGTCATGTTGGGAAAAAGCGTGTAGCGCTGGAACACCATGCCAATATTGCGCTTGTTGGAGGGCATTTGCAGAATGCTCTTGCCCTCGACCTGCACATCGCCCTGGTCGGGGTCAACCAGACCGGCCATGACATACAACGTGGTGCTCTTGCCCGAACCCGATGGCCCAAGGAACGAGACGAACTCTCCCTTCTGGATATCAAGGGTAACGTCGCTGACGGCTACATTGCCCCCATAATCCTTACGGATACCCTGGATGCTTATGAAAGCGTTCACTCTTCAGCCCCTCCCTGGACCCTGTTCATACAGAAAATGACAATTCCGCTGGAAACAATAAGAAACGTGGAAACCGCCGCGATATCGGGGGACAGATCCTGCTGCAGATTGCCCCATATTTTTACAGGGATTGTCTGAAGGCTGGGGCTGGACATGAAAATGGCCACCACCACATCGTCCCATGACGCAAGGAATGAAAAAACTGCTGCTGAGGTCAAAGAGGACTTCAAGGCAGGCAGTGTTACCCTAAAGGCGGCCTGCAAGCGTGATGCCCCACACAGCACGGCGGCATCCTCCACCGCGCCATCAAGCTCCTTCAGGCCGTTCAGCACCGCCGACACGGCAAAAGGCAAGGCAATGACCAGATGGCCGATTACAAACCCTACGAATGTGCCGTTCAGATGCGTGGTGGAGAAAAACAGATAGACACTGACAGCCGTCACCACGACCGGAAAGATCATGGGCAGCAGGAAAACCGTTTCAAGGCTACCCCTGATGCGTGCCGGGCAACGCATGATGCCAAAGGCGCTGAGCGTGCCCAGCAGCACGGACAGCAGGGCCACCACGCACCCGACCTCCAGACTGGTGGCCAGTGACTGCATCCATTCCGGATTGGCAATAATCGACTGATACCAACGGAATGTGAAGGAGTGCGGTGGGAACTCAAACCACTGGGAGCTGCCAAAAGACAGCACCATCAGCAGCACCAGCGGGCACAGCAGAAACACGACAATCGCAACGGACGACGCCGTAAGAAGGGGCCTGATCCAGCCCAGCCGTGACAATGACAGTAACATCGGCTTTCCCCCTTAGCGGCCTGTCGCGGATTTTTTGGCAAGCACGGTCTGCTGCACAAAGTAAAGGATTACAGTCATGACCAGCAGCAGGAACGCCGCCGCACCCGCCGCACCCCAGTCCAGCTGCGACTGCACCAACTGGGCAATCAGTTCAGCCAGCACCATGGAGGACTCACTGCCCAACAGGGTTGGCGTAATGTAGTACCCAAGGGACATGACAAAAACCGTAACCCCGGTCATGGCAAAGGTTGTTGCAATGGCAGGCAGGAACACGCGGCAGAAAATAACCGCCCTGCCCGCACCGCATATTTCCGCCGCCTGAAACACCGCAGGGTCCAGCGACGCAATGCGATTACGCAGCGGAATAACCACAAACGGCACCATGATGTAGGTCATGCCTATGGTGACGGCAAAAAGCGAGTTCATCATCGGCAGGGGGTCTGTTATGGCACCCAGCGCCATCAACGCCTTGTTGACGGGGCCGTTGTCCTGCAACAGCACCACCCACGCATAGGTGCGTGCCAGAAGGTTGGTCCACATGGACAAAACCATGACCATGGAGACAACCTCGCACCACCGGCGTGGCCCTACCGCAAGATACCAGGCCACCGGTAGCCCCACAGCAAGCGAGACAGCCGTGACCACCCCAGCCAGTTCAAAGGTGTTGAGAAACACACCCCGATAGACAGAACTCCCTACGATGAACTCGTAGTGGCTGAGTGTAAAATGCGGTCCGTGGATGCTCTTGAACAGAATGACCAGAACAGGGAAAAAGAAAAATACGGCTAGAAATCCCAGTCCTGGGAGCACAATGCCGCCTGCTGAGCGCTGCATGCCTGTGTCCTCAATCGTGTGTTAGCGGGCCTGCCATTCGTACCAGCGCTTCGCGATTTCGTCGCGGTGCGCGGCCCAGTAGGCAATGTCAGGGTCCACGTGGCCTTCAGTATGGGCCTGAGGCAGTTTTTCACGCTCTGCCGGGGACAACAGGGCAATACTGTCCATGTTGACCGGGGCATAGCCGGTGCTGCGGGCAAACTCGGCCTGCGGCTTGGCGCCAGTTGCAAAGGCAATCAGCTTCTGCGCTTCCGCAACATGGTGCGACCCACGGGGGATAACCAGCATGTCAGCCATGGTGATGTTCTGTGTCCAGGACATGCCCACATCAGCGCCGCCATCCTGTAGTGCCTGCACGCGGCCATTCCAGAACATGCCGTATTTGACACTGCCCGATGCCAGCATCTGCTGCGACTGCGCGCCCGACGACCACCAGCGGATGGAGGATTTAATGGTGTCCAGCTTGCGGAAAGCCCGGTCCAGATCAAGCGGATACAGCTTGTCGGCGGGCACGCCATCGGCCAGCAGCGCCATTTCGATCACACCGGGGCTGGGCCATTTGTACAGCGCACGCTTGCCGGGGAACTTCTGAGTATCAAAAAATTCCTGCCAGTCTTTCGGGTGTGCGGCTGTCGCACCCTTGTACCCCAGCACGAAGGAAAAGTAGAAGCTGCCAACGTAAAACTTGTTACGAAAGCGCGGGTCAACCTTTTGCAGGTTATCCACGCCTACAGGCTCCAAAAGTCCGTCATTTGCGGCTTTGGCGGCAAAATCGGCCTCAACATCCACCACGTCCCAGGTCACATTACCGGTGTCGATCATGGCCTTGAGCTTGCCGTAGTTGGTCGGGCCGTCCTTTTGAACAGCCACACCGCTTTCCTTGGTGAACGGAAGCAGCCAGTATTTTTCCTGCATATCTTCCGTGGAGCCACCCCAGCTTGTAAACACAAGCGACGTCTCGGCCCGCGCAGCGGAAAGAGAAAGACACGCGCCAGCCATCAGGCCCAAAATTCCGAACTTCCTGATCATCTCTTAAGTTTCCTGTTACTGGAGAGGCGAGAATTCGGTTGGCAGCAGAATCTTGTTCTGCATTTCAACGATGAGTGTCTGAATTTTCGGCAGGAAAGCCACCCATTTCGGGTCAGCCTGCAACGCCTGCCGCCGCTGCCGCCTGTCTTCAAGATCACGATAGGCCCAGATATGTGTGATCTCGTTCAACGGGCCGATTTCCGACGAGAAATAGCCCACAAGCTGGCCCAGATAGGACTGCTGGATCACAATCCCTTCCGTGCCGACAAGGCGCAGGTATTCCCCTATGGCACCGACCTGAAGGCGGTATGTTCTGACTTCGTAAATCATGCCATCACCTCATAACAAACGGGTCAGAAATTGGTTCATCCGACGTGCGGATCCAGACGGATTTGGTGCGCAGGTAGTCCCCGATCGCCTCGCGGCCGCCTTCACGCCCAAGCCCGCTCAGCCCATAGCCGCCAAAAGGCATCATGGGGGAAATTACGCGGTAGGTGTTAACCCAAACCACGCCGCTCCGGAGCGCCTTGACCACGCGGTGTGCCCGCGCAAGATTCTGGGTAAACACACCCGCAGCCAGACCAAACTTGCTGTCATTGGCTTTCTGGATTGCATCTGCTTCATCTTCAAACAGCAGAACGCTCAGAACCGGGCCAAAAAACTCTTCTTCCAGGCAGGCTGTCTGGGCATTTTCACACAGCAGGATTGTAGGCTCATAATAATACCCAGCCCCCGCCTGGGTCGCAGGTTTACCGCCCGTAACAAGGGCTGCCCCCTGCTCCACACTGCGTTTGACAAGAGCGTCCACATGCTCAAGCTGGCGCTTGGTGGCCAGTGGCCCCATTTCCGTCGTCAGGTCGTCAGGCGCACCAATACGGATCAGCCCAGCCCGACCAGCCAGACGGGACAGCAGCTCGCCTGCAATATCCTTATGCACAAGCAGGCGCGAGCCCGCCACGCAGCTTTGCCCCGATGCCGCAAAGATACCGGCCATAATGGCGTTAACCGTGCTGTCCAGGTCGGCATCCCCAAACACCAGCATGGGGGATTTGCCCCCCAGCTCCAGTGACAGGGACGCCAGATTTTCCGCACTGTTGCGGACAACGTGCCGGGCTGTGGCCGGGCCACCGGTAAAGGCAATGCGCGAGACCAGCGGGTGGCTGGTCAGGCAGCGGCCGCAATCATCCCCAAAGCCGGTCAGGATGGACAGCACACCGGGGGGAAAGCCTGCCTCATGCACCAGCCGGGCAAATGCCAGCAAGGGGGCTGGTGCCTCCTCCGACGCCTTGAGCACGATTGTGCAGCCTGCGGCAAGAGCCGGAGCCAGCTTGACCGCGGACAGAAACAACTGGGAGTTCCACGGCACAATGGCCGCCACAACCCCTATGGGCTCGTTATGGATAAACGCTTCCATATCCGGCTTGTCCACCGGCACACAGCGGCCCTCAATCTTGTCGGCAAGGCCGCCGTAATACCGATAGTATTCTGCAACATAGCGTAACTGGAAGCTTGTTTCGCGAATGATCTTGCCAGTATCACGGGTTTCAAGCTGCGCCAGAAGGGCGACATCCCGTTCGATCAGGTCCGCCAGCCGGAACAGCAGGCGGCCACGCTGTGTTGCATTCAGCCCGGCCCAGGCCGGGTCGCGCAAGGCACGGTCTGCCGCACGCACGGCACGGTCTACATCCTGCGCGCCTGCCCGGGGCATGCGTGCCCAAGGCTGGGCTGTTGCAGGGTCGATACTGTCGAACGTCTGGGACGCCTCTTCGAAGCAGCCATCAATATAATGCTGGAAAATATCCACGGGACAAGCCCCCTGTTACTTGGTCATCTCAGGAAAAAGCGGGCATAACATCCCGTATAAAGCGTTCCAGAGAGGCTTTTTTACGTTCAAACGGCATAAGGCTGTCGATCCAGAAACTATACTGGTCGTAACCCATGGCCTCATAGGATTTCAGACGGGCGATCACCTCATCTGGCGTGCCTATGACAAGGTTTTTCTTGAGCAGGTCGGGAGCGTAACGCGGCAGTTCTGCCATTTCCTCATCGCTGAGGTTTTCGATCAGACCGTTTGTAATGGTGCGCTGGTTTTTGAACCAGGCATCGAAATAACAATAGAAACGGCTGAATTCGCGGCTGGCCTGCTCCGTATCCGTATCGGAATCACCCACATAGGTGTGCATCAGCAGCATGACCTCGGGGCGCGGCACGTCCGAATGCTGTTTGCAGGCATCATCAAAGCGCTGGGCAAGGCTTTTGACTTCCTCATCCCCCGATGCCAGCGGCGTTACCTGGACATTGCACCCATTGGCAACCGCATAGGCGTGGGAATTGGGGTCACGCGCGGCAATCCACAGCGGGATCTGCTTCTGGGCAGGCTTGGGCACCGACGTTGATTTCGGAAACTGCCAGAATTCACCTTCATGCGTTACGTCACCTTCCCACAGCTTGGGCAGCAGGGGCACCATTTCACGCATTTTCTGCCCGGCATCCCAGGCATTCAGGCCCGGTGACAGACGCTCGTACTCAAAGGCATAAGCCCCACGGGCAATGCCCAGATCCAGCCGACCACCCGTTGCCAGGTCGGTCATTGCGGCCTCACCCGCCAGGCGCAGGGGGTGCCAGAACGGAGCAATGACAGTGCCCGTGCCCAGCCGGATACGCTGGGTGCGCGCACCAAGATGGGCAATGTTGATGAACGGGTTGGGCGCAATGGTGAACTCCATACAATGGTGCTCACCAATCCACGCGGTTTCCATGCCACCGGCTTCGGCAATCAGGACCAGTTCTTCCAGTTGCTCAAACAGCTCGGCATGCGTCTGCGATGGAGCAAAACGCTCCATGTGGACGAACAAAGAGAATTTCATGTGACATTCCAGTCGGTATGAAATCAGGCGGCGTCGAAGAATTTCTTCAAAACGGCATTTGTGCTGCCAGGATCGATAAAACTCATCATATGGCGCTGATGTGGAAGAATGACCGCTTGTCCATAAGGCGCAGCTGCTGCCATTGCCCGGGACATTTCCGGGGTCGAATTGGGGTCACCCTCTCCGGTCAGGAACAGTGCTGGCATGGCCAGGGACTGCAACTTGCCCGAATGTGTCCGATCCGACCTGGAAAACAGACCGTATGTGCGGGCATAACCCTCACAATTGACCTGCCCCAGAATGGCCTCCAGTTCCTGACGTTTCCGTGCTGCATCACCGACCGGGGTGTCCCCGAACCAGCGTGTCAGCGTAGGAGCCCAGTCAGGCGGTGCATCAGCCAAAGCCTCGACACGCGCGGCAATTGCCGCGCTCTGCTCGGGGCTACGTTCATAAACGGCATTCATGGCGACTAGCTTTTTAACCCGCTGGGGCATTGTCAGGGCCGCCTCAATAGCGATCAGCGCCCCCATGGAATGGCCAACGAGTGTAAAAGTCTCCACACCAAGGAATGTCATCAGGCAGTCAAGCTGCCGGACGTAGTCCGCAAGCACGGGCTTGGCAGGCGGCAATGCGCTTTTACCGTGCCCGAGCATGTCATAGGCTATACAGCGATGCCCTTCCGAGAACTCACGCATCTGTGGTTCCCAGAATTCCAGAGACATGCCAACGCCATGGATAAAAACGACCGTGTCATGCGTTGCCGGGCCGTCGGGCCAGGCAACACGATAACGCGTACCAGCGTGAAACTGGCCAGCGCTATCCATGAGTACTGCCGAGTTCTTCCAGATCCTTATACCGATCACCAATGCGGTGATGCGGCCGCCCACCGATGGACGCCCCAAGGGCTACCACGATTTCATCCGGAGCAGGCGCGTCGTTGATAGAAAACTGCGCCGTCAGGTAATGGGACCGCCTGCCCTCGTCAATTTTATCCATAAGAGGAATGGTAATGGGCGCATTGGGGCCACCACGCGTGTTGGTAAACGCCAGATAGGACTTGGCGCCAACAGCACGACGGAAATGGTTGCCAAAACGCAGGGTATGAATCAGGGCCGAAGCATGTTCAATTTCGCCCCCGGTGCCCACAACAGCAGATTTGCCGTAGGCTTCAATTTTATCTCCACCACCGGCCATTTCAATAATACGGCTGGTCAGGAGTTCCCCCAGGTACGGTGCAACCTCACGGATGGCCGGCCCCAGGTCTTCAACAAAATCCAACCCCCACCACGGATTCTTCAGGACTGCCGCTACAGAAAAAATCTTGAGCGGTGTTGCTGCGACCTTGCTGCCTTCGATAATGGTCTCTTCCTGGAAGGCGACAATTTTACGAACTTCAGTCATCAGAGTATTCCCGGATTGGGGGGTAGTGAACCTAACGCCTCGGCCTAGATACTAACCCGAAACGAATTAAAGAAAATACCATATTTTATCACACACTCAGAATTGCGTGATATGACCGCCGAAAATAGATGAGACCATGCCCACCATCGCTGATAACGATATCCTTGACACGGCACATGAAAACCCCGTGCGTGCCAACATCCTTGACTTCGTCAATCTCACATTCAAACGAAACCAAGGCGTCATCAATGACAGGCTGCCCCAGACTACCGGCGTGCCAGTCAACCGAAGCAAAACGGTCCTGAATTTCAGCCTTACCTGCGAACAGATTGGAAATCTGCTCGTGATGGCTCCCCAACACATTGACGCACAGCTTTCCGTTATCACGGATAACAGGAAATGACCTGCTGTTGCGGTTGATACAGACAAGAAGTGTCGGAGGCGTGTCGCTGACAGAACAGACCGCAGAAACAGTCAGACCTGCCAGACCGGAAACGCCATCACTGGTAATAATGCTGACCGCTGCCCCGAGATTGGCCATGGCATTTCGAAATGCCACTTCAGCAACCATTAAAGTTCCTCATCGGCATAATGTCTTAAGAGGATATGCAACGGGCCACCCGTCGGGATGATGACTGGCCCTGCACTCTCCTTTTAGGACTATGCGACCTGAGCCTTTAGGTTATCATAAGTTTTCATTATACCTTATGATTTATATCAACCTATTCCCGCCCCTGAAATCAGGCCATTCAGCGATAGCTCTTTGTTTTATCGTTTCTTTTTCAAAACTAAAAATCAGATGGGCATTGCCATCCAACAGCCCATGACAAATGAAACTCTTATTAAAAAACAATGATTTTTAAAAAATAAAGCGGCAGGGAGATAAAAATTACCAGGCAACGCGCCCACCAAAAGCCGCACAGAATTACCCCCAGAAAGAAGGCGCACGAGAACAGGCCCGCACCAACCCTGATGGGCAGACAGCCGCGCCCTGTGGGGGAGACCCAGTCGGGAAGGCTTTGAATTTTAAGGAGAAATGCGACATGGCGAAATCACACGAAAGTGTGATCCGGGAATGGTGGGCGCAACAGGGATTGAACCTGTGACCCCTACCATGTCAAGGTAGTGCTCTACCGCTGAGCTATGCGCCCATTCCCGTGGTGTGGGCGTTTCATATCCTTCTTGCCTTGAGAGCGCAAGCCCCCCAATTACAGACACGATGAAAAATTTTGCCCCTCCCCCCCTTTTCTCGGGGCTGACCAAACCATCAGGCCTGTCTGATCCCCGCAATTCGCCCGATTCCAGGGTGACAGACCCGCAGAATCAGGCACGGCCCATCCCTGCCCCCGGCCCGGTGCAGGTGTCTGGCGCACCCACAACCCCGCTTGTTCTGGCGTCGCCCCATTCGGGCCGATTCTATCCTGAACGATTCGTCCGCGACTCCCGCCAGCCGCTCCATACCCTGCGCACCGGGGAGGACAGCTTTGTGGACGCTCTGGCCAGTCAGGCCCACGCCCTGGGGCCAGCACTGATCTGCGCCACCTTTCCCAGAGTGTTCTGTGACGCCAACCGCGCCGCTTGGGACCTGGATACCCGCATGTTTGACGGTCCCATCCCCTCCTTTGTCCGCCCGACGGCGCGGGGCCTGTCGGGTCTGGGGTCGATCCCACGCATTACCGGCGACCGGCGGCCCATCTACCGCAACCGCCTGCCCTTTATGGAAGCCGCACTGCGTATCCAGCATTACTGGATGCCCTACCACGCAGCACTGGCCGCCATGCTGGAGCAGACACGCAAGCACCACGGCCATTGCCTGCTGCTGGACCTGCACTCCATGCCCGATGCCCCCGATGTCGCTGACTTTGTGCTGGGTGACCGGCACGGAACAAGCTGTGCAGGGCCAATTGTGGACAAGGTGCAGCAGACCTTGCAGGGGCTGGGGTTCAGCACCGCGCGCAACATGCCCTTTGCAGGCGGCTACATTACCCAGCATTACGGCCGCCCGCACGAAAGCCGCCATGCCCTGCAAATTGAAATCCGCCGTAGCCTGTATATGGACGAGGCCACCCACACCCCCCACGCAGGCTTTGCCACGCTGACGGCCGCCCTGGCGGACGTGGTACGTGCCCTGCTGGAGCAATAGCCCGAAGGTCTTGATCCACCGGGTAAAAAATGCAGAAACGGGATTGAAAACGCGCGCAGGGGGCCACATCTCCTGCCCTAGCAAAAGGCGGGGCACCCCTCCGCGCAACACAGCAACGGCACAGGACCAAGGCATGACCGAGACAGCCTCTCCCTCCCCCAGCAGCGAGACCCATGAATTCAGCGCCGAGGTCGGCCGCCTGCTCGACCTCGTTGTCCACTCCCTTTACTCCGAGCGTGAGATCTTCCTGCGTGAGCTGGTCGCCAACGCCGCCGACGCCACCGACCGCAGGCGCTTTGAGGCACTGACCGACGGCGCACGCGCCCTGCCTGAAAACGCGCATATCAGCATCAGCCCCGACAAGGACGCCCGCCTGCTGACCATCCGTGACGATGGCACTGGCATGAGCCGGGAAGAACTTGTCAGCAACCTTGGCACCATTGCCCGCTCTGGCACCCGCGCCTTTGGCCAGCAGCTTGAAAACGCCAAGCCCGAAGACAAGCCCAGCCTGATCGGCCAGTTTGGCGTTGGCTTTTATGCGGCCTTCATGGTGGCGGACAAAGTGGACGTGGTGTCCCGCCGGGCCGGATCGGACGAGGCCTGGCGCTGGTCGTCGGACGGCAAGGGTGCCTATACGCTCGAACCCGCCACGCGCGACACCGCAGGCACCGACATTACCCTGCATATCAAAAGCGATGCGGACGAGTTCCTGGACCCGTGGCGGTTGCAGGCCATCATCCGCAAATGGTCGGACCACATCGCATGGCCTGTCACCATCCTGCGCGACGGCAAGGAAGAACCTGCCAACGAAGGCACGGCCCTGTGGCGCAAGTCGCGCAATGAGGTCACGCCCGAGCAGCTGGAGGAATTCTACCGCCATCTGACCCACAACTTCGACACACCGTGGGACACGCTGCACTGGCGGGCAGAAGGCACGACCGAGTTTTCGGCTCTGCTGTTCATTCCCTCCTCCCGCCCGTTCGAGTTCGGGGAGCAGACGCGCGAAAGCAAGGTGCGCCTGCATGTCCGGCGCATGTTCATTACCGATGATGCTGAAATCCTGCCGCCGTGGCTGCGCTTTGTGCAGGGCGTAGTGGATACGGAAGACCTGCCCCTTAACGTCTCGCGCGAGATGTTGCAGGCCACCCCGGTACTGGCGCGTATCCGCAAGGCCGTGACAGGCAAGGTGCTGACCGAGCTGAAAAACCGCGGCAAGGATGCAGAAAGCTACGCCGCATTCTGGGACAACTTCGGCCCCGTGCTGAAGGAAGGCATGTGGGACGACCCCATCTACCGCGCCGACGTGGCAGCCCTCAGCCGCTTCCGCTCCAGCGCTGTGGAAGGGCTGACAACTCTGGATGACTACCTGAGCCGCATGAAGCCCGAACAGGACGTAATCTATTACGTCACGGGTGATAGTGCCGATGTTCTGGCAGCCTCGCCGCAGATCGAAGGCTTCAAGGCCCGTGGGGTGGAAGTGCTGCTGCTGTCCGACCCGGTGGATTCCTTCTGGCCCGAACGCCTTGGCACTTACGAAGGCAAAAGCCTGCGGAATGTGGCACAGGGTCTGACCGACCTTGAAAAATTTGGCGCGCCGGAAGAAACCGCCGCCCAGAAGGCCGATATGGACACCCTGCTGCCCGCGCTGAAAACCGCGTTGGGTGAGAGCGTGTCCGATGTCCGCGCCACCGACCGGCTGGTATCCAGCGCCATGGTGCTGAGCGCTGCCGAAGGCGGGCCAGACCTGCAACTGCGCAAGCTGATGGAACGCAGCGGTCAGGCCATGCCTGAAACAGCGCCGGTGCTGGAAATCAACCCCGGCCACCCGCTCATGCACACTCTGGTGGCCCGTGCGCAGGCTGGTGAGGACATCGCCACCCTGGCCCAGATCCTGCTTGATGTCGCCAGCATCCAGAGTGGGGAGGCCCCCAAGGACGTCAACGCTTTCTCGCGCAGGATCATGGATTATCTGGTCAACTCCGGCACAGCCGCCTGACCCCATAACCGCTGGAGGGTGCCCCATCGGGGTCCCCCTCCGGCGTAACAGCCTGCGACCATCAGACGGGGTGCCTTGTGCGGGCACCCCGTTTTTTGTGTCAGGGCAGCAGCGACAGCACGGTATCCGCCGGGCGGCAGGCCTTGACCCCCTTGGGTGACACCACAACAGGCCGGTTCAGCAACACCGGGTTGGCAGCTATGGCCTGCAGGATGGCGGCATCCGTCACGCCGGGCTGGTCCAGTCCCAGTTCAGCACAGAGTTTTTCCTTTGTCCGCAGCAGGTCATGCGCGGTGGCTGGCCCCTGACGCACCAGAGCTTCCAGCTCCGCCAGGGTCGGCGGGGTTTTGAGATACTGGATAACCTCTGGCTCGATCCCGGCATTGCGCACCAGTTCCAGCACAGAGCGGGCCGTGCCGCAGGACGGGTTGTGATAGACTGTCACAGTCATGGCATATCCTTTGCAAAAAGAAGGAAATGTTACATCCTGCCCCCAAATGGCAAGGGGCCATACCACCCCCTGCCCACCGGCAAAACAGCGGCGGATGTGCAAACAGGGTGTCTGATTCCCAACTATGGTCGCCCACCAGCGTGCGGCGCGACATACTGGCAGGACTGTCCCTGGCCGCCATGAACATCCCCCGCGTGCTGGGCTATACCCGCATTGCGGGCATGCCCGCCGTCACCGGCCTTTACACCGTGCTGCTGCCCCTTGTGGCCTTTGCGTGTGTTGGCTCCTCACGCCACCTTGTTGTAGGGGCGGATTCTGCCACAGCCGCCATTTTTTCCAGCGCCATTTCCCAAATGGCGCCCGAAGGCAGCCCCCATTACATCACCCTTGTCTGCGCCATGACCCTGCTGAACGCCGGGTTCCTGCTCACCGCCCGCCTGTTCCGGCTGGGGTTTCTGGCTGACTTTCTGTCCCGCACGGTGCTGGTAGGGTTTCTGGCCGGTGCTGGCGTGCAGGTGGGGCTGACCATGGTGTACGATATGGCCGGGCTGCACCCAGACAGCCACAACCCGGCCTACCAGATTGCCGCCCTCATCCCCATGCTGCCCCATGCCCATGGGCTGGAATGCCTGCTGTCTGCGGTCGTTTGCGCCGTGCTGCTGGTGGGGCAGGCGCTTTGGCCCCATATCCCCATCACGCTGGCCATTATCATCATGGGCATGGGGCTGGGCTGGGTTTTACCCCTGTCCCATTTAGGAATCCCTACTCTGGGGCAGGTTTCTGGCGGGCTACCAACACTCACCCTGCCCTGGATAAGCTGGAACGACCTTGTGGCCCTGCTGCCGGTTTCGGCCTCCTGCGTGTTTGTGATTATTACCCAAAGTGCGGCCACAGCCCGCGCCTTTGCCGACACCCCCCGCAGTGCTGCGGATGAAAACAGGGATATTCTGGGCCTCTGCGCCGCCAATGCCGCCGCGGGGCTCAGCGGTGCCTTTACGGTTAACGGCAGCCCGGCCCTGACGGCCATGGCTGTGCGGTCCGGGGCCACAAGCCAGCGGGCGCAGTTGGTCCATGCGGCTGTAACCCTGTGTGTGCTGCTGTTTCTGAGCATGCCGCTCCACTACCTGCCACGCTGTATTCTGGCGGCTGTGGTGTTCTGTGTTGCGGTGGGCATGGTGGATGTGGCCGCCCTGCGGGCCATCCGCAAGGAAAGCCCCGGCGAGTTCTGGCTGGCCCTGACCACCGCCGTGAGCGTGGTTGGGATTGGGGTGGAGCAAGGTATCTTCATCGCTCTGGCGCTGTCGCTGTTCCGGCATGTGCACCACAGCTACCGGCCCCACACCATGGTGCTACGACCCGATGCTGCGTCGGGTGCGCTGGAAACCGAACCCGTACACCCCGGCGCACAGACCGAACCGGGGATTATCCTCTACCGTTTTTCAGCCGATCTGTTTTACGCCAACTGCGCCCTGTTTGCCCGCGACATTACCCTGCTGACCACCACAGCCCCCAGCCCTGTCCACTGTGTTGTGGTGGATTGCAGCGCCATTACGGATATTGACTATTCTGCTGCCAGCACCGTGCGGGCGGTTATCAGCACCCTCCATGAGGCCGGGATTCAGGTCTTTTTCGGGCGGGTAGCCCCGTATGCCCTGGCGGATATGGAGCGGCACGGGATTGTCAACGCCGTTGGCCAAAACGCCATTTTTTCACAACTGCACACAGCACTGGAGGCTGCCCGCAAGGCCAATCATGATGCTGACCCGGCCATTCCTCTGGCCTCAGCAGGCAGTTAGTGCTCCAAGGCTATTTGGCAAAAAAGAATCAAAGTTTTTGGGTGTCATTTTTTCAAAAAGGTGACATTCCCTGAAGCTTTTTGAAAAAAGCTTCACCAAAAACTTTTGATCTTTAGATAAGCTGTAAGCTTTTGGCGATCATATAGGCTGCCACCACAAAAATAACCCCAGAGAACAGCACAGTCAGCCTGCCCGCAGACCCCGCCATGCCATGAGCAGCCCGTGTGCCCACAGTGCTGCCCACCACACCGCCGATAATAAACAGCACCGCCAGTTGCCAGTCCACAAACCCGGACAGCGTATAGCTTAGCGCGGTGCTAAAACCAAAAGCCGAGACCGCGACAAGCGATGTTCCGACAGCATTAATAATGGGCATGCCGGTTGACGCCATAAGCCCCGGTACAATCAGAAACCCGCCGCCAATCCCAAAAAAACCTGACAGCGCCCCCGTGCCCAGCCCGTAGGCCATAACCTTACCAGCATTATGCCGGTTACAGCTTGCCCCGGGGGTGCCCATGTTCTTGCGCCCGCGCAGCATCAGTACGCCCACAACAACCATCAATATCGCAAAAAGCAGCAACAGCCGTCTGCCATCCATGCTTTTGCCAAGCCCGGCCCCCAGAAAGGCCCCCACCACCCCGCAGGAGGCAAAAATGGCCGCGCAACGCCATTTTACCGTTTGCTTGCGGGCATGCTGCACCAGCCCTGCCAGAGCGTTGATGGCCACCGCCAGCGCACTGGTCCCAATGGCCACATGGGCGTCGGCAACACCCACCACATACACCATCAACGGCACAGCAAGGATGGACCCGCCACCACCGATCAGCCCCAGGGTAAACCCTACAAGCGCCCCGGACAGCGCTTCCAGACCGAGATGAAACACAGACGACAGCAACATGGGCAGAACCGACCAAACGGAAAACGGGAAAGCGGGATATATCAGAAACGATTAACGGGAATCTTGATATAGCTGACGCCATTGCTCTCCGGCTCTGGCAGGTGCCCCGCCCGCATATTGACCTGCACGGACGGCATGATCAACGTTGGCAGGGAAAGCCCGGCATCACGCGTGGTACGCATGGTCACAAAGCTGTCTTCCTCCACACCATCATGGACGTGGATGTTCCCTGCTTTTTCAGCGGCAACGGTGGTTTCCCAGGCAAAGGTATCGCGGCCGGGGGCTTTGTAGTCGTGGCACAGAAACAGCCGTGTCTGCCCTGGCAGGCTGAGAAGGCGGCGGATGGAGCGGAACAGCATACGGGCATCCCCACCCGGAAAATCCGCGCGGGCCGTGCCATAATCGGGCATGAACAACGTATCGCCAATAAAGGCGGCATCCCCGATCACAAAGGCCATATCGGCAGGGGTGTGGCCGGGTACGTGCAGGGCAATACAGTCCAGCGCACCCAGCTTGAAACACTCACCATCCGTAAAGAGGTGGTCAAACTGTGATCCGTCCCGGGCAAAACCCGTGCCCGCGTTGAAAATAGAGCCAAACGTGTGCTGCACCCGTACAATATCAGCCCCGATCCCAATACGCCCGCCAAGCTGGTCGCGCAGCCACGGGGCGGCGGAGAGGTGGTCGGCATGGGCGTGGGTTTCAAGCTGCCAGACAACCGTCAGCTTTTCGCGCTGCACATAGTCCACAATCTGCTGGGCAGAGCGATAATCCGTACGGCCCGACACCGGGTCATAATCCATGACACTGTCAATAACCGCGGCCTCCCCGGTCTCCGGGTCATGCACGACATGGCTGGCGGTAAAGGTGGCAGGGTCAAAAAAACTGCGCACACAGGGCCGCGCCTGCGGTGTGGTCAGGGCCGCTTCAATCCGGGCTGTAGCGGCTGCAAGGGCAGACTCGGACATGGTGGGACTCCCAAGGTTTCTAACTTAAAGTAAAAATGAATATTCACTTTCACTAAATATGAAACCATCTTGCGTCAAGATAATGTCTTCGCGTAAAGAAAATCCCTATGCACGACACTGTTCCCACCCCCGGCACCGCAGCCGCCACCCAACAGGCCCCAGTGAAGATCGGAGACCTCGCCCCCGACTTCGTGGCCCGCACCACGCAAGGCACCCTTACCCTCAGCGCATTACGGGGGCGGTGGGTTATTCTGTTCTCCCACCCTGCGGATTTCACGCCTGTCTGCACAAGCGAATTCATAGCCCTTGCCAAGGCAGAGCCAGACTTTGCCGCCATGGGCTGCGCCCTTGTCGGCCTGTCGGTGGACAGCCTGCCTACCCATCTGGCCTGGGTGGATGCCATCAGGGAGCGCTTTGATGTGCGTATTCCCTTCCCCGTGGTGGAGGACCCCTCCATGGCCATTGCCATCGCCTATGGCATGCTCGACAGCACCGCGCGCAACAGCGCCACGATCCGGGCCACCTATTTTATCGACCCGCAGGGGATTGTGCGGGCCATGACATGGTACCCCATGACCATTGGCCGCTCGGCAGCCGAAATGCTGCGTATGCTGGCCGCCCTGCAACGCGTGGAAAAGGGCGATGTGCTGACCCCCGAGGGCTGGACACCCGGTGCGCCTGTCATGCTGCCCCCCAGCCAGACGCAGGACGCTGTGGCACAGGCTGGCCCCTGCTGGTTCATGACCCTGCAAAAGGATACGCAGGCATGAGTGCCCTGTCTGTCGAGACCGCCCGCCTGCTGGTTGAACAGATGAAACTGTTTGCCCAGCCACAACGGCTTGTCATTCTGGACGCCCTGCTGCGCAACGGCCCCCTAGCTGTGGGGGAGTTGGAAACCTGCACCGGCATTGGCCAGCCAACCCTGAGCCAGCAGCTAGGCACCCTCCGCCGGGCGGAAATTGTTGCCACACGGCGCGAATCCCGCACCATTTATTACAGCCTGGCCAGTGATGAGCACGCCCTGCGGGTGCGCGCCCTGCTTGGCCTGCTGCATAACGACCGCACCGCCATGCCCGCCCTGCGCGCTGTAGCCGAATACTACGGCAAGGAACGCGCCCCCCGGCCCGACATGGACGGTGGCGCACAATTTGCCTTTATCCGCACCGATGACCAGCGCCGCCCCTGAGCCACCCCGGCAGCGCTGTCACTGGGCGCAAAGCAACGCCCTGATGCGCCAGTACCATGACACCGAGTGGGGCCGCCCCACACGCGACAGCCGCCTGCTGTGGGAAATGCTGTTACTGGAGAGTTTTCAGTCCGGCCTGTCATGGAACACCGTGCTGCAAAAACGCGAGAACTTCCGCCGCGCCTTTTGCGGCTTCGACCCTCACGCCGTCGCACGGCTGACACCGGAGGATGAAGCACGGCTGGTTATGGATGCAGGCATCATACGCTCACGCGGCAAGATTGCCGCCACCATCACCAACGCCCGCGCCTGGGTTGCCATGCAAGAACAGGGCGAGGATTTTGCACAGCTTGTCTGGTCCATGGCCCCTGCCCCCCAGACCATACCGGCCACAAGCCCGCCACCCAGTCAGACCCCGCACTCGCGCATATTGGCGGCGGCTCTGAAGGCACGTGGATTCACCTTTGTCGGCCCCGTGACCGTGTACGCCTGGATGCAGGCAATCGGTATGGTCAACGACCACGAACCAGGCTGTTTCCTGCACGCAGGCTGACCCGCACGTTACACAAAAACAGGGGGCGTGCGGATCGCCGTATTTTCGTCACCTGAAATGCCTTATAATCCAGGAGTTGATGACTGGCCGCGGCCAGAATGTCCCAAGGAGGTATCGCGTGAACACAAAAGCTGTCGCACTGCTTCTGGCAGGTTGTCTTGGCATGGCGCCATTGGCAGCATTTGCCCAACGTGGCCCGGGTGGTCCTGGCGGCCCCGGTGGACCGGGTGGCCCAGGTGGGTATGGTGGTGGCCCACGGGATCATGGCTGGCATGGTGGTGGCCGCCCGGGGGGTGGCCCCGGCGGCGGCTGGCGGCGGCAGCCCCCACCGCCCCCGCCCGGAGGCAACTGGCGTCGGGGTGACCGTTACTGGGGCAGCGCCCCCTGGGTTAACAACTGGCAGTCCTACCCCGGCCTTTATGCGCCCCCTTACGGGTACCGCTGGGTACGCACGGGCGACCAGTTCCTGCTGACCGCCATTGCAACAGGCGTGATTTCGGCCATTGTGGCCGGGTCAATCAACAACGCCACCCGCTAAAACCGACACCCCTGGGGCAGCACACCGCTACCCCAGGGGCATGAGGGCGATCAGCCGTCCGTATTCATCTGCCAGGATGCAGATTCCACAGCCTCATCCGCCAGCAGGCTGGCGACAATATCATTCAGACCCGCCGGTGCATCCTCACACGGCAGCAGAGTCAGCAACGCGGTGCAAAGATCAGTCTCGTCCTCATCACGGACAAAGGAGACTGTACGCATGGCATAGCCACGCTCCAGCAGTTTATCCTCCAGTTCCCCCGCAAGACGGCGGCAATCATCATAATGGGTTTCCAACCTGATCTGGTAGCCGTTTTCAAGGGTTTCGGTCTGGACAGGTGTGCGGTTGATAGCCCGCACAATCGGGCGCAGCAGCGTGTTACCCGCAATCACAAAAAACGTCAGCAACACAGCTTCGGCCAGCATGTCGCTGCCTGCACAGGCCCCCACCGCCGCCGAGCACCAAAGCGTTGCGGCCGTGTTCATGCCCCTTACATTGGTGCCCTCTTTAATAATGGCCCCAGCACCCAGAAAGCCAATGCCAGACACGACATAGGCAATCACACGCAGGGACTCGACATCCCCCGCGATCCGCTGGGCAAGGTCCACAAAGGCCGCACCACCAAGAGCCACCAGCGCATTGGTGCGAACACCCGCCGTGCGCTGCCTGTACTGCCGCTCCGCCCCGATCAGCGTGCCCAGCACAAACGCTCCCAGCAGACTGATGAAACTGTCCGCAAAGGTTGAAACATCAAAAGTTTGAACAAACCGCACCCTGTTTCCCTTTCCGTCACGCGCAGCACGACAGATCAGGCTTTAACGCCCAGACCATGGCACGCCAACCACCTGCGTGCCCTCGCCACAGTTCTGTAACATTTGGGAAAATACACAATAAGGGGCGGCACCAGGACCTCGCCCTCAAGCCCGCTGCGGCACACACAGGCAGGCATGACTGCCGCCAGCTCCCCAATATGCTGCCTATAATCCGGCCGGCAGCACACTGGAGGGACTGTAACACACACAGATTTTTCAGAGGGAGATAAAAACTCTCCCTAATAATCAGGGAAAAGCAGAATTACGCTCACTCATCATGCCAACCGTTCTGGACCATGCAGTCACGGAATATGGTCGAGCGACCATAGCTGTTGGTATCGTGGGATGTCTGCATGACCGCGTAATAACGGCCATCTCTTTTAACGCAGCCATTAGGGCTGTTTTTCTCGCACTTATCGCGCTCGGCATAGTTAGAGCCAAACTGCATGTTGGAAACAGTATTGACCGGCAATGTCGCATAAGAGACAGCCTCACAATGGGTCGTGGCGGCGTTCAATTCACCAGGCCCGGTACCGGGTTTTACCCAGTTTGTGCATCCCGCGAGGAAACATAATGAAGACAGTGCACAAATAGAACTGACAGTTTTAAAAAAGAATTTTGAAGACATTGTTACAGTCCATTAATAGGAATCGCGGTTAATACGTAAGCACACGGTTGAAGACCTATATATATACTGTATAAATGCATTGACCAAGGGAAATGAGAGCCACTTGCGAAACCCTTCGGGCTGGCGTGGCCTGCTCCTGGCAGGGGCCGCCAATCAGAGCCCCGCTCGGTTTTTTAGTGAGACCATAGAGCCAAAAGCAGCTTTACCTTCCTCTCGACACAACAGCACTGGTGCCTTGTTACCGGAAGGTGACCTATGGTTTTGACATGGCAATACGACTGCCGCTTTCGCCTTACGGCGTTTCATGGTCACGGCACTCAATAAAACGGGTGTCATGAGCTTTGCCTATAGAAGCGAGAACATGAACACCGACCGTGCCAATATTCCCGTCGCTGAACTATCCGAATCACACGACATGATTATGTGGGAGATGAGCAGGCATCATCCGCTTACGAAGCTTGCTGGCCAGACCTGACGCCATTGCCGTCATCAGCGAAGACATCTCGCCCAAAGGGGGCACTTGAAGCCATCGTGGCACAGACGCGGTCATGCTCGGACATCTGGCCCGCGTAACAAGGAGGAAATTGCCATCGACAACGCCCTCTTCAGGAACGCATATTTAAAGCAGGCGTTATGCTATTCTCGAACTGAAAGAGCGGATGATGTCATCATCTCTGGGCCTGCAAGGTGATTTTGACGATATAGACTTGATCGAAGATGTTGAAGGCGCTTTTGGCTTCCGACTGTCTGACTGTGACCTCAGCCATTGCCGGACTGTTGGTGATTTATTCGAGCTTGTTAAGGCCCGCCTGCCAGCCAGTAGTTTTGCGGGAAACTGTGCAACAGCAATGACCTTCTATCGGCTACGTCGCGCCATCCAGCCCCGGATAGCCACCACCTTACGACCCGGAACGTCTCTTTCCGCACTTTCAGATCTTCGCGTGCAAGAGTTGCTGCGTATCATAAAGGAAGACTGCGGGCTCCGTCCTCCAGGGCATTTTATCTCCTGCTGGGGCTGTGTCGCACTGGTGGCAATCCCTGCCCTGCCGGTAGCGGCCATGGCTTTAGGTTTGGGCTGGTGGAGCGCCATCCTGGCCGCCTTATTGGCGATAAGCGTATTTCGCAAAATGCCGATCCGGTTGCCCGACACTCTACTTACGTTCGGCGATCTCGTTCGGTCAGTCTCATCACGGAACATCGGCACATTGGCTAAACAAGGGGCACGGCTAAGGACGTCGGAAGCGTGGGACATTTTTAGAGACGTGCTCTCTGACCACACGCTTTTGCCAAAAGAGGCAATAGCCCCCGAAACGCTCCTTCTGCACCCAAAGCTGGCAAACGCGTAAGCAGGCCATCCGCAGAGCACGTGTCCACCGCCATTCCACCATATGAGGGTTACATGGAAGAGATATGGCGGCAAAGCCGTCTCATGCATCGAGATAGACGCAATAGCATGTTCGAACTGGCCTTTAGCTGCCATCGGCATGACTCTAAGGGACAGTTTTGTCTTCAGTTATTGGCCAAAATGGCGGTGGCTCTCGTTGGCAAGCAAAGACCACGATGAGGCCACAGGCCCAGTCATGGTATCGGCGGCTTCAAGCCGCCGATACCATGAAGACTATCCTTGATGACGCAGGATAAATGATTGTTTTTTCAGTATTTTTCCTAAAAAAACAATCATTTGTATTTCTGGATCATTCCCACTCGATCGTGCCCGGCGGCTTGGACGTAATGTCATAGGTCACGCGGTTGATACCACGCACCTCGTTGACAATACGGCCTGCCACACGGTTGAGGAAGCTCATGTCAAACGGATAGACATCCGCTGTCATGCCGTCCGTGCTGGTCACGGCGCGCAGGGCACAGGCCTGGTCGTATGTCCGGCCATCACCCATGACACCCACCGTGCGGACGGGCAGCAGCACTGCAAAAGCCTGCCAGATGGCATCATACAGGCCGGCCGCGCGGATTTCTTCCAAGAAGACGGTATCAACCTTGCGCAGCAGGTCCAGCTTGTCGCGCGTGATGGCACCGGGGATACGAATGGCCAGCCCCGGCCCAGGGAAAGGATGACGCCCGACAATGTTTTCGGGAATATCCAGCTCCCGCCCAAGGGCACGCACTTCGTCCTTGAAGAGTTCGCGCAGGGGCTCGACCAGCTTCATATTCATACGTTCGGGCAGGCCACCCACGTTGTGGTGCGACTTGATGGTAACAGACGGCCCACCCGTAAAGCTGACGCTTTCAATAACATCCGGATACAGCGTACCCTGCGCCAGAAACTGCGCGCCGCCCAGCTTGGTTGCTTCTTCCTCAAACACTTCCACAAACAGGCGACCAATGGTCTTGCGCTTGATTTCAGGGTCGGTCACGCCATCAAGGGCGGACAGGAAGAGGTCGGACGCATCACGGTGGACAAGCTGGATGTTGAACTGGCCGCGGAAGGTGCGGATAACCTCCTCCGCCTCGCCCGCGCGCAGCATGCCGTGGTCAACAAAGATGCAGGTCAACTGGTCGCCAATGGCTTCGTGGATCAGCACTGCCGCAACGGAGGAATCAACCCCGCCGGACAGACCGCAGATGACCCGGCCTGTGCCAACCTGTTCCTTGATCCGGGCAATTTCCATATCGCGGAAGCCAGCCATGGTCCATGTGCCAGAGCACCCGGCCACATCATGCGTGAAGTTCCGCAGCAGGGCTGCGCCGTGGGGGGTATGCACCACTTCGGGGTGGAACTGCACGCCATACAGCCTGCGCCCTTCATCAGCGATAACAGCAAAAGGTGCCCCTTCGCTGACAGCAACCGTGCGGAAACCCGGCGGCAGGGCTGTCACCCGGTCACCATGGCTCATCCACACCTGCTCACGCCCACCGCGTGACCACGCACCGCGGAACAAGGCGCAGTCTTCCACAATATCAACAAACGCACGGCCGAATTCGCGGTGGTCACCACTTTCAACTTGCCCGCCAAGCTGCTTGCACATGGCCTGCTGGCCATAGCAGATGCCCATCACCGGCACTGCCAGCTCAAACACCACATCAGGCACACGCGGGGCATCGGGGCCATTCACGCTGGCCGGACCACCGGACAGGATAATGCCGCGCGGTGCAAAACCACGGATACGCTCTGCTGTTGCGGTAAAGGGCCAGATTTCGCAGTACACGCCACTTTCACGCACGCGGCGCGCAATAAGCTGCGTCACCTGGCTGCCAAAATCCAGAATCAGGATACGATCCTGGTGCAGGGTTTCATCCAACGCGACAGGAGAAACAGGCGAAGTGGCTTCGAGCATGGGCTACTGGTCTTTCTGGTCAACACCACGGGGGGTTGTCTTGCGGGGCAACATCTGGCGCGCGTAACGCCGGATGATCATATCTACAGGCGGATATAAAGCCATGGGTGGCCGCCGTCACCCCAATAAAACCATACCCGCGTGGCAGCCAGCCCACAGCACGGCTTGCCTGCCTGCCCCAGCCCACGCACAGTCCCCGCCCGTATAAGGAGAACAGACGATGACCCCAGCCCGCCTGAAAGCCCTCGGCCTGCTGAGCACCCTTTTTCTGGCAGGTGTTGCAGCCCCCCACCCGGTCAGGGCGGAAGAGTCCGCAGCAGAAGACCCGTATGGAGACTGGATAGGCACGCTGGTCCGTGATCAGGGCACTGACTGCCCCACAGAAGGCACGTCGCTCATGCAGATTCAGGACGGGCGTATGATTTTTGTGCCTGAAACCGGCACCCTGGTCCTGCGGGGTGTGCCCGACAAGGCCCGCCAGCACTACCATGCCCAGCTTGTGCTTCAAGACGCACGCAAACAGCCCCTCCCCCTTGTTTTTGAGGCCCACCCGAACGGAGCCGTGTTTGAAGGTGTTTATGGCACCCCAAATTGCCGTGCCCATGTCACCCTGCACCGCCCGCAAAGCCGGAGCTGGAAGAACTTTATGGGCGAGGACTAAAAAAGAACCCCTCAGAAATGGCGGCTTTCTGGGGATTTTTCATAATCCCGATAAAAAAATTCAAAAAAATGAATTTTAGGGGTTGCCGCCTCCCCCTCGTTGGCATAGAAACCGCCTCACAGCGCACCCGTAGCTCAACTGGATAGAGCACCAGACTACGAATCTGGGGGTTAGAGGTTCGAGTCCTTTCGGGTGCGCCAAACTTTCCTAAAAAAAATAAAGCGCCTTAAGCAAGCAGAAAATTCCCTTTTGCGGAATATGTCATCTGCTTGTCTTACGCTTCGGCCCGGCACTGTGCTGGCTGCTGTTCAGCCCCCCTCCGCCATGCAGAACACCCCCTGTGCAAGTTGATACGCCCAGCTATGGTGTAGCCTTGTGCCCGCCCCCTTGGCGGGACAGCATGCTCCTGCAAGGCTTTCCATGACAGCACGCACACTGACACTCGCTTTTCTGACAGCCTGCCTTGCCACCGCAGGGTGCCACTCCAAACCGGAGGAAGACGCCCAGTCCACCTGCCAGCGCACGACACCCCGTTCAGGCATGCACGGTAGCATTACCGAGAGCTTTGGCAGCGGTCTTGGGCAAATGGCCCCCATGGCTGCCCGTGCCGTGCCCGGCATGGGCGGCGTAGGCGGCATGGTCGCGGGCATGGGCCTGCGGCAGACCATGTCACAGTTTGGACTGGGTCAGGGCGGCCCACGGACAATGATGGACACCGCCGCAACGCAACCCGATGCCGCTGACCCGACCCATACGCCCATGTTCCCCTGCCAGCCCCCCACAAGCTCCCCTGAAATACCCGAGTCACGCGAGATTCACTTTCAGGACGGTGGCTAAAGGATCTGGCGGTCCGGGCAGAAAGCCCCACACTCAGGCTGCCCGTTACCAGCAGACCTCCCCCACGCCACAGAGCATGGGCCAGAGGAGGACAATACCCTATCGTGAGGGACCTCGGTGCAGTTTCAGTCACACCCGGCGCAACCACCAGCCAGGGTCAGGCTTTGTAAACTGCAGTCCCATCCTGTGCGGTCCGCCAAGGCTGCGCCGCACACAAACCAGAACGGAACACCCCATGCGCCCTGTCCTGCTTGGCCTGACCACCCTGCTTCTTTCTGGCATGGCCACCCCCCTCTGGGCCGCCGACAAACCGGCAGCAACCAGCACAGCAGCCCCCGACCTGGCCAGCTATACAGACGCCATTGCCCGCAACCCAAAATTTGCAAAAGCCTATCAGAGCATGGTCAAGCTGCCTGAATGGGCGGCGCTGCCACATGCTACCTCAACCCCCACCACCCCGCTCAGTATTGGGGGCAAGCACTATCGGGTCGGCAACCTGTGCGAGCCGCATAATTGTGGGAACAATCAGCTAGAGGTCATCTTCACCGAAGACGGTCACAAAGCCTGGGGGCTCCTGTCCAGCACCATAGGCGGCAAAGTGTACCAGATGCCTCTGGGCGACCCGGATGATACCATCCTGCACGCCCTGAACGACGCCTATAAGGCCAGCAACCCGCAATAATAGCGGCCCAGAAGCCTGCGACTGCCCAACATAAGGCCGCAAGACCATTGCGCGGGGCTGTCAGCCGTAGCCTGAGCCCTCAGCCCCCTCGCACCTGAATACAGGGCAGAGAGCGCGCACGCAGGACAAGGCAGACGTCAGCCGGGCCTGTGTCCTGTGCGGTCTCAAACTGGGCGCGATAGAACTGCCGCCCCGACACCGAGGCCTGCCGCACCGCAGGCCGCACCTTGAGGGCATGGGCCGCCAGCAGACCCCGCACCGAATCGAGCGTACTCTGGGCCTCGGCGTAGGAGGCAAATGCCCCCACCTGCACGGTGCCCGTCACAGCGGAGGACAGGGACACAGGCCGGAAAGCCGCCGCCTGCCCCAATGTCCGCACCGGAGCTATGGCGGGCATATCCGCCATAGCCACCTGCTGCACAGGCTGGCTCACAGGGTCGGGGTCGGGGTGGGGGGTGTCACGGTCCATCAGGCAGGGGGTGGAGGGGTCATAGGCGGCATCGGCATTCCGCAGGCAGCCATCGGCTGTGCGGGTCAGGTCGGTGCGGGCATAGTCGTTAACACCCCCATCCCCTGCCCCCGCAGCGGCCCCATAGGCCACCGCCGGGGTTGCAGACGCCACAACAACACGCCCGCGCGACGGCACGCCACTGGCTACGCTGTCACCCAGATGGGGGGAAATGGCGGCAACGTAATTGACCGTCTCATCCGGCAGGGCACGGCCGGACGACAGATAATCATCCACCCTCTGAGGCCCGGCGTTATAGGCGGCCAGAAAGCCGGGGGAGCCATAGCGGTCATACATCTGGCGGATATACCCCGCCCCGGCCATGATATTGTCGTGCGGATTATAGGGGTCATCCCCCAGGCCATACTGACTTTGCAGGTCGGCATAGGTGGCAGGCATAAGCTGCATCAGACCCATGGCCCCGGCGGATGATGTTGTCAGTTGTCCATGCAGATACTGATGCCCGCCGGATTCCTGATGCATGACGGCACGCACCCAGCTATCCGGTATGGCAAAACGCCCTGCGGCCTCACGCACATAAGGGCCCCACGGGTCTTCGGCAGGGCCGGGTGCCCTATAGGCCGCCGGGTCTGCGGCCGAGCGGTACTGGGCCGCAGCGTCATAAGCAGGTTGAACCGGCGTGGTCGAGCACGCGCCCAACCCCAGCAGCAACGCCATACAGGCTGCCTGTAGCCCCCTGTCCCCCACCACAACGCACCTCTTCTTCCTGCGCCATGCCTGCCTGTGCCGTTGCAGGCGCATACAGTCTTTTACTGGCCGCCCTGTAGACAGCCACTATGTCTTTATTATGCCCGTCAATGCCACCAGGAACAGGGCAGGCCACTCGCATGGCCCGCCCATAGGGTTCAGGCACCGGGAACGGGCTGGAGAATATGCACTTTCAGCGGTTCAGCCAGCAGGGTTTCCAGCGTGGCGGCAAGCTGTTTGAAATGCGGGGTTTGCAGGTGGGACTCCAGCGCGGCGCGGCTGGCCCAACGCTCTACAAAAACAAAGCTCTGAGGGTCATCAAGGTCCTGATTGGGCACATACAGGCTGTTGCCTGTCTCGGTCAGGGTCGGGGCCACACAGTCTGCCATGGCCTGGGCCACGGCGGCTTCCTTGCCCGGCTGGGCTTTGAGAATGGCCACCACTGTAATTTCGCTGCTCATGATCCACCTTGCTCCATAAGTGTCATAACAGACTGCATGCTAGGCAAATACGCGCCCCCTGGCTACCACGCCGCACACCGCCCTGCCCGAAGCGACTTGGAGGGAACAGGCCCAGCCCCTATACTCCCGCGCCATGATCATCATTACTGGTGGGGCCGGGTTCGTCGGCTCGTGCCTTCAGGCGGCGCTGGTTGCCAGAGGGCAGGATACTGTGATTGTCGACTGGCTGGGCACGGAGGGAAAATGGCGCAATATTGCGGGCCACCCGCCCGTCAGGGTCATTGACCCCCATACCCTGCCTGCCTTCCTCGACACGCTCAGCGGGGCCGAGGCGGTGTTCCACATGGGGGCCATCAGCGAAACCACCGCACGTGATGGTGACCTAGTGTGGCAGACCAATGTCGCCCTGTCGCAGACATTATGGAAGTGGTGCACCCATACCGGCACACGGTTTGTTTACGCCTCCTCCGCCGCAACCTACGGGGCTGCGGACAAGCCCGAACAGTTTTCCGACGACCCGAGCCTGCTGGACACCCTGCACCCGCTCAACCTGTATGGCTGGTCCAAGCATGTTTTTGACCGTCAGGTTGTAGCCAAGGCGCATAATGGTGGCCCCACACCACCCCAGTGGGCCGGGCTCAAGTTCTTTAACGTCTATGGCCCTAATGAATATCACAAGGGCCGCATGCTCTCGGTCGTCAAGGTCAAGTATGATGAGGTGCGGTCGGGCCAGCCCGCACGGCTATTCCGCTCCGACAGGCCCGATCTGGCAGATGGTATGCAGGCGCGCGACTTCATATGGGTGCAGGACGTGGTGGACATCATGCTCTGGCTCTATGACACGCCTGACGTATCCGGGCTGTTCAACTGCGGCACCGGCGTGGCCCGCACCTATCTGGACCTGGCGTATGCCGTCTGCGATGCCGCAGGCTGCGAGCGCCGGGTGGAATTTGTGGACATGCCCCCAAGCCTGCACGGCCAGTACCAGTCCTACACCCAGGCCGACCTGACACGCCTGCGGGCTGCGGGGTACACTGGCCGCTTCACAACGCTGGAAGAGGGTGTCAGACGCTACGTGCAGGACTATCTTGCCACCCCCCACCCTTATTACTGACCCCTGGCCGCGGACACCCGACCATGCTTCCTGTTCTGATGTTTCCACAGTTTGACCCGGTGCTGGTGCATTTCGGGCCACTGGCCGTGCGATGGTACGCGCTGTCCTATATTACCGGCATTGTGCTGGGGGTTATCCTGCTCCGCAGGCTGGCAGTGCTGGCCCCACGCGTGGCCACGCCCGAACAGGCTGATGACTTTCTGACATGGGTGACCCTGGGGGTGCTGCTGGGCGGGCGGCTGGGATACGTGCTGTTCTACCAGCCCAGCTATTACCTGACCCACCCCGTCGCCATGGTGGAAGTGTGGCATGGCGGCATGTCCTTCCACGGTGGGGCTTTGGGGGTTATTGCAGCCATGGTGCTGTTTACCCGCAGGAACAAAATCAACTTTCTGGCCTTTGCAGACCGTGTGACCGTTGCTGTGCCCATCGGGCTGGGATTGGGCCGGCTGGCCAACTTCATCAACGGGGAACTCTGGGGGCGTGAGGCTCCGGCAAGCCTGCCCTGGGCCATGATCTTTCCCGGCGGTGGCCCCATTCCGCGCCACCCCTCGCAGCTTTACGAATCGCTGACCGAGGGGCTGCTGCTGTTTACGGTGCTGTATATTGCCTCACGCCGGATCAGCATTCGCCAGCGGCCCGGTTTTCTGGCGGGTATGTTCCTGGTCGGCTACGCTTGTGCCCGCTCGTTTTGTGAATTCTTCCGCGAGCCAGACGCCTTCCTCGGGTTCCTGGCAGGGGGCATTACCATGGGGCAGTTGCTGTGCATTCCCATGCTGCTGACCGGTATTGCCCTGATGGTGCATGCCCGCCGCGCCCCCCTGTACACCGGCACCCCCGAGCCGGATGCAACGCTGGCCACCCCCGCAAGCCCGGGCAGCCAGCCCCGCGCATGACGGCAGCCCTGCCCCCCCACGCGCAGCGGCTGGACCATTTCATGGCCCAGGCCAATGCGCGCTATTACGCCAGCACCCCGCTGCTGAGCGACTTTATTACCGCCCCGGAAATCAGCCAGGTCTTTGGCGAACTTCTGGGCGGCTGGGCCGCCATGGTCTGGCAGGGCATGGGGTGTCCAGCGTCCTTTACCCTGGCCGAGGCCGGGCCGGGCCGGGGCACGCTGATGGCCGATGCTCTGCGCCTGATCACCCGCCATGTGCCCGCCATGGCCCAGGCACAGACCGTGCATCTGGTCGAGACATCACCCCTCATGCGGGCTGCTCAGGCACAGGCTCTGGCCCCCTATGCCAGCCCCATCTGGCACAATGACATCAACACCCTGCCTGACGGCCCGCTGATCCTGCTGGCCAATGAATTTCTGGATGCGTTACCCATCCGCCAGTTCATCCAGACCGACACAGGCTGGCATGAGCGTTACGTGGCCGATGGTGCGTTCCATCTGGCCCCCTCTGCAGCCCCGACCCTGCCCGACAACCGCGCGCTGGAGCCCCAGACCGTGGTGGAACTGTGCGAGCCCGCACTGGCGACCGCACGGTGGCTGGGCCAGCGGCTGGCCCACAGCCCCGGTGCCGGACTGTTTATTGATTATGGCCATGCCTCCACCCTGACAGGCGATTCCCTGCAAGCCCTGCGCCATGCCCGCCATGCCCCACCGCTGGAAGCAGCGGGGGAGGCCGACCTAACAGCCCATGTCGATTTTACCGCCTTTGCCGCCGCCGCAACGCAGGCAGGGGCTGCGGTTTACGGGACCGAAACACAGGGGGCTTTCCTCCGCCGTCTGGGCCTGATGGAGCGGACCGAGCAACTGGCCCGCACGGCAACCCCGGCCGAGGCCGCAACCCTGCGTGACAGCGCCCACAGGCTGGCCGCGCCTGAAAAAATGGGCCACCTGTTCAGGGTAATGGCCCTTGCCTCCCCCTTCCTGCCCCCGCCCCCCGGCTTTACAAAAGGACCGGCTACATGACCCAAGGCCCGGCGTTTCCCCGGCTTTCCCCGCTGACCAGCCCTCTGCTGGGGCAGGCACGGCATGGTTTCTTCACCCGTGAAGGCGGGGTGTCCACCGGCCCCTATACCAGCCTCAACTGCTCCATGCGCTCAGGCGACACGCCAGAAAATCTGGCTGAAAACCGCCGCAGGGTCGCCCTGCACCTTGGGGTGGAACCCACCCACCTGCTGGGGGCAACCCAGGTCCATGGCCGCGTGGTACTCACAGCCACCCACCCCTGGGCCCCCGGCACCGGCGCACAGGCCGATGCCCTTGTTACCAACAGGCCGGATCTGGCCATAACGGTCATTACTGCCGACTGTGCGCCTGTCCTGTTCAGCACCGCTGATGGCTCCATTGTCGGGGCAGCCCATGCCGGGTGGCGGGGGGCACTGTCCGGTGTGCTGGAGGCCACAAAAGACGCCATGGTGGCACTGGGCGCAAAGGCACAGGATATTCACGCCGTTGTTGGCCCCTGCATTGCCCAGGAAAGCTACGAAACAGCGGATGACATGCGCTCGGCCATTCTGGCAGTGGACCGGCAGGCAGCAACCTTCTTTACCCCCGGCACACGGGCCGGGCATTACCAGTTTGACCTTGCCGGGTGGTGTGTCTTCCGCCTGCAACGTGCTGGCATCGGGCGGGCGGCCGCTCTGGGCGTGGATACGCTGTCGGACGAGAAACGGTTTTTCAGCCACCGGCGGCGCACACTGGCAGGCGGGGGCCAGATCGGCCACCAGACCTCGGCTATTGCCACAAAGGTCCCCCACGGATGACACGCCCGCTGCCTGCCCGCCTTCTGTCTCATTCCCACAAACTACCGCTTCTGGGCACGCTCCTGCTGCTGGCCGGGTGCCTGGATGTGCCGCACCCCTTTGCCAGCCGGGGTGGGCCCAACGCGGGGCTTGCTCACCACGCCCTGCCTGCCCGGCTGGACGTACCAACCCCCATGGCCTCCCTGCTGCCTGAGGCCAGCGCCCGCCTGTGGGCCAAAAGCACCACCACCGCCCTGCTGGAGCAGACCATCCCCGCCATCGCCCAGCCCACCCGCCCGGGCGACTGGTGGCTGGACATGAGGGCCGAGCAGCATGGGGCCAGCGTGGTGCCGCTCTACCGGATCATGACCCCGCAGAACACATTGCGCGCAACGCAGCAGGGCCAGCCCATCCCCACGGCCCGCTGGGCCGTGGCGGACGCCAGCCTGTTGGCCATGGTCGCGCAGGATGCCGCCCCCAGAATTGCCGCAGCCCTGACAGGCATCCAGGCCGCGGATATGGAAAAAGACCCCAAAAGCCTGAAGAACAGGCCAGCCCGTGTCTATTTTACCGGTGTCCGGGGTGCGCCGGGTGATGGAGACATTGCCCTGGCCCGCGCCTTTGCCGCCGCCTTCCGCGACAGTGCCGACACGTTGCAGAACAGTCCGGATCAGGCCGACTTTACCATTACGGCCACTGTCAGGCTGACCAACGGCCCCGTGGGCACAACCGGCCACCCCCAGCAGCATGTGGAAATTGTCTGGTCCGTGCATGACAAAACCGGCAAGGAAGCCGGGGCTGCAACCCAGTTGCATGACATCCCCGCCCACTCGCTGGACGGATACTGGGGGGACGTCGCCACCGCCGCCGCGCAGGAGGCCGCCGCTGCCGCACGGCAGATTATCGACCGCTATTCAGGCCGCACCAACACACCACTGGCCAACGCCCACACACCCTGAAAAAATGGTGCGGGCGAAGCAGATCATGGCGCTCAAAGTCTTTTAAGGTCAGGGCTGTGCCCTGAAATACGGAACAGGGACCATCGGCCCCTGCCCCCGCTTTAATAAGCACCCGTACCGATCAGGACGAGGAATCGGGGGCAACAACCATGCAACCGCTCAGCTTGCGGCATGCGTCCAGCGCCTGTGTGTGGGACAGATTGGTCAGCCGGGCGCGATACAGCTTGCCATTATGAACCTGCACCGTAGCGACCTGAGGCCGCGCCGCGCCCAATGACTGGGTGGCGCGGTTACGGGCCTCGCCCGCAGCATGCTGCGCGAGCGATACCGACCCAAACGCCCCGACCTGAATGGCCCAGTCACGCGGTTCCTGCCCGCGGGTCTTGCGGGTCAGCAAGGGTGCTGGCTCAGCCTGTGCGGCAGGGAAAAGGCGTAACGTATGCGATTCGGGCTGAACAGGTGCCGGATCGGCCGCTGTTTCAGGCGCCTGTGCCACCTGCAAAGGTGTGTCCGCCACCGATTGCTGGGATGCCCCAAGCCGCTTGGCCCAGACCGCGCTGACATCAGACGGCGTTTCCGCCAGCCCCGCAATGCGCGACGTGCGCGGCACAGCATGCCACTCCCGCCCATAGCCCGAAGGCGCCTGGCTGACAGCGGAGGTATCGTCCGATGCAGCACTCTCATCCCCCCCGATGGCATCGGCCATCCTGACAGGCTGCCCCCCGGAGCGCGCCGACCATGCCGCCCTGACAGCCTGCGTCTGCGAGGCAACCTGCACGGGCTTGGAGGACTGGGTCAGGGAATCATGGCTGGCCACCAGCAGGTCAGCCTGGGAACGGTTGGTGGGGGAAATGCCCGCAATACGCCGCCCGATGGAGGCAACATAATTGCGTGTCTCACGCGGGAGGGTGCGGTTGTGGGTAATAAAATCTTCCAGCCGCCCCGGCCCTGCATTGTAGGCCGCCAGAAAACCGGGGGAACCATACACATCGTACAACTGGCGGATATAGGCCGTGCCCGCCATGATGTTGTCGTGCGGTTCGTACGCATCCCCACCCAGATTATAGGCGCTGCGCATTTCATCATACGTGGGGGGCATCAACTGCATCAGCCCCATGGCTCCGGGGCCTGAGGTCACAAGCTGGCCGTTATGGAACAGCCGCCCGCCAGATTCCTGCTGGATAACGGCGCGCACCCATTCCTCCGGCACATCAAACCGGCGTGATGCCTCCTGCACATACGGCCCCCACGGGTCTTCCGGCGGGCCGGGCGGCTGATAGTAGGTGCGTGCGTGGGAGCGGTAATAGGCGGCTTCTTCCGCCACCGGCACGGTCATGTCACTGCCGCCGGGGCCATTGGCACAAGCCGACAGCAGAGCCATGAACCCAAAAAGCAGACAGGCCTGTGCCGCCCGCGCCATCCGCCGGGCGTTGCCACCACGGGGGCCACCGGGCACCCTGCCACTTTCAAGGGACTGTCTGGCCTGCATGCTGCTCATCGATCCTTGTCACGGAACGGGATGCCGGCCTGTCCGGAATTCACTCTGGCAAACTGGCATGAAAACACCGTACGATGCTGTACACCCCACGCGGGATGCGTGCAAGAAAACGCCACAGCATTGCCCCGCCCGACATTGCCGCCAGCCACACGCCCACACTGACAGGACAGCATGACGGCCACCCCACTACACACTGCATTACCCCCGGCCCGTGCCGCCAGCCACGACCTGCTGGCCGGGCTGCGCCTGTGGCGGCTGGCCACAGCCCTGGGGTGGCTGGACATTCGCCTACAGTTCCAGGGCGCGCGGCTGGGGCCGTTATGGCTGACAGTGACAAGTGGGGTCATGGCGGGGTCCATGGGGTTAATCTATTCGCAGCTGTTCCATCTTGTCCTGCGCGACTACCTGCCTTACCTCTCAATTTCGCTTATTTTATGGCAATCCGGCCTTGCCCTGCTGGTGCAGGAAAGCTGCACCACGTTCACGCAGGCCGCCAGCAGCATACGCTCGGTCAGGCTCCCCTATACCGTTCAGGTCATTCGCACACTGACACGCTGCACCCTGACACTGGCCCACGCCATGGTTGTACCCATTGTCGTGTTTGCTATTTTCAGGCTCTGGCCGGGCTGGCCCCTGCTGTTGGCCCTGCCTGCCTTTGGGCTCTGGCTGGCCACAGGTGCAGGACTATGCCTGCTGCTGGGCTGCACCTGCGCGCGCTACCGCGATATCACGCCCATTGTCGGCAGTGTGCTGCAACTGGTGTTTTATGTCACACCTGTCATCTGGGAGGCCCGGCAACTGGGCCATCTTGGAGGGTGGCTTGTGTACAACCCGTGCTACGCCATGCTGGAAATCCTGCGCACCCCCCTGCTGGGCCATACGCCGCGCCCGGCACTCTGGCTGGTCGCCGGGGGGAGTAGTCTTGCCATCTGGGCGCTGGCTCTTGGGGTGTTTGCCCGCTGCCGCGCACAACTGGCCTTCTGGGTATGAGCGCGCCCTGCCCCGCCCCCCAGATACAGGCCGCCATTACTATTCAGACCCTGAACCTGCGTTTCCCCATTTTTCAAAGTGGGGGGCGGTCGCTCAAGAAGATGCTGTTCCACTGGGGGCGGTCCCGCTTGTCCGGCACGGCGCAGAGCCAGACCGGCACAACCATGGTGGACGCCCTGCATGACCTGAACCTGCACATAACAGCCGGAGAGCGCGTCGGGCTGGTGGGCCATAACGGCGCAGGCAAGTCCACGCTGCTGCGGGTTATGGCCGGGATTTACCTACCGGATTCGCCCCATGTGACTATACAAGGCCATGTCGCCGCACTACTGAGCCTGAATGCTGGCATGCAACCCAGCCTGACCGGCCGCGACAACATTACCCTGTTTGGCCACCAGCAGGGCTTTGACAAACGGCGCATCCGCCAGCTTGAAGACGATGTGGAGGCCTTTGCTGGGCTGGGCAGTTTTATGGACCTGCCTGTGCGCCTGTA